>NZ_JALJRF010000006.1:0-203473 GCF_024519835.1 Dietzia sp. Die43 | reverse complement strand
CACTGCGCCTGACTAGACGCCGATCCGAATCCCACCACCCCACGGGGCACTATCCGCCGACGGGCCAGAGCTAACCAAAGTCGCGGAGGGCGGGCGGAAGGTGTCTTCAGCCGGTATCCGCGGGCTGACCGGGACTGTAAGGCCCGGCGCTGGCCGGTAGCTCGGATACCCGTCTGGTTCGTTTCCGTTGATACTTGCACTCGGTGCGCTTTGAGAAAGCTGGGTGCGATTTTACGATCTCCGCTGCGGCGGTGCGGTCGGCAGCGATGGCTAGGTCCGGCGGTGGCCGGTGCGCGCTCGGATAGACACGCCGTAGCGCCGCGGATATCGCACGCCTCGTTGCCGCGGATATCGCACGCCTCGTTGCCGCGAGTATGGTCGCTTCCGTGCCGACCCTGGTGTTTCTCCCCGGCCTCCACGGCGACGCCCAGACGTGGGCCCCGTTGATCGGCGCCCTTCCTGGCGAATTGAGCGCCACGGCGCTCGACTTGCCGGCGGTGGCAGACCTCGATGCGCTCGTCGACGAGGTGGCCGAGCAGATCGCGCCCGGCAGCGTGGTGGTGGGGCATTCGCTCGGGGGAGTGGTCGCCATGCACCTCGCCGAGCGGCACCCCCAGCTGCTGGCAGGGCTCGTCCTGGTGACCGCGCCGGTGGGCGCCGAAGACCCGCAATCCGCGAAGGCGCGGGCAGCACGGGCAGCCGGCCTGAGCCAGGAGGAGTACGAGGAGATCGCCCTCGACGGCATGGAGGCCGTCTACTACGGCGACCGCGGTCACGACCCGCGGGTCCGCGCCGAGCGACTGCGCGCCGCGCGGGTGTACGGGCCCGAGCGGTTCGCCGCCCACTCCATCGCGATCGGCGCACGGCCCGACCGCTGGGATTTCCCCGCGAAGTCGCCGTGCCCATTGCTGATCGTGGGCGCCTCACACGACCAGGTGGTGCTAACGGAAGAACAACGCCGGTGGGCGGAGGCGAACTCGGCGCCGCAGGTGACCTACGTCGAGATCCCCGAGACCGGACACATGCTGCCCGTGGAGGCTCCGGACCAGCTGGCCAGCGCAATCAGCGACTGGCTCCGCTCACTCGAGGGCTGACCCCGCCGGTTCCGCGCATCCCGGAGGCCGCGGGTCGGGTGGGGGAGGAGGACCTCGTCGTCGTCGACCCCATCCCAGCCCCACCCACGAAGAGCGGGGCCGGCCAGTCCTCAGCGGCCGCCCGTCACGTGTCGTCCGTACACCCCGCGTACCGCACCGTCCACGTGGAACCGATCGGCATCATCACCGTGACCCGCTCACCACTCTCCGTGGGGCCCGTCGCCGACACCTGACCATCCCGGCGGCGCACACGCTTGATCGCCCTGACCCACGTCTGCAACTCCTCGGAGTACACCTCCGAGAAATCGCCCAGGCCCAGGTTCTCCACCGTCCACGTCGACACCGTCATCCGTTCCCTCCCAGAAAGCTCGCCGCACGGACACCCCGGCGATCGATCGGAGGGTAGCGGGAATCGTGCCGGCGGAGGGGGAGTACTCACGGACCGCCGAGGCGCCAGTAGCCCGTGAACTGGATTCGGTCGGGGTTTTGGCCGCGGTCGAGGAGATGGCGGCGCACGGCTGAGACCATCCCGGACTCGCCGGCCACCCACGCGAACCCGGTGGGCAGACCGGCCGCGGACAGCGCGCCGATGAGCTCGCCGGACGAGCCGGGCGCCGCCGCCACCACCCGGACCCGGACGCGGTCGGCGTCGGCGGGGGCGACAGTGGGCAGCAGGGTGCGGGGGAGCGCGGCGGGGTCGGGCACCGCGGCCAGCACGTCGAGGTCCAGCGTCGGCGGCCGCTCCTCGAGCAACCGGGCCAGCGCGGGGAGGGCCGTGGCGTCCCCCACGGCGAGCATGCGGTCCACCGCGGGGAGGGCGCGGCTCACGCGCGGGCCGACGATCGTCAGCTCGTCGCCCGGCCGGACCGCCTCGAGCCAGCGCGCGCCCGCGCCCTCCGCGTGGCGGATCAGAATGACGCACATCGCGCCGTCCCGCAGCGTGCGCACGGTGTACTCCCGCACCAGCGCGACGCCGCCCGGCGGGTGACCCAGCCCGCCGCCCGGCGCGGGAACGGGGAGGGTGACCTCACCCGTCGCGGGATCGGGCAGGCAGAACACCACGACGTCGTCGAAGGACGGGCTGCGCACGGCGGGCACGAGAGCGGGTTCGCCGGCCGCGGCGGCGGTGGTGTCCGCGGAGCCGGCGATGGTGAACTGCCCGAGCTCGTCGCCCCCGAGCGTGACGCGCACCAGCTCGGGCGCGAGCGGCTCGACGGAGCGCACCCGGACCCGGCGCAGCACGGTCGGCTGCCAGCTCTCCGCCCGGTGGGGGTTGCGCGGGCGCCGGGCCTCGCGGGCGGACGGACGCCGGTCGCGGTTCTCGGACACGTCGGTCCGGTCAGCCACGCTGGCCCGGTCAGCCACGCCGGCCCGGTCAGACACGCCGGCCCTCCCGCCACAGCAGGCCCAGGAAGAACAGGCCGCCGAGCACCACCGTCACCACGCCCACCGGGATCGGCAGCGTGAACGCGTGCTGCGCCACCAGGTCGGAGGCCAGGAGCAGCGCTCCGCCCAGCAGAGCGGCCGGCAGGACCCGGTCGCTGCGGGTGAGCAGCCGCGACAGGTGCGGAGCCACCAGCGCCACGAACGAGATCGGCCCAGCCGTCGCCACCGCCGCACCGGCCAGGACCGTGGCCGCCGCCAACAGGACCAACCGCGTTCGGCGCAGGTGCACGCCCAGGGCCACCGCGACCTCGTCGCCGAGCGCGAGCGCGCGCAGGGACCGGGACCGGCTCGCGACGACCACCGACGCCACGACCAGCACCCACGCCAGCGGCTCGAGCTCGGCCCAGCCCCGCCCCTGCAGGGAGCCCGTGAGCCAGATCTGGGCGGTGACCGCGCTGGCCACGAACCCCCGGGAGAGCAGGTGCGCCACGTACGCCATCGCCAGCGCGCCCAGCGCCACGCCGAGCAGCACCAGGCGGGCGCCGCTGAGCCCGCGCCACCACGTCAGCGCCAGGATGAACCCGGCGGTGAGCGCCGCGCCGACCAGCGCGCCCGCGGCGACCTGCGCGATCCCGCCGCCCAGCACGAGGATCACCGTCGCCCCGCCCGCCGACGCGCCCTGGGTGATGCCGATGATGTCCGGACTGGCCAGCGGGTTGCGGGTGAGCGCGCAGAACAGCGCGCCCGAGGTCGCCAACGCCGCGCCGACGGCCACCGCGACCAGCGCCCGGGGGAGGCGACGTTCGTGGATGAAGAAGTCGGTGGTGCGGTCCGGTGCGCCACCGAGCAGGGTCGCGACCGCGTCGGGGACCGTGATGACGAACTCGCCGACCACGAGCGAGGCGGCCACCAGAACCACGACGACGACGGCGAGGGCCGCGGTCACCCAGGCGGTGCGCCGGTGCAGACGCAGCGCGACGGCGCCTGCGGTGAGGAGCCGCTCGTCGCGGGGCAGAGCTGTGCCTGCGGGCTGGGCTCGTCCAGTGGCCGAGGGCACCACCCTGTCCATCGTCCGGTTCCGCCCGGACAACTTCCGCCTCTACGGCCCCGAGACGTTCTCCGGCTCGATCCTGTCCCAGATGGGCTTCGACCTGGGCCAGCGCGAGTGGAACGAGTACTCCATGGCCGAGCTCTCGCCGGAGCTGTACGAGCAGATCACCGGTGAGGTCGTATTCTTCACCAACCCCGGCGGCGACCCCACGGCCACCACCATGGCGACCGTGACCGGACTGTGGGGCGACCTGCCCGCCGTGAAGGCGGGGCAGACCTACGAGGTCGAGGACGAGACCTGGATGGTCGGCATCGGTGTCCTGGGTGCCGGCGAGATCCTCGACGACGTCCGGGAGATCCTGGGCTGATGCCGCGCACCTCCCCCGGGGCGCGTGACGCCCCCCTCGACGGCGCCTCCGCGCGCGCGGCTGCACCCGCGCCGGCTCCGGTGCTCGCGGTCGAGGGGGCGCGGCTCGCCTACGAGCGTCGTGTCGTGGCCACCGGCCTCGACCTGGAGCTTCCCGGGGACGCGTTCACGGTGATCGTGGGCCCCAACGCCTGCGGAAAGTCCACGCTGCTCAAGGCGTTGGCCCGCGTCATCGCGCCGGGGGAGGGACGCGTCCTGCTCGACGGCCACGACCTGCACCGGCTCAAGACCAGGGAGGTCGCTCGCCGGATCGGGCTCCTGCCGCAGGGTGCCGTCACCCCGGAGGGGATCCGGGTCGACGACCTGGTGGCCCGGGGCCGGCACCCGCACCACAGCCCGCTTCGCCAGTGGAGTCGCGCCGACGACACCGCGGTGTCCGCCGCCATGGCCTCCACCGGGGTGAGCGAACTGGCGACGCGGTTCGTCGATGAACTCTCCGGCGGCCAGCGTCAACGCGTGTGGATCGCCATGCTGCTCGCCCAGGAGACGCCCGTTCTCCTGTTGGACGAACCCACCACCTACCTGGACATCGCGCACCAGTACGACGTGTTGGACCTGCTCCGCGACCAGCACGAGGCCGGGCGCGCGGTGGTCGCCGTGCTCCACGACCTCAACCAGGCCGCCCGCTACGCCACGCACCTGGTCGTGATGAAGGACGGTCGGGTGGTGGCGACCGGCGCCCCGGCCGACGTGCTCACCGCTGAACTGGTCGAGCAGGTCTTCGGACTCCCGTGTCTGATCGCGGCAGACCCGGTGGCGGGCACGCCCACCGTGGTCCCGCTCGACCGCAGGACTGTGGGAGACCGCGCGACGCGGTGACGATCGAAGCGGTGGGGTCGGCCCCCGCCGCGAGATGACGACGACGTCGCCACTCTCACCCGCCCACGAAGAACGGGCCGGACCCCCGTGCGGAGTCCGGCCCGTTCCCCGGTCCGGGCGATGCCGGTCGCGGCGCTCGATCAGGCGCGTGCGTCCCGCGCGGCGCCCTTCTCGGAGGCGTCGCCGGCGGTGGGCAGCTGGCCGGCGGCGTTCTCCAGGTGGGCGCGGACGAACCACTGGAACTTCTCCAGTTCGGCGGTCTGGCCGATGAGCAGGTCCTCGGTGACGGGGTCCACCTCTCCGGCCACCGCGGTGGCCTTGCGGTGGTCGCCGATCATCCCGTCGTACACCTTGTCCAGGGCGCCCAGATGGGCCTGGGCGGTGTCGCGGCCCAGCGAGTAGTCGTCCCACGAGCGGTGGTCGGCGCTGGCACCCATCGTGCCCACCGGGGATCCGCCCAGGGTCGCGATGCGCTCGGCCAGCACGTCCGCGAACCCGCGTACCAGCTCCACCTGCGGGTCCAGCATCTCGTGGACGGAGATGAAGTTGGGGCCCACCACGTTCCAGTGCACGTGCTTGAGCGTGAGGTGCAGGTCGTTGCACGCCGTGAGTCGCTTCTGCAGGGTGTCGGCGAGCGTGGCCGAGTCGGCGGTGGACAGTCCGGGAACGGTGAATTCAGGCATGGAGCCGACGTTAACGCGGACCGGGGCCGGTCGCGACCGGAGCGAACCGGTCACCGCGCCGGGCGCGACCGGAGCGGGCCGGTCACCGCGCCGGCCCGAGTCCGTTCTCCATGCCCCACGCCACCGCCTGCGCCCGCGAGGTCACGCCCATCTTCCGGTAGGCCGAGCGCACATACGTCTTGACCGTGTTGGGGGAGAGATAGCACCGCTCGGCGATCTCCTCGTTGGACAGCCCCTGCACGATCAGCCCGACCACCTCGGACTCCCGCGGCGACAGGCCCGCCTGCTTGGCCGGCCACCGGTCCGCGCGCAGCACCGGCAGACCCGCGCCCCGCAGGATCACCCGGTCCCCGGCCGCGATCTGCTCGAGGCCGCCCACCAGCTCGGCCGCCGTGAGCGACTTGGACAGGAACCCGTGGGCGCCGGCCTCGAGGCTGTCGCTCACCGCGCCCGGGTGGGAGGTGAACGAGTAGACGGCCACCGAGGAGACGGTCGGCTCCCGCAGCAGCGACTCCAGTGCCGTGCGCCGACCCAGCTGCGCGGCGAACGAGTCGTACAACGCCACGTCCACCGGCGCCGAACCGCTGGAGACCGTGTCCGTGGCCACCACCTCGACCCGGTCGGAGTAGGGGGCCAGGAAGGCGTTGACCCCGGCCACCACGACGGGATGGTCGTTGACCACCGTGACCCTGATCGGCATGGGCGGATCGTAGCAACGGAAACTAATGAACCGTCCCGCGACCACACCCCTGAGGGTGAGGCGGGCAGGGGGCGTCTCGGGAGACACTGCGGCGTTAACCTTCCGCGCCTCGCGGCGGGGTGCGCCCCGGTCGGGGCGGGTGCCCGACCGCGACCTGCACCCCGCCCGGAGTGCGCGGGGGTCGACTCTGGTGTCCACGGATGCGACTGCGACAGGAGAACGAGTGCCCCGGTTCAGGAATCTGACACCCACCTCGGAGTTCTGGGCCTGGAGGGATGACGGCGCCTGCGTGGGGGAGAACGACCTGTTCTACAGCGCGGAGGACGAGCCCAAGGGGGTGCGGCGGCGCAAGGAGGCCGCCGCCATCGCCATCTGCCGCGGCTGCGCCGTGCTCGAGGTGTGCCGGACGTTCGCGATCGAGGCTGGGGAGCTCTACGGCGTGTGGGGCGGGATGACCGAGGCCGACCGACACCGACTGGCCGGGCGGCACCGGACGGGGTGAGGGTGGGGCGCCTGGTGTGCGGGTGATTCCCGTTATCGGTTGGGCGTCCCGCCCGGCCACCGCAGTCGAGTCGACGCGTGAGGTGCCTGCGAGCGCGCCCGACCGTTTACCCCCTCGTGGCGGGCTTCCCCACGTAGGGCACGTCTGCCTCGATTACCCACTTGATGCGCTGGGCCATCTCGTGATGCCGCCGACGTACGTCGTCGATCACCGCTTCGGTCTTGTCCCATAGTTCCACGGGAATCGTGAACGTTGACCGCAGCTCCAACCGAGTCCCAGATCTCGTGGGTTGAAGGTAGTAGGCCATTCGGAGCGCGTCGTCTTCCACGCCAATCGAGCGGGTCAGCGCATAGCGGTTCGGAGTCTCCTCAAGAACCTCAACCATGCCGATGGACTCCCGGCCGTTCTGGCGAGCGATGAATCCCTGAATCTCGCCCACTCCAGACGGAGTTCCCGGAACCCGAAACGCCCTTACTGTTGTGGGGTCGAGGTGGACGGCGTTCTCAGCTGGTCGTAGCAGGTTCCAGACTTCCTCTGGGGACGCGAAGATGTCGATTTCAGCGGAGGCATCCACCACCTGCTCGTGTGGCGTTTTCCATCTATTGCGAGTAGGCATCGTGGGATCCTCCCACGGAGCTTTCTGCTTCACGCCGTGAACACTCGGAAAATCAGGTCGTTCGTCCAACAAGAAGGCCGCTGGTGGGGCCTTGGGTGGTGCCACAAACCACCTCGTGTTTCTCCCCGGCTTTCACGGCGACGCCCTGACCTGGGCCCCGGTCATCGCGGCCCTGGTGGTGGGGTATTCGCTCGGAGGCGTGGTGGCTCGCCGCGCACTCGGTGGCGATCGGCAAGGCCCGACCGCTGGAAACTTCCCGCGCAGGAAGGGTGTCCGGTGCTTATCGTGGGCGCCTCGGACGACGAGGCGGTGTCGTTCAACGGTTCTTGAGAGCGACCTCGACGAATTCGCGTGCGACCAGATTGGCGGGTGACCATTGTGTCGGGGACCCGTCAAACCGGAACAGGGCCATCGGCACCGAGTCGGCGAGGTTCGTGGCCGGTGCCGTGAACCCGCTATAGGCGAAAAAGCACAGAATCCGGTTACTGATATCCGGATGGCACGCACCCAGGAACGACTGGATTGCAGGTCGGCCGACTTGAGATTTCTGCCACTTCACCTGGGCAGCTACGCGAGTCCCCAGTACATCGATGCCGGCGTCGGATGTCGCGGATGTGGCGTACGCATCGCGGAGGCCCAGGACGCGAAGGAACTTGGCGGCGTCTAATTCTGCCTGGCGTGCAGTGCTGCGAAACGTGCCCGGGGCAGACGCGGAGAATGGCTGCGTCCGCCCGGCAATCCGTCTGGACTGCTCGGCCGCTTCGGCCGCGTACTCCTTCAGTACCCCGTCCGGGTCATACGCGCAGGTGACGAGGACGGTGCCCAAGCCGTTGTCGTAGGTCCGGATCGTTGACACCGGCGGGGACGTCCCTACTCGCTGCCTGACTTCATTGACCGCGTTACGGTGCGCCTCGGAAAAAGACCGCCCCGACCCAGTCGCGGTTATAGGAGCTCGGCTCCGCTTCCCGTACATGGGAGAAACATTATCCGACGGGGTATCCGGTCGCTTGTGATCATCAGCGGTGGAAGCGCGATCAGCTGCCGGCGGGAGGTTCGGATACTCGGCAGGCTCCGGGAGGCTCGAGCGGCACGATCCACAACTAGCCGCGCCCCCCGGGGGCTGAGGCGGCCGGTTCCGATTCCCCGATGACCGCGGGCAGGGGTGGGGACGAGCGGCGTCGTTGCCGTCGTCACCGCCCGCGACCTCCCCGCACCACCCCTCCACCGGACCCGTCGGTTCCGCCCCGCCCGCGGAGGTCCAGGGGCGTACCGTCGCAGCCATGACCGAGCAGCAGCCCTACGAGGTGCTCGAGGAGCACCCGGGGTTCGAGCTGCGCCGCTATCCCTCCCACGCCGTGGCGGAGGTGGCCGTCCGCGGGTCCTTTGACAGCGCTGGCAACCAGGCCTTCGGCGCGCTGTTCCGGTACATCACCAGCCATAACGAGACGGCCGGGTCCGTGGCCATGACGGCGCCGGTGGTCCAGGAGCCGGCCGGGTCCGAGTCGATCGCCATGACGGCACCGGTCGTACAGATCCAGGCCGACGGCGGCGAGCACGTGGGGGCCTTTGTCCTGCCGTCCTCGCTGACCGCCGCGACCGCACCGGTGCCCACCGATCCCCGAGTGCGGGTGCGGCAGGTGCCCGAGCGGGCGGCGGCGGTGGTGCGCTACTCCGGGCGGTGGAGCGAGACGTCCTACCGGCGTCACCTCGCCGCGCTCGGGGCCGCGATTACCCAGGCCGGGCTGGTGGCCACCGGCCCACCCCGGTTCGCCCGGTTCAACCCGCCCTTCACGCCGTGGTTCCTGCGGCGCAACGAAGTGGTGCAGGACGAGGATTGGCCGCCCGGCTGAGCAGCGCCGTGGGCGGCTGACCGCGCGGGCGCCGCGGCGGACCCGGCCGGTTTCGCGGGCCCGGCCAATGCGGGCCCGCGGTGGGTGGCGGGGGTTGTCGTCGTCGTAGGGCCCTGACCGGTGACGCCCCCGGCCCGGTCAGCCCCCGGCCGTCTGTTCCCCATCCAGGTCAGCTCCCGGCCAGGCCGGCGAGGAGCTGGCCCACGTCGATCTGGTTGATGAGGTCCGCGGAGAACGTGGCCGGGTCGCCCACGATCCCCTCCAGCGTGGCCGAGCCGGTGCCGAGCGAACCCAGCCCCACGCTCTCGAGGCTGCCCGTGACCTGCTCGACCGGGTTCTTCTCGCGGATGGTCACGCAGGCGCCGCTGGGGTTGGCCACCTTCTCGCCGTCCGACAGCGCGACGGCCATGCCCGCGCCGGTGTCCAGGACATTGCCCGGGGTGGCGTCGTCGGGGACGCGGTAGGTGGTCTCCAGCGTGGCGTGGTTGCCGCCGGCGGTGGTCCAGCCCGAGCTGGTCCGGTACACCGACGAGGTGGCGGAGTTGGAGCGCACGTCGTCGGTGACGGTGGTCCAGGTCTGCCCGCCGATGAGCTTCCACACGCTCTCGCGCGCGCCCACCAGCACGAAGCCCTGCGGGTGGAAGTCCTCGATCCGGGTCACCAGGGCCCCGTTCCCGCTCACGGTTGTGCGGAAGGTGACGGTCCCACCCGGTGCCGCGGTGCCATCGCCCACCACCTCCTTGGTGAGGTAGTACTCGGTGCCCAGGCTGCCGGGCCAGGCGAAGGTCCGCGTCTGACTGGTGGCGCAGGCGGCGGGGACGGGCTCGGCGGACGCCGTGGCGGCGGTGGCCGGCAGGAGCGCGGCGGCCATCAGGGTGGCGGCCAGGGTCGCGGTGGTGCGGCGGGCTGAGGTGCGGCGCGCGGTGGTGCGGGGCGCGGTGGTGCGGGGCATGGTGGGCCTTTCGACGGTGGGACGTGCGGTGCGGTGCGGGGTGACGTGCGTGGGATGAGGACTCCTGTCCGCCGGCGCGTCACTGCCGGGGTGTGGGCCCGCCGGCCGGCACGAACCCCCGGCCCCCGATCGTCACCACTGTCGGGTAGCGCGCAACGCGACGAGCACGGGAACGGAGGAAACCCGTTCCCGGGACACGGCGTCAGTGTGATGAGCGTTACAGGAGTGTGACTTCCATAAGTTAACTTCAGGCTTGTCACCCGTCAAGAGGCATGTCGGACACCGCAGGTCGGGGAACCGGCGTGAGTGGGCACCGGACCGGGGCGCGGATGTGTGCAGTTCAGGACGGTGGCACGGCCCGACCTTCGAGCAGCCACCCGAGCGAGCCGTGGCCACCGAAGGGGCGTCGATCACCTGGACTAGTGATCACTTACGGACCGGTACTGCCGCTGCGGTCACCCGCCGTGCGGGGCGATGACCGCGCGGCCGCTGACCTTGCCGTCGAGGAGGTCCTGGTAGGCGTCCAGCGCGCGGTCCAGCGGATAGACCTGAACACGAGGGGTGATCTTCCCCGTCCGGTACAGCTCCACCACCTCGAAGAGCTCGTCGAGGCCACCCCAGTACGTGCACGAGAAGTTCACCTCGAACGGCACCGTGAAGGCGTTCCAGGCGAAGTCGTGTCCGGCCAGGCCCAGCACCGTGAGGGCGCCCCGCTGGGCCACGGTGGCGGCGGCCAGTTCGAGGGTCGGGCCCGCGCCGACGAAGTCGAACACCGCGCTGATGCCGCGGCCGCCGGTGAGCTGCTTGATCCTCTCGGCGGCACCCTCGGTCGGGATACCGATCGCACCGTAGGTCTCCGCCACCGCGACGGCGTCCGGTTTGGTGTCGGTGGCGTAGACGGTGGCCCCGGTGAGGGCCCGGATGATCTGCACCCCTGCCAGCCCGAGACCGCCCAGGCCGATGCACAGGGCGGTGGCCCCCGGCGTGGTGAGGTGGGGCAGCACCCGCTTGATCGCGTGGTAGCAGGTGAGGGAGGCGTCCGTCAGGGGGGCGGCGGCCACCGGGTCCAGGTCTCCCAGGGGGACGAGGTTACGGGCGTAGGTGGTCATGTACTCGGCCATCCCACCGTCGCGACCGAGCCCGGTGCCCAGGTGCCCGACCGACGGCACGTCCAGGCAGTACGTGTCCTGCCCGCGCGCACACGACACGCAGTGGCCGCAGCCGATCGGGCCGTAGACCAGGTAGGCCTGGCCCACCGTCACTCCGGAGACGCCCGCGCCCAGCTCCTCGACCCACCCCGACACCTCGTGGCCCAGGACGAACGGCGGGGTGAGGAATCCCGAGGGATCGCCCGGGTACTCGTGGAACAGTCCCACGTCGGAATGGCAGGCGCCGGAGCCGGCCACCTTGAGCAGGACCTCGCCAGGGCCGGGGGAGGGTTTGTCGACCTCCTTCATCACGGGGAAGGTCTTGTAGCCCTCGAACACGACAGCCTTCATGGGTCCGCTCCCGTCGATCTGGCCCCGTCCTGGTGGGTGTCACCCTTCAGCGTTCCACCGCAGCCGTTCCCAACGGAAGTGCTCATGGCCCGGTCGTGCCATGAGGTCTAAGGAGTTAAGGGATCCGTCAGGTTTCGGTTGGCAAGCGCACAGCGTGAACTCACATCCCGGCCCCGTCGGGTCGCGGCAGTCGGCCGTCAGGGAACGTGCCGCAGGGGCGATTCGGTCACCGCGAGCCGAGGACAAGCTGGCAGAGCGCGATCTTTGCCCGGAACTGGCACCGGGGGTCCACCGCCGACCGGGCCCGCCCTGCGATGACGGGTTGGCAGGACGGGCGCGTTGAAACCTAAACAACCGTCCATCTAGGGTAGCTTTGTGACGGCCGTCATATCGTGCGGTCGTGGGCGATCTGATCGCCCTGGGCCGGCTCTCCGGGGTCGGGCCGATGTCCAACTCTCCTGTCGAGCTCGAGGAAGTGCAATGAACAAGAGGATTCTCAGCGCGTGCGCACTCGCCGCGTCGCTCGGGCTGATCGCGCCTGCCGCAACCGCCCACGCCCAGGGCGGCAATGCCGCCGATACCGCGGACACCACGGTCAACCTGACCGTCAGCCCGAATGCTGCCGGCTCGCTCCGGTTCTCTGTTGCGCCGCAGGCGTCCACATCACTCATCGTCAACTTCGGCGGCGACCGGGCGGATAGTGCCATGACGGCCCCGAGCATTCGAGACGACCGGGCCGGGAGTCCTCGAGCCTATGCGCTGCGGGCGGACATCACCGACTTCACCACGAGTGGCGGCGCCACTATCGGCAACGAGAACGTCCGGATGTGGCTCACTGCTGTCACCGGTATCAACGGGAACACCACGTCGGTGGGTAGCTGGGCTGAGGCCTCGAACATGAGCTCGCAGGTCACGTTGCTGAACCGCACGGGGATCACGCTCCCCGACGTCTCCACCACGTACACGCCCAACCTCAGGGTGACGCTTCCCACTGTGACCGAGGGTGATACCACCGTCGTTGACGTCCAGGCCGGGGAGTACTCGGCCACCCTGACGCAGTCGCTGTACTGAACGAACCGAACCGGAGGGGCGCAGCAGGGATGGTCGCTCCCACCCTGGTGGGGGCGACCACCGGCGATCGTCCTGCCGAGGGTGGGACCGGCACAATGCCGCGCCCCGTCTCGCGGCGTAAACAACTGTGAGGGCACCGAATATGAGTCGAATGCTGTCGGCGGGAACGGCAGTGCTGATAGCCGTGCTTCTGGGTCTCTGCGCCCCTGGCGGTATGGCATCGGCACAGGAGGGGTCAGGCGGGTTCGGCATCCGGATCGGGCAGGTGCCGGTGGAACTCGCCGACAATCCCCGCGCATCGACCTACATCGTCGACAACGTCCCGCCGGGAAAGCGGATGGAACGACAGATCGTCGTGTCGAGCACCATGACAGAGCGCGCCACGTTCGACCTGTACGTCGGTGCAGCTCATGTCGATGACATGGGCTACCAGGCCGAACCCCGCGGGGCCACCAACGCGCTGACCACGTGGAGCTCACTCGACAAGACGGAAGTCACGCTCGACCCGGGGCAGGAGGAGATCGTGACGGTCTCCGTGGACGTCCCTGCCGACGCACCTGAGATCGAGCAGTACGCGATCATCTGGATGTCGACGAAGGCTGACACGGCGAACGCCGACGCCGTCAAGGCCGTGAGTCGCGTCGGCATCCGTATGTACCTGTCGGTGGGCGCCGGGGACGGTCCTCGTCCGAGCTTCTCCATCACGTCGTTGTTGCCGATCCGGCTGGCCGCTGGTTCGGTCGCGATCAAGGCGATTCTGGAAAACACCGGTGAGAGGGCGGTCGAGGTGTCCGGGACCCTTGACCTCACCAACGGCCCCGGCGGGCTCTCCGTCCCCGCCATCGACTCCGGTGGAAGGACCATTCCCCCCGGGTCCACCGGGGAGCTGATCATCGAGGTGCCCGAGAGCAGCACGTTCCCGGCGGGGCCCTGGTCGGCGGATGTGACGCTGGATAGCGGCTACGGAAAGGAAACCGCGTCTGCCGAGGTCTCGTTCCCGGACCAGGGGGAGGGGGAGCCCGTCGATGTGACGGGTGGCCTCTCGTGGACGGTATGGGGGGCAGTCGGGTTGGGGGCCCTGCTGGTGGTCGCGCTCCTGGCCCTGTGGCGGCGGCGCGGGTCCTCGTCGGCCGAAGACGGTTCCTGATCAGGCACTCCGTTCCCACTGTCCCCGGCCCGGGGCCGGTGCCTGTGGGGCGCTCGCCGCGCGAATGCTCGCCCTTCCGGCTTCACGTGTCGTACCGGTAGTGCATTCTTATCTCCAGTCCGCGGGTGCGAACCCCGCTCACATGGGAGCAATGGATGACATACGAGATCGAGCTGGTCCACGACGGTGACGGCGTAGCCGTTTTCGGTCGGGCTCAGTGGTGGAGCAGTTCCTCACGTCGCAGGGGTTGCCGTCGAAAGCACTGGACATGTCGCGGATCGGTTCCGCGCTCAACTCTGCGGCGGGCGCGGTCCGGGCCGGATCCGAGATCTCCGCGGAGTCGAGTCGGTGGGTGAAGCTCACCGAGGAGTCTGCCAAGGCGTTCCACACGACCCGCAAGATGACGGGTTCACGGGACGGGGTGTGTCGGGCGATCCTCACCGAGGAGAACGGGAGGATCAAGGGGATTCTCGAGATCGTGAACGGGGCAGGGCCCGCGCTCACCAATCCGGCGGTCCTGGCAGGGGCCGCGGGACTCATGGCACAGATGGCCATGCAGCAGACGATGGACGAGATCACGGACTACCTCGCGGTGATCGACGCCAAGGTGGACGACATTCTGCGGGCCCAGAAGGACGCGGTACTCGCCGATATGATCGGCGTGGATTTTGTGCTCGACGAGGCGATGACCATCCGGGACACGGTTGGCCGCGTTTCAGAGATCACATGGTCCAAGGTGCAGTCGAGTCACCACACCATCAGCCGAACGCAGGCCTACGCACTGAAGCAGCTGGCGGGTATCGCCGACAAGCTCGAGGCGCAGCGCAAGGTCAATGACCTGGCGGACACGGCTAGAGAGGCCGAGCGCACAGTCCAGGAGTGGTTGGCCGTGCTGGCGCATTGCTTCCGCCTCCACGATGGACTCGGTGTGCTGGAACTCGACCGAGTCCTGGCGTCGTCGCCCGAAGAGCTCGACGACCACCGACAGGGGATTCGGCTGGCCCGGCAGAGGCGCCTCGAGCAACTCGCCACGGCGACCGCGTCGTTGCTGGAACGAATGGATGCGGCAGCCGGTCGCGCCGATTCCAAGCTGCTGTTGAACCCGATGGCCGCACCCAGGGTGCTTTCCTCACGCAACAGGGTCCACAACGACGTCATCAGCTTCCAGCAGCTCCTCGGCATCGCAGGTGATCAGGCCGAACTCGAAGGTCGACGATGGCGCGACGCCGCGCTCGAAGCACGGGACAAGGTGGTGGCTTCCGGTTCGGACGGGCTGGAGTCCGCGGTCCAGGCCGGCAGCCACACGATCGAGTCGGCCAGGCTCGTCACCGGGAAGGCCGCCGAGGGGCTCAGCAAGCGGTTGCTTCGTAAGGGTACGGAGGACGGGACCGGCGAGAACGTGGTACTCGAGGGTGCGTCCGAGCCGGCGCGGCGTTCTCTCACCTCGCGTTCGACCACGCTGCTCACCCGTCGGTCGGGCCAAGGGGAACCGGAGGACGACTAGGGCAGGCGGCGGCGGACGAGACCGGGCCGTAGCCGAGCGGCCCGGCCGGTAACGCACCCGGTCCCGGGCGCGGTTGGTACACCGGTTCCGCCCACCCCGCCCCGGCGGGCCCGGTCGGAGGGGCGGGCGTTGTCGTCGTCGCCATGGCCTTGGCCTTGGCCATGGCCGTGGTCGTGGTCGTCGACTGCGCCGCACCACACCACCTGGAGCAGCGCGCCCGACGCCGTCCCACCACGCCACACGGGCCGGCCCCCGGCGAGGGAACCGGCCCGCGTGGGTGGTGGGCCCGACGCGCGCGGGCCCGGAGCAGCGAGGCCTACTGCAGGTCGCCCGCGATGATCGCGTCCATGTTCCGCTCGGCCAGGGCGGTGATGGTGACGAACGGGTTGACGCCCACGTTGCCCGGCACGAGGGAGCCGTCCATCACGTAGAGGCCGGGGTACTCGTGGAGGCGGCCGTGGCTGTCGGTGGCCTTGCCCAGCAGGCAGCCGCCCAGGGGGTGGTAGGTGAAGTCGTCGCCCCAGGTCTTGCTCAGGCCGAACAGGTCGGAGCGGTAGACCGTCCCCTCCTTCTTGTTGATCTTGTCAAAGACGCGCTTGGCCATGGCGATGCCCGGCTGGTTCTGCGCCACGGTCCAGGACAGGTCAACCTTGCCGGTGGCGGAGTTGTAGAGGAAGCGGGCCCGCTCGGGGTTGTTGGCAATCGCCAGGTAGAGGCTCACGTAGGTCTCGATCCCGGCGGGCAGGGGCGCGATCTCGGCGAAGATCGAGGCGGTGGGATCGTCCCAGTTGTCGATCCCGAGGGTGGGGATGGTCGACTGCTTGGACCCGGTGGCGTCCCACATGTGGTTGGCGCGCCCCACCATGATGTTGCCGTTGTTGCCCCAGCCCTCGCCCACCTGGTTCGACAGGTTGGGCAGGAGGCCCTGGCCCTTCATGGACACGAGCAGCTTGCTGGTGCCGATGCTGCCGGCGGCAAAGAAGACCTTGTCGGCGGTGACGTTCTTGGTGGCGATCACCGCGCCCTGCTCGTCGATCTGCTCGATCGTCACTCGGTACCCGCCCCCGGTGGCCGGGTGACGGCCTTGACGCGGTGCAGCGGCGAGATGGTGAGCCGGCCGGTGGCGGCAGCCTGGGCCAGATACGTCTTGTCCAGCGACTTCTTGCCGGCGTTGTTGCCGTAGATCACCTCGCCGCCGAGCGCGGAGGCCTGCGCGGTGCCCGCCGCCTCGCGCTTCATGTAGTCGAAGTCGTAGACGTTGGGCACGAAGGTCGTGGCGAACCCGGAGCGGTGCGCGGTCTTCCGGCCCACGCGGGCGAACTGGTACCAGGGGCTCGACTCGAACCACGCCTGGTCGATGTGGTTCACGCCGAGAGCGGCGTTCGCGCGAGGGAAGTAGGTGCCGTACATCTGGGCCGCATCGACGTTCGGGAGGATGTGCTCGAAGTGGCTGCGCTTGGGCGTGACGGCCATGCCGCCGTTGACCAGCGAGCCACCGCCCACGCCGCGGCCCTGGTAGACCTTGACCCCTGAGAACTTCTCGGCGTCGAGGACCCCGACGTAGCGCTCCACCTTCTTGTCGATCCCGAAGCCCATGAAGTTGCTGACCGGCTGGCTGGTGGTGTCCGAGAGCCAGGTGGAGCGCTTGTCCGGATTGAGCATGCCCGAGAAGATCTTGCCGTCCGGCCCCGGCGTGTCCCAGCTGCGGCCCATCTCCACGATGTGGGTCGCGATCCCCGCCTGCGTCAGGCGCAGCGCCGCCAGGTGCGGGTCGCTGCGGGCGGCGGCGGGCCCTCGTCGTCGTCGCCGATTCCCAGAGCGCACCGGGGGAGCGCCCCAGCTCCGGCCGCCGGGAGGAGCCTCGGTCCGTGAGTGCTTGAGGCGCCTGGAGTGCAGGTCGTAGCGCGGTGCCATGGCTGGGATCACCGCGCGGCGTGTGGTCGTCGCACTCGACTGCCCCGACGCTCGCGAGCTCGCCGAGTTCTACGCCGCGATGCTCGGCTGGCGGATTCGTGACGACGCCGAATACTCGGATTGGGTCGACGTCGTGCCGCCGGAGGGCGAGCCGGGCGCGGTCGCGCTCGCGTGCCAGACCGTCCCCGACTTCCGCGCGCCGACCTGGCCAGGCGGTCCGGTCCCCACGCAGGTGCACCTCGACTTCTACGTGGACTCGATCGCCGACTCCGAGCCGGCCGTCCTGGCCGCCGGCGCCCGCCGGCACGACCACCAGCCCAGCCCTGACGGGCAGTTCGTGGTGTACCTCGACCCGGTGGGGCATCCGTTCTGTCTCTGTGAGGAGTGAGGGAGCGGGGATCGGTACCACTGCAACGGGTGCAGTTGCGCGCTGGAGCAACGACGAACCAGCGCGTGTCCGTGAAGCTGACACTTCGCGCAACGCGGGGCGGGGTCGACCACCGTCGGCAGGCTGCTACCGAGCGCTGGTCCCGCCCGCCCGGCAGATGCGACCGAGCGGAGTGCGAGGAGGTAGGCGACTACTTGCGTCTGGGCAGGTGCCAGCTCCGGGCCCGGCCCATTCCAGAGTGTCCAAGTGTGCGGGCGCCCGACCGGCGCCAGCGAGTGTCGTACCGATAGTGCATTCTTATCGTCAGGCTGCGGGCGAACCCCGCTCACATTGGAGTAGTCAATGACACACGAGATCGAGTTGATCAACGACGGGGACGGCGTCGCCGTGATCGGCGACAGCACCGCGGTGGAACAGTTCCTGGCTTCGCAAGGCCTTCCATCGAAGGAGTTGGATCTGAAGCGGATCAGTTCCACGCTCAATACGGCAGCTGGCGTCGCCCAAGCAGGGGCGGGGATCTCTGCCGAATCTGGTCGTTGGGTCAAGCTCACCAAGGAGTCGGCAGCGGCGTTCGACAAGACTCGCAAGATGACCGGTTCCCGCACCGGGGTGAGCCGCGCGATCCTCACCGAGGACAACGGGAAGATCAAGGGCATCCTCGAGATCGTGAACGGTTCCGGGCAGACACTCGCCAATCCCGCAATGCTGGCCGGCGCCGCCGGAGTCATGGCGCAGATGGCCATGCAGCAAACGATGGACGAGATCACCGACTACCTCGCCGTCATCGACGCCAAGGTCGACGACGTACTGCGGGCCCAGAAGGACGCCGTGATCGCGGACATGATCGGCGTCGACTTTGTGCTCGACGAAGCGATGACCATCCGCGACTCAGTCGGACGAGTCTCAGAGATCACCTGGTCCAAGGTGCAATCGACAAGCCTCGCCATCGGGCGGACGCAGGCCTACGCGCTAAAGCAGTTGTCCGGCATCGCCGAAAAGCTGGAGAGCCAGGACAAAGTGAACGACCTGGCTGATGTCTCTAAGCAAGCGGAGCGAACAGTCCAGGAATGGCTGGCCGTGCTCGCACACTGCTTCCGTCTCCAGGAAGGCATCGCCGTGCTGGAGCTCGACCGAGTTCTTGACGCGTCGCCCGACGAACTCGACGACCATCGCGAGGGACTGCAGCTGGCCAGGCAGCGGCGGCTCGACCAGCTCGCGACCGGCACTGCCTCACTGCTTCAGCGCATGGATGCCGCCGCTGGTCTGGCCGACGCCAAACTGCTGCTCAACCCGATGGCCGCACCCAGGGTGCTGAGCGCTCGCAACAAGGTCCACAACGACGTCATCGGCTTCCAGCAACTTCTCGGCATCGACGGTGACCAGGCCGACCTCGAAGGCCGACGCTGGCGAGATGCCGCCCTCGAAGCACGAGACAAGGTGGTCGCCTCCGGGACGGAAGGCCTCGGCGGCGCAGTGCAGGCAGGCAGCAACACACTCGAGTCTGCGCGGCTGGCCACCGGCAGGGCCGCAGAGGGGCTCAGCAAGCGGCTGCTTCGGAATCGCACCGACGATGAGGCGGTCGAGGACGAGACCGCGTCCTCCGAGGACACAGCGGCAGAATCCCCGCGGTCTCTCAACTCGCGAGCGTCAAAGTTTCTGCCCCGTCGATCCCATAAGAACGGACCGGAGGGCGAATAGCGAGGCGGGCGTCGCCCTGCCGTCCCATCCAGGTCGGGACCTCAAGTGGTTGCGCACAATCCAGCACCCGTGACCAGGTTAGGGGCGACGGCGATCCTCGTCGTCCCATCATTGAGCCCGACGGGACTGTGCTGTCACCGCGTCAGCTCTGCGCGCTGATCTCATCAATAAGCGCACCCCGCTCGCTCGGCTGCGAGACCTTCCCGACTTCCGCGCGCCGACCTGGCCCGACGGCCCGGCGCAGGTGCACCTCGACCCGGTGGGGCACCCGTTCTAACTGTGTGTGGAGTGAGGGAGCGGGGCGCGAGGAGCGTTCCGGATGGGTAGCCTCGCGGCCATGACCGACCTCGTCCTCCTCCCCGGCCTCCACGGTGACGCACAGACGTGGGCGCCGGTGCTGCGCGCACTGCCGGACGACGTCCACGCCACGCCGCTGGACCTTCCGGCCGTGGCCGACCTCGATGCACTCGTCGACGAGGTGGCGGGCCGGGTCGCGCCTGGCAGCGTCGTCGTCGGGCACTCCCTCGGTGGCGTGGTGGCGATGCATCTCGCGGAGCGGCACCCGTCGTTGCTGGCCGGGCTCGTCCTGGTCACCGCCCCGGTGGGTGGTGAGGATCCGGAGGCGGCGAAGGCGCGGGACGATCGTGCCGCGGGACTGAGCCCGGAGGCGTACGAGGAAATCGCGCTCGACGGCATGGAGGCGGTCTACTACGGCGACCGCGGCCACGATCCCGAGGTCCGGGCCGAGCGGCTGCGCGCGGCGCGGGTGTACGGGCCGGAGCGGTTCGCTGCCCATTCGGTGGCGATCGGCGCCCGCCCGGACCGCAGCCAGTTTCCGGCGCGGGCCGGGTGCCCGGTGCTGATCGTGGGGGCGTCGGATGACCAGGTGGTGCCGACCGAGGAGCAGCGGCGGTGGGCTGAAACGAACGGTGCTGAGGCGAATGGGGCCGGGGCTGGTCGCGTCACCTACGTCGAGATCCCGGAGACCGGACACATGCTGCCGGTGGAGGCCCCGGACGAGCTGGCCGGCGCGATCGTCGACTGGCTCCGCGGACTCTCGGGCTGACCCGGCCGGTTCCGCGCCACCCGGCAGCCGCGGGTCGGGCGGGTGGAGGTGGGCCTCGTCGTCGTCATCGTCGTCGTCGCGATCTTCCACCCGCACCACGTCGCCCAGTGGCATGCCCGCCTGGCAGTCTCCGGTGACTGGACGCGCGGCGCCGCCGTTCGGTAACGCGCGTACCGTCGATTCATGACCGAGCAGCAGCCCTACGAGGTGCTCGAGCATCACCCGAAGTTCGAGCTGCGGCGGTACCCCTCCCACGCCGCGGCGGAGGTGTCCGTTCGCGGGTCCTTCAGCAGTGCCGGCAACCAGGCGTTCAGGGCTCTCTTCAGGTACATCACCGGTCACACTAAGTCCGCCGGGTCCATCGCCATGACGGCGCCGGTCGTCCAGGAGGCATCCGGCTCCGAGAAGGTCGCCATGACCGCGCCCGTGGTCCAGACCGAGGCCGACGGCGGCGAGCACGTGGTCGCCTTTGTCCTGCCCGCCTCGCTCACCGCCGCGACCGCGCCGGTGCCCACCGATCCTCGGGTGCGGGTCAAGCAGGTGCCCGACCGTGTCGCCGCAGCAGTGCGCTACTCGGGACGGTGGAGCGAGTCGGCCTATCGACGCCACCTGGCCGACCTCGAGGCCGCGATCGCCCGGGCCGGGCTGGTCGCCACCGGGCCGCCCAGGTACGCCCGGTTCGACCCGCCTTTCACGCCGTGGTTCCTGCGACGCAACGAGGTCGTGCAGGACGTGGTGTGGCCCGAGGGCGGCTGACTCGCGTCGCGCTGGCGGTGTTCGGCAAATTGTCCGCTTCCGTTGGCTGCGGAACGGCGCTATTATCCGAACATGATAAACGGCAAGACGATAGATTCGAGACCCCCTTCGGAGGCGGAACTCGTCGATGCCGCGTCCCAGGCACTTCGCGAGAGACTCCCGCCGGCGTGGAAGATCGATACCAGGCAGGGCGCTACATCGTCGACATCTGGCGGCGCCGATTCTCTGATGGTCGCCGAGGCTCCCGATGGGAGTGCCGCAACATTCTGTGTCACCGTCAAGAGCGCCGTCGTAGCTCGCGACATACCTGCGCTTCGGAAGAGGTGCGGCGACACTATGGCCCAGGTGCCGGACAGTGGGTGCCTGGTCTTGACTCGCTATCTCGCGCCCGCCGACCGTGCGCGGCTCGACGCGGCTGGCATTTCATATATCGATGCGACCGGCAATATGAGGGTTTCATCCCCCGTTCCCGCACTCTTCGTCTCGGATCGTGGTGCCGAAAGAGATCCCTGGCGGGGGCCAGGGCGCCCGAGGGGCACCCTCAAGGGAGAACCCGCAGCGAAGGTAGTCAGAGCGCTACTCGATCTTCCCGGGCCATGGCGTGTGCGGGAACTCGCCGACGTCGCCAATGCCTCGGTGGGGTCGGTATACCGTGTGATGCAGTTTCTCGAAGATCAGGAACTTGCGCAGCGGCTGCCTGACCGGCGATTCCTGGTGTCCGATTGGGCAGCTCTTCTGCGCAGATGGAGCGACGACTATCAGTTACTCCGGTCCAATGCCGTGTCCCATTGGATCGCTCCCCGGGGCCTGTCGGACCTTCTCGATACGGTGCGCGAGGAAGAGGACGTCGACTACGCGCTGACCGGGTCCGTCGCAGCAGCAGCGTGGGCTGCCTACGCGCCAGCCAGGTCGGCGATGGTGTACGTCCGAAACGTCGAACGTGCAGCGGCGAACTGGGGCTTGCGCGCGACCGAAGCGGGAGCGAACGTGCTGCTGATCGAACCCACTTACCCCGTCGTCATGGAACGCGCCATGACCGCGTTGGAAGGGCTCACGGTCGCCCGCCCGGCCCAGGTGGCTGTGGACCTCATGACCGGGCCGGGCCGGGCACCCGCAGAGGCGAACGAGTTGATCGAATGGATGAGGGCACATGAACAGTCCTGGAGGGGGTAGTGGCGATCTGCTCGTCAGTGCCCGGTCTGCGCTTCTGGACGCAGCCGAGGCGTTGTCCGAGCAGGCCGCAGTCGACGGGCTGATTGCGAGACCGGCATGGAGGGCCGCCCGTCATGACCTCGACACGCTTTGGGGCTGTCAAGTTGCTTGACACGGTGGTACATTTTCAGTGCGACCCCAATCGACGAAAGAGCCCCTGGGCTTCGGGAATGATCCCTAGTTGGTTGGGGTTTCGTGCGTCAGTAGTAGTGCTCGGTGCCGTGCCCGAAGTAGTCACTCTCGATCCTGATCTTGCTCCGGATCAGTCTGTGAGCCCGGTCGTCGCCGGTCTCCCACTTCCGTGTGACCGCCCAGGTGCAGTAGTCCGCAGCCTGGAGACCGAAGTCGGACTCATCCCGCCAGAATGCCAATACTCGCTTGGCGCGGAAGGGCAGACACTGGGCCATGACATCGTCCACGGCGCCCCTGAACGCAGCCCGGGTCTTCCTGGTTCCCATCTGAGCGGCGACGACCTGGATGGAATCGCCCTGGTGGAACAACTGAGGGGCGGCCCGACTGAGATGAAAAAACCAGGCGTACTGGTAGAACTTCGGTTCGGTTGGGCGGATCGAGGGCTGGGCCTTGGACTTCTCCAACAGAGTGATGTCGAACCGGAACTCAAGTTCCACCAAGGCGTCGAACACCGCGTCTCGCACGACCTGGGCGTCCGGAGAGGCGTGGAAACACGAATCCAAACCCTGGGCCTTCCAGGCCAGTTCGTCCCGGAGCCGCATGAGGCGCGTCCGGAGCGCCCACACCTGTTCTTCGTCGGCGCACAGCGTGCCAACCGCGAAGTACCTGGATGCCTTCCCATTGCGGAGGAACTGGAGGTCGCCACTCTCATCTGCGAACAGATACTTGATCGCCACGAAGGGGCCTTTCTCTCGACTGCCACCTATGGAAGCACATCGAGAGGACACTCCTCGGGCGGGAAACTCACTAAGCGCCATTACCCGCAGATAACATAAAGGCAGGTCAGCGCGAATATTCAGCTGTTAATCCACAGGCACTCCCCAGCAAGTCACAGCCTTGTAGGCCCCTGTGACGAGTTGAGGGCGCGGTGGGTGAATAGCGTGGACCAGCTCTACGTCGCGCCGCACGAGTTGGTCTATGCCGGTCGGTTCGAATGGCGGGAAGTGGCGGTCCGCTCTCGGCGGTCGTGGGCCTTGTCGTCGTCGCCCTCAAGACCGCAGTCCACGTCGGACAGCGAGCGTTAAGACGGAGCGGGTCCGGTGAGCCACGAGGTGATCACGTTATTTGTCAGCTCGGGGATCGGGCCCTCGCCGGTGGAGCCGTCGCCCCACCGCGGAAGGTCCACCCAGATGCGCAATGGTGGACTGCCGATCATCGGGAGGTCGACATGGGCGAGTGGGCGCATCGTCGAGGCGAGCACGTCCCTTTCGGAGGTCCCGCAGTTGAGCGCCGGGGCGACACCCGGCAGGCAGATCACCTCGGCTCTCCGCCACCCCGGCGCCGTGGGCCTACACAAGGGACCCCGCCACTCCGCGCAACTACCGCACGTCGCTCGACCCGCGTGCTGACCGTCCTGGCCTCCGCCCGATCGCTCCGCGTCGGGGGCGAGCGCCCCGGATCGAGCGGGATCGTCCACTCGGCGGGATCCGCCCGGTGGTTGGGGGCTCGGTGCGCGGAGCGCGGGAGCGGCGGCCGTCGTCATCGCTTTCGCGCCGGCACGTGAGCGATGTCGACGGACACCGGCCGCCACGAGATCCCGGGGATCGAACGCAAGGGAGCGAACGAGTCGGCAGCGCGCTGCCACGCGACCGCCAGACTGCTCGCGATAAGGACGGCGTCGGCGGGCTGGGCTTGCGTGGCGAGGCGACGAAAGAGCTGGACGTCGGTGAGCTTGACCGTGACCGTCCACGTGATCGTGCCCCGGTCGTAGGTCTCGGTGGTCACAGTGCTCTCGACATCGAGAACCCGGAACGCGTTCTCTTCGAGAAGCTCCTCCTGACCGCGCGTAGGCCAGATCAGCCAGGCCAGTTGAGGCAGTGGAGGAAGGTCGGGATCGGGTCCCGCATCCTCACTCGCAGGATCCTCGATCACCTCACCGGAGAACGCGTCGACCACCACGGTGTCCTTGAGGTACCGCGTGAGGGCCGCCGTTACCGTCGCCGCATCGACGATGGTCACCTCCGCGGTGACAGTGCAGGCCCACGTCTCGCGGTTCCTCCCGGGACGGGGCTGCGCAGGCGAGGGTTGCGGGGTGGGCTCAGGCGCGGACTCGGGTAGGTCGAACAGCCCGGGCTCGTCGGTGTCCATGGCGGCTGAGCCTACTTTCCCGAACGGGGGCGTCCCAGCACGCCACTCGCATCTCGTATCGTCGGTGAGGTGACGCCTTCGACAGATCGCCCCTACGGACCAGGCGACCTCACCGCAGACGAGTTGAAGCACGCGGTTCTCGACGCATTGGCGAGCGCGGGAGTCCCGCAGACCGAGTTGATGGCCTCGCTGGTGGCCGGGGCTGACTATCAGTCCCCGTGGGAGCGCCCGGCCGTCAACCGGCGGCACCCGAGGCGCGAGTCGCCGGTGACGTATCGCGTCAAGGTCGAGCTGCTGGACTCGTCCCCGCCCATCTGGCGACGCCTGGACCTGCGTAGCGACCTCATGTTGCCGCGCCTGCACCTGATCCTGCAGGAAGCCATGGGCTGGACGAACAGTCACCTCCACGAGTTCGTCCACGCATCCTCGCGCCAGGACCGCGATGCCGAGCGCTTCGCCTCCATGGACTACCCCGACGCCGGGGAGATGGGCGAGCTCGACGAGGCCGACGTACGGCTCGACGAGCTGGCGCACAGCGTGGGCGACAAGTTCCTCTACCTGTACGACTTCGGTGACGGTTGGTCGCACCGCGTCACCGTGGAGAAGGTCCTGGAACCTGACGACGACGACGGCGAGTTCCCCGATGCGACCGTGGTGGCCGGTCGCCGAGCATGCCCACCGGAGGACTGCGGGGGAGTCTGGTCATACACCGAGTGGATCGCCGGGGACATGGACCCGGAGGACTGGGACCCGGAGGTGATCGAGTTCTGGGCTGGGTGGGACGCGGAAGAGTTCGACCTCGAGGATGCGCAGCGGCGAGTGGCCGGTATCGCCGACACGCCCGCCACGCTCAGGGAAGTCCAGCGGGACGAGGCCGCGAAGCTGCAGATCCTGCTCGAGCGGGTCGGTGACGGGGTCAAGCTCACCGCGGCCGGGTACCTGCCGCCGACGATGGTCGAGCAACTCATGGCCGACACCGGCTGGGACCGCACGTGGATCGGGAAGAACAATCGCGAAGACCTCACGTTCCCGATCTGGCAGCTGCGGGACTGGGCCCGCGCCCTGGGACTGGTGCGCAAGTACAAGGGCGAGCTCCGGCCGACCCGCCGCGGTACCGCGTTGAAGAACGACCACGAGGCCCTCACCGAGCTGATCGCCCGGAGCCTGCCGCACGACCGGCTCTACGGCACCCCGCTCGACTGGTGGTGACAGGCGTCGTCGTGGCCGCAACTCGGAGAGCTCACCCGAACCAGGCGAGAACCTGCCGACACTGAGCGTCGACTCCATCCAGAAGTGTCTCCGCCAATCGGTGTTCGTCGTCCGTGCGCGGGGCGTGCACATCGAGGGCAGCTCGGAGTGCCCCGGGCAATTCACCAGCGTCAAGGTATAGCTGGGCGGTGACGACATTCGGGTCGAGACCATTGGCTTCGGCGAAGGTAATCCAGTGGCGGAGGGTGATCTCGTCGTAGCCGTACCGGCTACCGATCTTCATGGCGAGTCTGCGCTGACTCCGAGTCGGGGAGTAGGGGTAGATCGACGCGATGTCGTAGAGCGGTGCGAGCCGGGGTGGTGCATCGTCGGTGTGGAGGATCGCGTAGTTCTTGGCGTGGGCGTCGGTTGCGCCGAGGAGGAAGTTGATCGAAAGGGCTCGAACGAATAGCCAGATGTCGTCCTCGAGGCGGAGCGACCGTAGGAAGGCGATGACATTGCCGGGGGACGGACCTCCGTCGGCCTGGTACTTACGTGACGGGTGAACAGCGAGAGCTTGGCATAGGTCCTCTTGATGGACACGGGTCACGGTTCCATCCGAGGCGACGTGGCGGTCCCAACGACGGCTGACTACAGCGGAAGTGCCAGCGAAGTCGACGTAGTCAGTGTTCGCCGTCGGCAGTCCGATTATCCGGACCGCTTCCAGACACAGGACTTCGTTGTACGCCTGGCAGTGGAGATCGGTAACACCGGGCTTGATGATGTGCGTAGTGGGGATCGCACCGGTCGCCTGGTACCACTGGCCTCCCCGGTGATGGAGAGCGATCTTCTCTTGAGCTCCGGCAAGAGACCAATGCTCGCCGTGAAGCTGCCAGGATGGCTGCCTGCTCGTGATGAGCTCCTTGAGTCTCTCGCCGATGTCGGAGTCCGACATCGGTATGAGGCTCCCGTCGTCGACATCGTTCATCGCCTCCGTGCGGAGGAACTGCACAGCGCCCGCGCAATCACGACCCACAACGGAGAGCAGGGAGAACGTGTTGCCTGCGACGACACCGTAGGTGCGGGCGATCTCGACCCGCGCGGCCTGATCGCCCGGCAATAGTCCGTCGAGGAAGGGTTCAACGCGATCCGGGCCCCAGGGTTGACGCCGTCTGGGCATGGACAACGAGAGATTCCGTTCCGGGCCGTCGAGATCGTAGGAGAACCAATGCTTGCCATGACAGTCCTCCCTCAACGTCCCCAGTCGCTGGCCTGACAGTAGGACGGCGAGCTCCTTGTCAGTCATCGGAGGATCGCCGGCCG
This sequence comes from Dietzia sp. Die43, assembly GCF_024519835.1. Taxonomy (NCBI): domain Bacteria; kingdom Bacillati; phylum Actinomycetota; class Actinomycetes; order Mycobacteriales; family Dietziaceae; genus Dietzia; species Dietzia sp. Die43. Next base: position 176,348 of record NZ_JALJRF010000006.1, on the reverse strand, counting down.
AGGTCATCTGCAATGGCGCGGGCACGGTGGGATTCCCGAATGGCGCGAGCAGCTGCAAGGGCACCTTCAGCGAGGGGAGCCGGATGTGCGGCGGTGAGGGCTTCGCCATCGCCCGCCGGTGCATCGACCGTGTCGGATTCTTCTGGCGAGCGCCGTGGGCGACGGGCTGATTCGAGTACGAGGGGCATTGAGTCAGGAACGGTGTACGACAAGCGGATCGTGATGCCCAGAACGTCCATCATCGCCAGCACTTTGCTTAGTGACGCGTTGGAGGTGTGTCCGCTCTCGAAGAGGCTCACCCACGAGCGATTGAGGTGGGCTGCCGCCGCGAGGTCGGCCTGACTCATCCCCGCGGCGAGACGGGCGTCCCTCACCGACGTAGCGATGTCGGTAACGGTCCGGGCCCGAGCGGCGAACGTTGCCATGATGCTCCCGATGTTCGGCGGATCAAACACATCGTAAACGTTCGAAATAGCTAACACAAGCGGTCACGTTCGCTATTTCCAACACTGCGGGCGCGCACGGCGGTTGTCATCGCCTACGCGGATCAAGACGGCTGCCGAATCAGATCGGCATGCTCACGATGTGCACTCTCGGCAGGCGGACTGCTACAGCGGCCCTCCGAGGCGCCAGTATCCGGTGAACTGGACGCGGTCGGCCTCCTGGCCGCGTGCGAGGAGATGACGGCGGACGGCCGTGACCATCCCGGACTCGCCGGCCACCCATGCGAACCCGGTGGGGAGCGCGGCCGCGGTCAGCGCGTCGATGAGTTCGTCCGCCGAGCCCGGCGCGGCCGCCACCACCCGAACCCGGACGCGGTTGGCGTCGGCGGGGGAGACCGCAGGCAGGACAGTGCGGGGGAGCGCGGGCGAGTCGGGCACCGCGGCCAGCACGTCGAGCGCCAACGTGGGGGGTCGTTCCTTGATCAGCCGGGCCAGCGCGGGCAGGGCGGTGGCGTCCCCGACGGCGAGCATGCGGTCGACCGCCGGAAGGGCGCGGCTCACGCGCGGACCGACGATCGTCAGCTCGTCGCCCGGCCGGACTGCCTCGAGCCAGTGCACGCCCGCGCCCGAGGCGTGGCGGACCAGGTCGACGCACAGCGCGCCGTCGCGCAGCGAGCGCACGGTGTACTCCCGCACCAGCGCGGCGCCGCCCGGCGGGTGGCCCAGCCCACCGCCCGGCGCGGGAACGGGGAGCGTGACCTCGCCCGTGTCGGGATCGGGCAGGCAGAAGACAACGACGTCGTCGAAGGACGGGCTGCGCACGGCGGGCACGAGGCCGGTGTCGCCGGCCGCGGCGGAGGCGGTGGCGCCGGCGGAGTTGGCGGTGGTGAACTCCCCGAGCTCGTCGCCCTCGAGCGTGACGCGCACCAGCTCGGGCGAGAGGGGTTCGACGGCGCGCACCCGGACCCCGCGCAGCGCGGTCGGCTGCCAGCTCTCCGCCCGGTGGGGGTTGCGCGGGCGCCGGACCGCCTGCTCAGGCACGACGCCCCTCCCGCCACAGCAGGCCCAGGAAGAACAGCCCGCCGAGCACCACCGTCACCACGCCCACCGGGAGCGGCAGGGCGAACGCGTGCTGGGCCACCAGGTCCGAGGCTAGGAGCAGCACTCCGCCGAGCAGCGCCGCCGGCAGGACCTGATCACTGCGGGTGAGCAGCCGCGACAAGTGCGGAGCCACCAGCGCCACGAACGAGATCGGCCCGGCCGTCGCCACCGCCGCCCCGGCCAGGACCGTGGCAGCCGCCAACAGAACCAGCCGCGTACTCCGCAGTCGCACGCCCAGGGCCACCGCGACGTCGTCGCCGAGCGCGAGCGCGCGCATGGCCCGGGACCGACTCGCGATGACCAGCGACGCCACGAGCAGCACCCACGCCAGCGGCCAGAGCTCGGACCAGCCGCGACCCTGCAGCGAGCCCGTGAGCCAGATCTGGGCGGTGACCGCGCTCGCCACGAACCCGCGGGAGAGCAGGTGCGCCACGTACGCCATCGCCAGGGCGCCCAGCGCGACGCCGAGCAGGACCAGGCGGGCGCCGCTGAGCCCTCGCCACCACGTCAACGCCAGGATGAACCCGGCGGTGAGCGCCGCGCCGACCAGTGCGCCCGTGGCCACCTGCGCCATCCCGCCGCCCAGAACGAGGATCACCGTCGCCCCGCCCGCCGACGCGCCCTGGGTGATGCCGATGATGTCCGGGCTGGCCAGTGGGTTGCGGGTGAGCGCGCAGAACAGCGCGCCCGAGGTCGCCAGCGCCGCGCCGACCGCCAGCGCGACCAGCGCCCGGGGCAGGCGCCGTTCGTGGATGAAGAAGTTGGTGGTGCGATCCGGTGCGTCGCCGAGCAGGGTCGCGACCGCGTCGGGGACCGGGATGGTGAACTCGCCGACCACGAGCGAGGCGGCCACGAGTATGACGACGACGACGGCAAGGGCCGCGGTCACCCACGCCGTCCGCAGGTGCAGCCGGACCGAGAAGCCGCCGGCGGTGAGGAGGCGCTCGCCGGTGGGCAGGGCCTGCCCGGTGGGCGGTGTGGTCGTCGTCATGCGACACCCACCCGTCGGCCCGCGGCGAGGTACGCCACTAGCAGCGGCGCGCCGATGAACGCCATGACCACGCCCGCCGGGGTCTCCGAGCCTCCCGCGATCACGCGGCCGACCACGTCGGCCACCAGCAGCAACGCCGGGGCCACGACCATGGACAGCGGCACCACCCGGATCAGGCTCGGGCCGACGAGCCCGCGGACGAGGTGCGGCACCACCAGTCCGACGAAGCTGATGGGTCCGGCCAGCGCGGTGGCGGTCCCGGCGAGCAGCGCGACGGCGACGAGCGACCACACCCGCACCCACCCGGGTTTCGCACCCAGGGCCACCGCCGAATCGTCGCCCAGGGCGAGCGCGTCCAGGCCGCGCAGGAGCAGCAGGGCGATCACCGCGCCCGCGATGACGAGCGGGATCACGCCGGTGACCTCATCGATCGACCGCGCGGTGAGCGAGCCGACCTGCCAGAAGCTGTACGCCTGCAGGACGGTCTCGTCCAGCACGACGAACGTCTGGCTGAGACCGGACAGCACCGCCGCCAGAGCGACGCCGGCCAGGGTGAGCCGAACAGGGGAGGACGCCGCCAGTGCCGAGGTGCTGAGCAGGAGGATGATCGCGGACGCCACACCGGCGCCGGCCAGTGCGAACCACACCGTGGAGGCCAGGCCGAGGCCGCCGGTGAGTGTCGCTCCGGCGACCACCCCCAGCGCGGCGCCGGCATTGACGCCGAGGATTCCCGGGTCGGCGATCGGATTGCGGGTCACGGCCTGCATGAGCGCCCCGGACGCGCCGAGCGCGGCCCCGCACACCAGCCCGAGGACGGTCCGGTTGGCCCGCAGCTCGCCGACGATCCCCACCACGCTCTGCGTGCCCTGGCCGAGTAGGGCGCCCACCACCTCGGCCGGCGGGATCGGGCGGGCGCCGATCGCGAGGCTGGCCACCACGGCGGCCGCCAGGGCCAGGACGGCCACGATCAGTCCGGGGACCAACCCGGCCCCGCGGCGGGGCTGCCGGGCACCGGTGGGGTCGGGGAGACGTGTTGAGACCACGGTGGAACCCTAGACCAGACTCATTGTTAGGTGAGCCTTGCCTGTGTGGTTTGATCTGTAGCCATGACCAGAATCTCCCGACGGCGCCGCTCGGTGCCCGCCCTGATCGCCCTGGCCCTCGTCTCCGCGGTGGCCCTGTCCGCGTGCTCCGGCAGCAGCGACACCGCCGAGGCCTCCTCGGACGACGCCTACACCGTCACCCACGCGATGGGCGAGACCGCGATCGACGGGACGCCCGAGAGGGTCGTCGTCCTCGACTCCCCGCACCTCGACGCGCTCGTCGCGCTCGGCCACACCCCCGTCGGGATCACCGAGTCCGGCGCCGGCACCGGCGCCCCGCCGTACCTCGGCGGCGTGGACGCCGAGATCGTGGGCCTGACCTCCGAGCCCGACATCGACGCGATCGCCGCGCTGGCCCCCGACCTCATCATCGGCGCCAAGGTCCGCCACGAGGCCATCTACGACGAGCTCTCCGGCATCGCCCCCACCGTGTACTCCGAGAACTCCGGCACCGACTGGCAGGAGCAGGCGCGGATCACCGCCGCCGCCGTCGGCGAGGACGACGAGATGGAGCAGCTCATCGACGACCTCGACACCCGCATCGCCGAGGTCGGCGAGCAGGTGGGCGCCGAGGGCACCACGCTGTCGATCGTCCGGTTCCGCCCGGACAACTTCCGCCTCTACGGACCCGAGACGTTCTCCGGCTCGATCCTGTCGCAGATGGGCTTCGACCTGGGCGAGCGCGAGTGGAACGAGTACTCCATGGCCGAGCTCTCCCCGGAGTTGTACGAGCAGATCACCGGCGACGTCGTGTTCTTCACCAACCCCGGCGGCGACCCGTCGGCGACGACCATGGCGACCGTGACCGGACTGTGGGGCGACCTGCCCGCTGTGAAGTCCGGCCAGACCTACGAGGTCGAGGACGAGACCTGGATGGTCGGCATCGGCGTCCTGGGCGCCGGCGAGATCCTCGACGACGTCCAGGAGATCCTGGGCTGATGCGCCCCACCTCCCTCGACCGTGATGCCGGCGCGGGCGCCCAGCTCGAGCGCGGGCGCGGGCTCACGGTCGAGGGGGCGCGGCTCGCCTACGAACGGCGGGTCGTGGCCACCGACCTCGACCTGGAACTGCCCGAGGACGCGTTCACGGTGATCGTCGGCCCCAACGCCTGCGGCAAGTCCACGCTGCTCAAGGCACTGGCTCGCGTGATCGCTCCCGGTGAGGGACGGATCCTGCTCGACGGGCACGACCTGCACCGGCTGCGGACCAAGGAGGTCGCCCGCCGGATCGGACTCCTGCCGCAGGGTGCCGTCACCCCCGAGGGGATCCGGGTCGACGACCTGGTGGGCCGGGGCCGGCACCCGCACCACAGCCCGCTACGCCAGTGGAGCCGCGCCGACGACACCGCCGTGACCTCCGCGATGGCCTCCACCGGCGTGTCCGATCTGGCGACCCGGTTCGTCGACGAACTCTCCGGCGGCCAGCGGCAACGCGTGTGGATCGCCATGCTGCTGGCCCAGGAGACGCCCATCCTCCTGCTGGACGAGCCCACCACCTACCTCGACATCGCGCACCAGTACGACGTGCTGGACCTGCTCCGAGACCAGCACGAGACCGGGCGCGCGGTGGTCGCCGTGCTCCACGATCTCAACCAGGCCGCCCGCTACGCGACGCACCTGGTCGTGATGAAGGACGGCCGCGTGGTGGCCACCGGCGCCCCGGCCGAGGTCCTCACCGCCGAGCTGGTGGAGCAGGTTTTCGGGCTCCCGTGCCTGATCGCGGCCGACCCGGTGACGGGAACGCCCACCGTGGTCCCGCTCGATCGGCGTGGCCGGAGCTGAATCCGGAGCCGCGGTGTTACCAATTATTGGTATCGTTGCCGCATGGGTCAGAACACCTCCATCAGTTTGGACCAACACTTCATCGACTTCCTCGCTCGCGAGGTCGATTCCGGTCGCTACCGTTCAGCCAGCGAGGTCGTCCGAGCAGGGCTCCGGCTCCTCGAGGACCACGAAACCCAGCTCGCCGCGCTGCGCCGGGCGCTCATTGCCGGCGAGGAGAGCGGTGCGCCGGAGGAGTTCGACTTCGACGCGTTCATCGCGACCAAGCGGGCATGAAGAGCTATCGGCTCACCCCCGCAGCCCAGAGCGACTTGTCCGAGATCTGGGATTTCACCCGGGAACGCTGGGATATCCAGCAAGCCGAGACGTACATATCGGAGATACGAGCGGCGATCGAACGCATCGCCGAGGAGCCGGCGCGTGGACGCGACTGCGACGAGATCCGCCCCGGGTACCGTCGCTACGCGATCGGCAGCCACGTCGTGTTCTATGTGGCGACGGAAGGCACTGTGGATGTCATCCGGCTCCTCCACCAGCGAATGGATCCGGCCCGTCACGTGTGAGATAGACGGCTCCGGCGCCCGACCCGGCATCTGCGTCGGTGGGGCGGGCAGGTGACCTTGTCGTCGTCGTCGTTCATGTCGTCGTCCTCGCCCCCAGTCTTACCGGTCCGGCTTGAGGCCGTTCTCGATGCCCCACGCGACAGCCTGCGCCCGGGTGGTCACGTCCATCTTGCGGTAGGCCGAACGCACGTAGGTCTTGACCGTGTTGAGCGAGAGGTAGCACTGCTCGGCGATCTGATCATTGGACAGCCCCTGCACGATCAGGCTGACCACCTCGGCCTCACGGTGTGAGAGGCCGGCCTCCTTGGCGGGCCACTTGTCGGGACCCATGATCGGCAGGCCCGTTCCCGTGAGGGTGACGCGGTTCCCGGCGGCGATCTGCTCGATGCCGCTCACCAGCTCGGGAGCGGTCAGGGACTTGGACAGGAACCCGTGGGCGCCCGCGTCGAGGCTGTCTCGGACCGCGGCCGGGTCCGAGGTGAACGAGTAGACGGCGACCGCCCCGATGGTCGGATCCTGCAGGAGGTTCTCGAGGCGGTCGTCCTTGCCCAGGGATGAGGCGAAGGAGTCGTACAGGGCCACGTCCACCGTGGCCGAGCCGCTGGTGACCATCTCCTTCTCCACCATCTCGATCCGGTCGGAGTAGGGGGCCAGGAAGGCGTTCACCCCGGCGACGACGACGAGGTAGTCATTGACCACTGTGACCCTGATCGGCATGTGCAGAGCCTAGCAACGGACGACAACCGGCCGCGCCAGCGATTACACCCCTAAGGGTGAGGCGCGCCCGGGTGGTCCCGGGAGACACTTCGTCGTTGATCTTCCGCCTTCCGCGACAGGAGTACGAGTGCCACGGTTCAGGAATCTGAAACCCACATCGGAGTACTGGGCTTGGAGGGACGACGGAGCGTGCGTCGGGGACCCCGACCTCTTCTACAGCGCCGAAGACGAGCCCAAGGGTGTGCGTCGTCGCAAGGAGGACGCAGCCAAGGCGATCTGCGCCGGTTGCGCCGTGCTCGAGACCTGCCGGAAGTTCGCGATCGAGGCCGGCGAGCTCTACGGCGTCTGGGGCGGGATGACTGAACTCGACCGGCACAAGCTCGCCGGGCGGCAGCGGACTGGGTAGGTCTCGGGGGCGCTCGGCGGTCCCCGGCCGCTTTCGTGATTGTTCCTTCACTCTGAGTCCGACCTGCGTTAGCGTGGAGCCGAGTCTGTGAGTCGAGACCGTCCGAGCGGACGCGGGGGAGTGACCATGACGCGCCCATCGATCCGAGGCGGCGTCGCACTCGCCGTCGCAGTACCCGTGCTGGCGACGGCCGCGTGCAGCCCGCAATCGACCGCGCCTCCTGTAGTGAAGCGGGATACCATCCGCGCCCTGGACATCGTCGAAGGCCGGCAGGACGAACCCATCGAGTTGGCCGTGGACGGCGGCGCCGACGGGGTGAAGGTGACGCATCGCAGGATCACCCTCGCGCCCGGGGTCGGCACCGGCCGACACTGCCACCACGGACAACTGGTCGTGGTTGTGGAGCGGGGCGAACTCACCCACTACGCCGACGCCTACCACGGCGGCGTCCATGTCTACCGCGCCGGCGATTCGGTGGTCGAAGGTTCTCGGTACGTCCACGAGACCGTCAATGAGGGGTCCGAGGATCTGGTGGTGATGGTCACGCACTTCACCCCGGAGGGGAAGCCGACGGAGGAGACGGATCTCGCGAAATGTGAGCAGTAGGCAGCCGGCGGGGCCCGCGGCCCGCGGCCCTCGTTGCGCGGGTTACGCGTAGACCGGCGCCCACGCCGGGTCGGGGGACCGGACCTCGAGGTACGCGGTGGCGGAGTCGGTGTACGCCAGGACGAACGCCACGAGGTGGGCCCCGAGCAGCACCCACGCCGACCACAGGGTGATGTCCCACAGGGCGGTGACCAGCGTGAGGCCTGCCGCGATCGTCAGCAGCGCCCGCGCCCACCGCTCGCCGTCGCGCAGTTTCACCGCGGCCACCACCTGCAGGACTATCGCCGACACCACGCCCATCGCGATGATCGCGCCGATCCATGCGACCCCCGGGGCGGCGGTCGACGCGTCCTCGGTGCCGCCGAGCGGCACGACGAACCCGAGCAGGTCGGTCGCCGCCAGCACGCCGGTGATGGTGAGCGTGCTGAACAAGCCGCAGAACAGCCAGATCCACGACGCGGCGGTGACGGTCGGCGGTCGGGTCATGGGGGACCTCTCGGAGCAAACGGAACAGATCACCCATATCGTGTACCGCTTCAGACAGGTGTCGATAGAGTGCGTCACACCTGATTTTCTCCAGCGCAGCGAGGAGGGCCCGTGCCCGCGTGGAACACGTCCCGTGCGGCGGTGCGGTCCGATACCGTGGCGCGCGCGACCGCCCTGTGCATCGACACCCGGCGCGGGGTGCTCGTCGTGGGGCCTCCGGGCGCGGGAGCCAGCCGGTGCGCGGCTGACATCGCTGCAGGTCTCCGCGCCGCCGGGGTTCCGGTGGTGATATGGGACGACCTGGATCGTCCCGGTGCGCTGTCCGGGGTCGGCGCGTCCGGCGTCGCCGGCGCCGGACCTCGACCGCCCCGCGAGGTGCCCCCGGGTGCGGTCCTGGTGGCATCGACAAGGGTGGGCGCGGCACTGCCTCCCGGATACGACGACGAGGTGAGCGTCCGCACCACCCGGCTGCCTCTGCGTCCGCTCACGCGCGGCGAAGCGGAGAAGGTGGTCTCGGCGGCCGTCGGGATGCCCGTCTCGGCGCGGCTGGTCGAGGCCCTGTGGGCGTGCTCGCACGGCAATCTCACGGCGCTGCGCGCCACCTATGACGACCTCGCCGCCCGCAAGCTGACCCGCCGCACCCGCGATCGGCTGGAACTCGTCGAGGATCCCGCCACCGCGATCGCGGGCGTGGCCGTTGACCCGCACCTGTGGATCGACCCCCGCACCGCCGCCACCGACACCGGCCCCCTGACCACCGCGGCGCTCGCCCGCCGCATCCCCCTCGCCGACCTGGTCCATCTCCACGACGACGACGTGGTGAGCGACCTCCTCTCCCGCGGGCTGCTGCTCGAGCGGCACGAGGGCGGCATCGAGGTGCTGTCGGTCCAGCCGCCGGTCCTGGCCAGGGCGCTGCGGGCCGGCGCCGATCACCGGCGGCGCCGCGAGGTCTACGACGCCGTGCTCGATCGCGCCGGCGAACGAGCGGGACACCATGAGGGGGACGACACAGGTGCAGGCTCAGGCGTGGGTGTAGGCGCAGGCGAAGGTGCGGGCGACGGCGTCGCCGGCCTGCCAGCCCTGTTCCAACCGGATCCGCGGATCGTGGCGTGGGCGCTGACCAACGCCCGCCGCCCCATGGCGCCCGCATGCGTGCTGGCCGCGGCCCGAGCCGCGCTCGACAGCCACGACTACCGCACCGGGGTGGAGATCCACGACGCCGCCGAGCGCGCGGGGCTCCCCCTCGCGCCGCTGCAGCAGGCCGAGCTGTCGCTGATCGCGGGCTCGTGCCTGCGGCTGCTCGACCGGCTGCCCGAGGCCGCCGCGATGCTCGACCGCTCGCTGAACTGTCTCCGGGGCGATCTCGGCGGGCCCGAGTTCACCCGGGTGCTGATCGAGAACGTCACGGCCCGCGCGGACCTCGCGCACTACCGCGACCGCGACCCTGAGCAGTCGCTGCCGCTCATCGCCTCAGCGCATCAGTGGCTCCCCGCCGACCACCCGGGGCACGCGGTGCTCGACGCGCTGACCGTGGTGCACCTGAGCTACTCGGGCCGATACCGCGAGGCGGACCGCGCCTACGGCGAGCTCACCGCTGATCTTCCGGCCGAGTGGGCGCGCCGCCTAGAGCCGATCCACGCCCTCGCGCTGGATGCCATGGGGCAGTCGGATGCGGCGCTCGCGGTCATCCGGCGCGTGGCCCGCCGGTCCCGCTCGATGGGCAACCAGACGTGGGCGTCCGAGGAGTTCCTGGCGGCGCTGGTGTCGGTGATGCTGCACGGCTTCGGGATCACTGCGCTGCTCACCGAGTTGGCGCCGGTCGTTGCCGTGGAGCAGGACGATTCCGTGCGTGTCGATTACGGCGTGCGACGGGTGGTCGACGCCGAGATCTCACTGGCCGCCGGTGACCTGCCGGCCGCGATCAGTGCGGCGTCCGACGCGGTGGCGGTCGTCGAGGTGGACGGTCCCGAGGATTTCCTGTCCCGTGCGCTGTCGTTGTACGCGCTGGCCGCCGCGATGTCCGGGCAGGCGGCCACGGCGGAGAAGTACCTGCAGCGGATGCGCGCCATCCCGGGGTACGCCAACTCGCCGGTGGGTCCCGAGATCCGCGGCGTGGAGGCGGGGGTGCTCGTCTGCCTGGGCCGCCCCGACGAGGCGGGCGAGGTCGTCCGGTCGCTGATCGACGAGGGGCTGAACGGTGCCGCCACCCGCGCTGCCCTGGCCGGGGTCCTCACCGCGGACCCGGAGATCTGCCGGGCACTGGCCGAGGTGGACGTCACCGGCGACGTGCCGGTGCTGGTACGCGACCTGGCGGTGGCGATGTCGGCCCGCAACCCCCGGTTGTTGCTGGACGCGGCCCGCCGGGCCCGGACGTACGGGCTGCACATGGTGGCGGCGGTCGCCGCGGACCGTGCCCGCGATGCAGCGTCGCCGGGATCGAAGTTCCACTCCCAGGCCGAGCGGATGCTCGCGACCACCGAGCTGGGCGGGCCACTGGCCGGCCTCACCCGCGTCGGTGCCCCCACAGTCTCGGTTCCGGCCGGAGTCTCGTTGACGCGCCGCGAATCCCAGATCGCTGACCTGGTCGGGCAGGGGCTGACCAACGCCGAGATCGCCGCCGAGTTGCACCTGTCCAAGCGCACGGTCGAGGGGCACCTCAACCGGATCTACAGCAAGACGGGCACCCGACTGCGAGGCTGAGACCACGGCGGGGCCGAGTCGGATTCGAGGTGTGCGCGTGCAGCAGTCAGAGAGTGGTCGGCAGGCCCCGGGCGATCGGGCGACCTTCTGCGAGGCCCCGGCGGCCTACATCGTGGAGACCTACTTCGTGCTCCGGATGGTGATCGCGGGCGCGGCCATCGGCCTGCCCGTGGCACTTCTGGTGTGGGTGACCCTCGACCCCGATTTTCCGATGATGGACTCGCTGAGCTCCTTCTACTACACCCCGGCTCGCGGGCTGTTCGTCGGAACGCTGGTGGCGATCGGGGTCGCTCTGGTGGCGTACCGCGGCTACACGCGCGGTGAGAACTGGCTGCTCAACGCCGCCGGGACGCTCGCGATCGTCGTCGCCCTGTTCCCGACCGAGGACCCGGTGTTGCCCGGGCTGAACGCGGTGAGCATCACCCACGCGGTGGCGGCCACGTCCTTCTTCGTGCTGGCGGCACTGTCGATCTTCTTCTACGGGCAGGAGACGATCGCCTCCATCCTGAACGCGGAGCTGCAGCGCAGCTACCGCCTGGGCTATCGGATCCTGGTGGTGCTGGTCCTGCTCTTCCCGGCCGTCGCGCTGCTCATCGCCTGGCTGATGGAGTCCACCCTGTGGCTGTTCCTGGTCGAGACCGCCGCGCTCTACGCCTTCGCGACGTTCTGGATCGTCAAGACCTACGAACTCTCGCGGTCGCATTCCCGGCGCATGCTCGTGTGATGCGTCCGCGCGAAACGGTCAGCGACGTGAACATGACTCGGTTAATCTGAGCTCACTATTCAACGCCACTCCCATGGCCTTCTCCCCTCGAGGTTCTCACCATGATCCGTCGTTCCCTCACCGCTCTCGGCCTGGCGACTCTCGCAGCTCTCGGCGCCGCCCCCTCCGCCGTCGCCGCCGAGATCCCCGTCGGATCAGGGGGCATCGCCGTGCCGGACATCGCGCCGATCGTCGTTCCGGTCCCGATGGGATTCGACGCCGCCGCCCTGCCGCTCCTGCCGTTCCCACTGGTCTGGGCCCCGCAGTTCATGCCCGCGCCGGTCGAGATCGCGCCCGCGACCACGCCGGTCCGGCGTCTCTCGGGTTGCCGCGAAGCGTGGGACCTCGGAGTGGCGCCAATCCACCGCGGCAGCGAGTACTACGACCCGTCGATGGACGGCGACAACGACGGCATCGCCTGCGAGCGGGACAACCGCTAGTGCCGGCTGGCTCCTGCGGCGGGCGGGCGGAGGCGTGGCCTCCTCGCGGGGCTATGTGCCGTGCGGCGCGATCACGGCCCGCCCGCTGATCTGGCCGTCGACGAGCTGCTGGTAGGCCTCCAAGGCCCGGTCGAGCGGGTACACGTGGACCTCCGGTGAGATCTTGCCCGAACGGTACAACTCCACCACCTCGTGGAGGTCCTCGAGCGTGCCCCAGTAGGTGGAGGAGAAGTCGACCTCGTAGGGCAGCTTGAAGGCGTTCCAGGCGAAGTCGTCGCCGGCCAGGCCCACCACCGTCAGCGAGCCCTGCTGGGCGACGCAGGCCGCGGCGAGCTCGAGGGTCGGGGCGGCGCCGACGAAGTCGAACACCGCGTTGACGCCGAGCCCGCCGGTGAGCTCCCTGATCTTCTCGGCGGCGCCGTCGGTCGGGACACCGATCGCGCCATCGGCCTCCGCGGCGGCTACGGCGTCGGGCTTGGTGTCGGTGGCGTACACGGTGGCCCCGGTGAGCGCCTTGATGATCTGCACCCCGACCAGGCCCAGACCGCCCAGGCCGATGCACAGCGCGGTCGCCCCGGGCGTGGTGAGGTGGGGCATCGCGCGCTTGATGGCGTGGTACGGGGTCAGGCCGGCGTCGGCGAGCGGGGCCGCGGCCACGGGGTCGGCGTCGCCGAGGGGGACGAGGTTGCGGGCATAGGTGGTCATGTACTCGGCCATGCCGCCGTCGCGACCCAACCCGGTGGCGAGGTAGCCCACCGACGGCACGTCCTGGCAGTACGTGTCCTGCCCGCGCGAACACGGCTTGCACCGGCCGCAGCCGATCGGGCCGTAGACCAGGTAGGCATCGCCCTTCGTGAGCCCGGTGACCCCCGGGCCCAGCTCCTCCACCCAGCCCGAGACCTCGTGGCCCAGGGTGAACGGCGGGGTGAGAAAGCCCGTGGGGTCGCCGGGGAAATCGTGGAACAGCCCCACGTCGGAATGACATGCACCGGAGCCGGCCACCTTGAGCAGGACCTCGCCGGGGCCCGGGGAGGGCCGATCGACATCCTTGAGTACGGGGAAGGTCTTGAAACCCTCGAACACGACTGCCTTCATGGCTGCGCACCTCGCTGAATCGCCGGAGGACGCACCGGACGAGTGACGTCCGTCACAAGTATCCCCCGGCTGTCCAGAGGCACCGGTTGTCCAGAGACGCCAGCGGGCCGGACCCCGGGGAGAGGTCCGGCCCGACGGCTCAGCGCGCGTGGCCGCTCAGCGCGCGTGGCCGCTCAGCGCGCGTGGCCGCTCAGCGCGCGTGGCGGCTCAGGCGGAGGCGTTCTTGGCGGCGGCCTTCTCCGAGGCGTCGTCAGCGGTGGGCAGGCTGCCAGCGGCGTTCTCGAGGTGCGCGCGCACGAACCACTGGAACTTCTCGAGCTCCGCGGTCTGGCCGATGAGGATGTCCTCGGTGACCGGGTCGACGTCGCCGGCCACCGAGATGGCCTTGCGGTGGTCGGAGATCATGCCGTCGTAGACCTTGTCGAGCGCACCGAGGTGGGCCTGCGCGGTGTCCCGGCCGAGGGAGTAGTCGTCCCACGAGCGGTGATCGGCGTTCGCGCCCATTGTGCCCACCGGCGAACCGCCCAGCGTGGCGATGCGCTCGGCCAGCACGTCCGCGAAGCCGCGCACCAGCTCGACCTGCGGGTCCAGCATCTCGTGCACCGAGATGAAGTTGGGACCCACCACGTTCCAGTGCACGTGCTTGAGCGTGAGGTGCAGGTCGTTGCACGCCGTCAGACGCTTCTGCAGCGTCTCGGCGAGCGTGGCCGAGTCGGCGGTGGACAGTCCGGGAACAGTGAATTGAGGCATGGCCCGACCGTAGCGGCGGCGGCTGCCGGTTGCGACCGATCGCCGCTTCGCCGGCGTCCGGCGGCCCGGCCGGCGCGGCCCGGCCGGCGCGGCCCGGCCGGCGTGGCCCAGCGATCGGCCGGGGATCGGCCTTGAGGTTGACACCGTCAAGACCAAGACAACCGTCCAAAATGGCGGGTTTCGACCTACCATCAGGAGCGCCGACACGTGGCGAGCACCAGCTCACCTGCCGGCCACCACGCCCGCATCGAGCGGCCCCGCGGCCGTCGCCTGAAGACAGGAATCACATGACATCACGGACCCTCCGATCCCTCGCCACCGGCGCGGCCGCGCTACTCGTCGCCTCCGGACTCGCCGCGGGAACCGGGGCCGGCGTCGCCGGTGCCGAGCCCGTCACCGCCGAGCCGACCGCCACCGAGTGCGCGACCTCGCAGACCGTGACGTACAACGACTCCTCCACCCTGTGGACCGACTACCACCTCACCAAGGAGGTCGTGGGCGACGGCACCGCCGCCCCCGGCGGGACCGTGACGTTCCGGACCACCGTCAGCGGCGCCGGGGCCCTGGTCAGCCGGATCGACGACTTCCACCCGGCCGGGTTCGAGCTCGTCCGGGCGAGGGAGAGCGTCTGGTTCCTCATCGGCGGCCAGACGTGGTCGACGGTCACCGACGACGTGACCCGCGATTCCGCCACCAACTCCGTCCGCCACTCCGGGGCCGGATGGACCACCGCCGGCAACGCCAAGGCCACCCTCGAGACCACCTACCGCGTGCCCGACGACGCCACCCCCGGCGACGTGCTCAACACCGGCGCCGCCACGAACCTCGTCCTGGCCGACGGCCGCAAGGTGGCCAACCCCATCAACACCTGCGTCACCATCCGCGAGCCCAACCCCGCCGAGGCCGTCACCGGCAGCCTCGAGGGACTCGGCCTGGGGTCGCTGACCTCCGGCTCGAGCGCGCTGGGTGACATCGGCGCCGACCCCGCGGTGTTCTCCGCCGACCTCATCAACAACATCGACGTCGGTCAGCTGATCGGCGCAGTCGCCGGGAGCTGAGCCCCGGAGCGCCGAGGGCCGCGGCAGGATCGAACTCTGCCGCGGCCCTTGTCGTCGTCGTCATCCCAGTCGTCATCCCAGTCCGAACATCCGCCCGACGAGCCCGAAGACCATCACCAGCACCACCAGGATGATGATCGCCAGCAGCACCACGATGCCGACGCGGGAGTTCGACTTGGTCGGGCTCTGGCCGGTGCGAGCGCTGTCGGAGGCCAGGGAGGTGGAATCCGAGTCCGGCGTCATGGGACCCACGGGGGAGCCGCCCGCGTCGAGGTCGGGGGAGTCGCTGGGATCCGGATCCGGGGGCGTAGTCGTCATAGCCCGTGTGTACACGATTCGCCACGGGCGCGATCGCCGCGAGCGAAGGGGCCCCCGTCCCCGAACGCGTGCCGGGCGAAGCGCGTGCCGATCAGCTCATGCGTGGCGGTGTCGGGGTGCAGGGCGTCGGGGAGCGGGTGCTCGTCGGCGTCCGCGGATCCGTACAGCGCGGTGCCGTCGAGATGGTGGAGGTTCTCGTCGTCCCGGGCCTCCACGATCGACGCGAGTGCGTCCCGGATGACGCGGAGAGTCAGCCGCCCCTGCGCGGTGTCCCCGGTCTCGCCCGTCGCGATGAACCGCACCTCGCCCGTGCGGAAGGTGTCCGGATCGAACGCGCCGGGGCCCGGCGTGTCCTCGTGGATCCCGCAGTAGATCGGCGAGACGAGCAGCAGCGGGGTGGTGGGGTGCCCGTCACGGATCGTGTCGAGGAACCCGTGCACCGCGGGGACGAACGCGCGCAGCCGCATCGAGTCCGAGTTGGTGACGTTGATGCCCAGCTTGAGGCTGATCAGGTCGGCGGGGGTGTCGCGCATGACGCGGGCCATGAACGGGTCGACGAGCGCGCTGCCGCCGACGCCGAGGTTGCGCAGGTCCACTCCCCCGAGGCGGGCGGCGAGGGCGGGCCAGGTCCGCGCCGACGACGTGGCGTTGGAACCGTGGCTGATCGAGCTCCCGTGGTGGAGCCAGCGGCGCCTGTCCGTCGGTGCGGGTGTCACCGGGGCATCCGTCCGGAGTTTGAGGAGCTCGACTTGCTCGTTGTGCGGCAGCCACAGCTCGACGAGTTTCTCGCCAGCGCCCAGCCCGGTGAACCGCGTGAGGTGCGGTGGGCCGGGCACGAGTTCGGTCACGCCGGTCTGGAGGTCCGTCTCGATGGCGTCGCCGCCGGTGAGCTGGTCGCTCGCGACGAGTCGGTGGTCGACCACCAGATCGATGCTCCCGCGGGGGCGTTGGATACCGCGGTAGACGAGGCGGGTGGGGTGGGTGACCAGCTCGATGCTCTCCGCGTCGGTGACCACCGCGACCCGGACCCCGGAGGGCTGCGCCTCGACCGAGAGCAACTGCGGATCGGGGAACCGGGCGCCGACCCAGGCCGGAAGCCGGTGCGGTCGCAGCCCGCGCGAGGTCGTCTCGAGGTACTCGTGACCGCGCAGGAGCTCGGGCGTCAGGGGAGTGCGGATGGTCATGGGCCAAGTGTCCACTACGGGGTGCCGTGTGGCCGGGCTGGTGGGCGCCTGCGTATGCCCGCGCGGCCACGTCACCGCGGACGGCGACGCACCCCGCCGTAGATCCCCTGGCGGGTGATGAGGCGCTGGAGCACGACGTCGTTGACCCGCGCCGGCACGCGCACGCCTTGGCCGGTGGGCGCGAACACGATGAGGCCGTCGCGGAGCGGACCGAGCACCGAACCCCATCGGCGCGGCGGCCGGCGGTAGTCGCGCAACGGCTGGCCGGCGAGATGCGCCCGGATGTTGCGCGCGAGCAGGACGTGTCCGCGGTTGCGGGCGGAGGTGCGCAGCGGGTCGGTGGCCGCGACATCCCCCACGGCGAACACGCCCGGATAGCCGGTGACCTCCAGAGTCGGCTCCACGGCGACGAACCCGCGGTCGTCGAGCATCCCGTCCGGAAGCCACGCGGTGTTGGGGGTGACGCGGCCGATCGCCCAGATCACCACGTCGGCGTCGGCCGGCGGCTGCCCCGTGGTCCAGGTGACGGGCCCGCCGGTGAGGTGGCGGGTCTCGTGGTCGGGCGGCAGGTCCGCGCGGTGACCCGGGTGCAGGCCCACGCCGAGGCGCTCGAGGCGGGACCGCACGCGCAACCAGACGCGGTGGTGGTGATGGGGCAGCGCCCGCTCACCGGGGAAGCACAGGTCCACGGCCGTGGCCGGCCACCGCTCGGCCACCTGCGCGGCCGCGCTCACCGCCGCCGCGCCGCCGCCGATCACCGCCACCGACCCGGCCGCCGCGAGGCGCTGGTGCGGAGAGGCGAGCTCGGCGTCGACGTCCGCCGCGTCCCGGAGGGTGGGGTGGCGCCAGAAGCCGTTGGTCACCCCGGTGGAGACGACGACGACGTCGTACGGTTCCTCGGCACGGGTTCCATCGGCGAGGGTCACGCGCACGAGCCGCTCGCGGGTGTCCAGGCCGGTCGCGGTGCCGTGCACGATGCGCGTGCGGTCGAGGCCGCGGAACCGGCGGTAGGCGATGCGGTAGTCCCGCTCCCACTCCTCCGGCCGGGCCAGGCGCAGGCCGAGCTCCTGGCCGCTGACGAACTCCGGCGTGGCGGTGATTCCCACGACGTCGGCATACCGGTGCAGCGCGATGGCGGTGAGGACGCCCGTGTCGCCGAGGCCGACGATCACGACGCGGGGGCGGGTCACGCGCGGGGCCGGGTCATATGCGGCGCCGCGTCATACGCGGGCGGTGGCCTTCCTGGGCGGTCGCGGGAGGAACCGGGACACGCGCTGCATGACGTCGTCGTACTCGGGGCGGCGTTCGAGGCTGCGGCGCTCCATCATCGGGATGCTCACGCCGAGGAACATGGCGAGCATCGCGGCGGCGCCGACGAACACCCACCACGCGCCGGGCCAGGCGGCCAGGCCGAACAGGGCCATCGACAGCCAGATGCCGCACTCGCCGACGTAGTTCGGGTGCCGCGACCACGACCACACCCCGGTCTGCATGACCTGGCCCGGCGTGCGGGTGGCGAGGAAGCGGTGCATCTGCAGGTCGGCGATCGTCTCCAGTGCCAGTGCGGCGATGCCGACGGCGAACGCGACGATGTCCAGCCAGCCGAGTGGTTGCCCGGCGCGCGTGGCCACCACGTAGACGGGGATGACGCCCGCGAACACCACCAGGGTGGGAAAGACGTGGATCCCCATGAGGTCGGCGACGAGGCCGAACCTCCCGGCCTTCTCGCGGACCAGCGGGTAGCGCCAGTCCTCGTGATGCATCCCGGGGAAGGTGCGGACCCAGTTGGCGGTGAGGCGGATCGCCCAC
Source organism: Dietzia sp. Die43 (assembly GCF_024519835.1). NCBI lineage: Bacteria > Bacillati > Actinomycetota > Actinomycetes > Mycobacteriales > Dietziaceae > Dietzia > Dietzia sp. Die43. The sequence continues at coordinate 158,034 of NZ_JALJRF010000006.1, read as the reverse complement.
GCCACCAGCACAGCCATCATGAGCCACCAGCGGACGTCGTTCACGCCGGCATCGGCGGCGACCCACCAGTAGAACGCCAGCAGCGGCGGGATGACCGACCAGTAGGCGTCGTAGGTGCTGGAGTTCCGGAAGATGCGGCTGAACCCGAAGATGACCAGCGTCGCCACGAGGTCGGCGATCAGCCCGTCCAGCCACAACTGCCCGGTGTCCGGACCCCACACCAGCCACGCCAGCCCGGCGGCGATGGCGATGACGTACGCGACGGTGATTCGCAGGAGGGACGCGCCTCGACTCATGTCAGGAGGGTAGAGCGGCGCGCGGCTGTTGGTTGAGGAAACAGCGAATGCCATGTGGTTCACGAGAGCGGATGACGAGATTCGAACTCGCGACCCTCACCTTGGCAAGGTGATGCGCTACCAGCTGCGCCACATCCGCATCGCTCCGCAGGCTCGCTCTCGCTCACCGCGTTGCGAGAAAGAACTCTAGACCATCCCTCCGGGAGCTCGTCGGGGAGGTACCCCTCGGGCGCCCACGTCGCCCGGCGGCCCTGTCACCTGTCGGGGTTGGTGGCCGCCCCGTCGAGCCACAGCGTGTCGGAGGCGTCGGAGTGGGAGCCCCCCGACCCCACGTGCTTCGGGTCGATCTTCGGACCCTTGGTGATGACGTGGACCAGGGCCATCCCGTGTCCGCGGCCCAGGTCGTAGTCCTCCTTGAGCCACGCGAGGATCGGGCCCGCCTTGGTTCCGGGGCCGAAGCCCTTCTCGGTGGCGGCGTCGGCCAGTTGCCGGGGTGTGAGTCCGGTCTTGGTCTCGATCGTGTCGAGGTACGCCTGGAATGACATGGGGTGCTCCTTGCTGGTGGGTGGTGGCGGGTACGTGGTGGCCGACAGGTGCTGTGCGGGGCGGTCAGGTGGCCGGGGTGTCGGGGCGGACGGAGTAGGTGGCGACGATGTTGCCCGCCGGGGTCTGGGTAGAGTTCAGCAGTTGCAGCCGCGTGGTGGGGACGGAGTCGTCGAAGAGCCTGCGACCGTCACCGGTGATCACCGGGTGGATGGTCAGGGTGAGCTCGTCGATCAGGCCGGCCAGGACCAGTCGCCGGGTGGTCTCGATCCCGCCGCCGACGGCGATGTCCCCGCCGGGCTGCGTGCGCAGCTGCTTGAGGTACTCCGCCGGGTCGCCGGAGACGATCGTGCTGTTCCACGGCAGGTCGCCGGTCAGCGTCGAGGTGAGCACGTGCTTGCGGACCGGGTTGACCCACTGGGCGAACGGGTCGTCGGCGTGGGTGGGCCAGAATCCGGACCATTCCTGCCAGAGCGTGCGGCCCAGCACCAGGTCAGTGGTGGTGGCGGTCATCTGCTGCATGGACTGCATCTCGTCGGGGCCGAACGCGTCGAATTGCCAGCGCTCCGCGTGCTCGGACACGCCGTTGAGCGTGGAGAACATGTGCGCGGTGATCGTGCGGCTCATGATGATCCCTCCTGCGGGGTTTCGGGGGCCGGTCGAGCGGGTGCTCGTGGCCCGGGGGAGCTGCCTTCACAGGGGTAGACGGGACGGGGCGGCGAAAATGATCGGTGCTGCGAGAAACTCCTCGGCGCGCCGGCGTCCGGGCCTACGGCAGCTGTGCGGGGAGGCCGAACTCGGCGAAGTGGTGCGCGCCGATGAAGTGGGTGATGGTCGAGATGCGGCCGGCGGCGGAGTCGAGGACGTGGATCGCGAACGGTTCCCAGCGCTGGTCGCCGGCCTGGTGGTAGACCGCGACGGCGGGTCGGCCGTTGGCGGAGGTGGTGATCGTGCGCGCGTTGCGGCAGACCTCGCCCGGACCACGCCACCACCGTTCGATCTCCGCCGCTCCGCGCAGCCAGAGTTCGAACGGCGGCATGGTGAACTCGGCGTCGTCGGTGAGCAGGGCGACCAGGCGGTCGACGTCGTAGGCCTCGAACGCCGCGACGTACTGCTCGAGGAGGCGCGCGTCGACGTGGGGGTCGGGGCGGGGCGGCAGTGACGACCGTGACGACGAGGACGACGAGGTGTTCTCCGTCGGGTCGGGGAGCGCGGTCTCGTGCTGGGACAGGGTCTTCCGGGCGCGGGCGAGCGCGGAATTGACGGAGGGGAGCGTCATCCCCAGGAGTTCGGCGCACTCCGCGGCCGAGTGGTCGAGGACGTCGCGCAGGAGCAGGACGACCCGCTGCCGGGGCGGCAGGTACTGGAGGGCGGCGACAAAGGCGAGCCGGACGGACTCACGCTCGATCGCGGTCGCAGAGGGGTCGATCCCCAGGTGCGCGTCGCTCGCCGGGCCGATCCAGGTGGTCTCGGGCAGGGTGGTCAGCGTCGTGGGGTCGTCGGGTACGCGGCCGGGTCCGGTGAGGTCCGCGGGCAGGGCCCTGCGCTGCGGGGCCCGGGTCATGTCCAGGCAGACGTGGGTGGCGATCGAGTACAGCCACGTGCGCAGGGACGACCGGCCCTGGAACCCGGCGCCGTCGCGGGCCTTCCACGCGCGGAGCATGGTCTCCTGCGTCGCGTCCTCGGCCTCGGCGAAGCAGCCGAAGTAGCGGTAGCAGTAGCCGAGGATCTCGCGCCGGTAGTCCTCTGCCTCGATCGTGTGCACGGAAGACAGTCTCCGCCGAGGCGCGACGGTCGTGGGGTGGTTTGCGCCTCAGCCGGGCGGTCAGCGGCAGCAGTTCGGGTCGAGCACCCCGCGCAGGGCGTCGAGGGACTCGGCGCGCGCCCGGTGGTAGACGTTCATGCCGCGGCGTTCGGAGTCGACCATGCCGGCCTTGCGCAACTGCCCGAGGTGGTAGCTGACGGTGGATTCGGCAAGGTCGACACCCGTGGCGAGGTCGCAGGTGCACACGCCGTCGCCGCTGTCGGTGAGCAGGATCGACACGAGCCTGAGGCGAACCGGGTCGGCGAGGGCCTTGAGGCGCAGCGCCAGTTCAAGGGCGGCGGCATCGCTCATGGGGGCGGCCGACACGGGCTCGCAACAGATGGGTCCGCTGACGTCGATCACCGGGAGCGCTTTGGGCATGAGCCGATTCTAGCAACCCTCTTGACATATATCGAAGAGCAGGAGCATCCTGGCAGAGCAGAGTAATTCGATATACGTCACACAGGTGGAGGTCACCATGTCCCGCGCTCAACTCGCCCTCAACGTCGACGACCTGGACGAGGCGGTGACGTTCTACTCCAAGCTCTTCGGAGTCCAGCCCGCCAAGCTCAAGCCGGGCTACGCGAACTTCGCGATCACCGAGCCGCCGCTCAAGCTCGTCCTGCTCGAGAACCCCGGCAAGGGTGGCTCCATCAACCACCTCGGCGTTGAAGTCGAGTCGTCGGAGAAGGTCCACGCCGAGATCGCCCGCCTGACCGACGAAGGGCTGTTCACTGACGAGGAGATCGGCACCACCTGCTGCTTCGCCACCCAGGACAAGGTGTGGGTCACCGGGCCGGCGGGGGAGAAGTGGGAGGTCTACACCGTCCTCGCCGACTCCGAGACCTTCGGCACGAGTCCGCAGCACCTCGACGACCCGGCCGACTCCGAGGCCGGCCCGGCCGGCTCCGACGGCGGCGTGTGCTGTGGCACCGCAGCCGCGGCCGCTTCCCCCGAGCCGGGCGATCACGCACCGGCCGAGACCGCGGGCACGTCCTGCTGCTGAAGGCCCTCGTCGTCGTCGTTCCTCAGTCCACCGACGGCGCCCACTGCACACCGTTGATGTGCGCGCCACCGTCGACGAACAGGGTGTTGCCGGTGAGGTAGCGGCTGGCGTCGCCCGCGAGGAACGCCGCCACCGGGCCGATGTCGGCGAGCGGGTCGCCGACGCGGCCCATCGGGTTGGCCGCCGCCATGCCCGCCGCCATCTCCGGATCGGCCTCCGTCACCCGCCGATAGGCCTCGCTCTGCGCGCCGGGGCAGATGACGTTGCAGCACACCTGACGCGGCGCCCACTCCCGGGCGGCCGTGCGGGTGAGGGTCCGCAGCGCTTCCTTGGCCGCGTTGTACTGCACCGAGTACATGTGTGCGTTGACGCCGTTGAGCGAGCACAGGTTGATGACCCGGCCGGTGCCACGCTTCTCCAGCTCCGGCAGGGCCGCCTGCATCGCCCAGAACGCGGCCATCACGGCCATGTCGAAGCCGGCGCGCAGCTTGTCGTCGGTCATGTTCTCCAGGCGGGCGAACCCCGATCCCCGCCAGGCGTTGTTGACCAGGATGTCCAGGCGGCCGAAGCGGTCGGTGGCGGCGTCCACCATGGCCAGGACCTGCTCCTTGTCGGTGACATCGGTGCGCACGAACTCGGCCTGCGCACCCCACTCGTCCCGCAGCCACTGCGCGGTGTCCGTGCCGGCGGCCTCGTCGATCTCGGCCACCACCACCGAGGCGCCCTCGCGGGCCAACGCCCCGGCGATCCCCCGGCCGATGCCCATCCCGGCGCCGGTCACCACGGCCACCCGTCCGTCCAGAGTTCCCATGCCCATCCTTAAGTCGGTTTCTTAAATCGATTACTGGAACAAGTTCTACTAGAAACTCTCCGCCCGGCGCGGCGGATCGGTGACGGGTCGGGCTATGGCGGTTATCTGCGGTCCGATGTCGAGAACCCGCGACCTGTTCCGTCTCCCCGGTGAAGCGACCACACTGGGGCGCACCGCACGAGGAGGTTCTGTCATGGCCAAGTACCTGATGCTCAAGCACTATCGCGGCTCCGCGCCCGAGGAGCCCGCCTATCCGCCGCTGGGTGAGTGGGATTCCGACGACGTCGCCGCCCACTTCCAGTACATGGAGGACTTCGCGGACCGTCTGCGGGACTCAGGGGAGTACGTGGACTCCCACGCGCTGTCGGAGTCGGGGACGTGGGTGCGGTACGACGGCGAGGGCCGCCCGCCGCTGACCGACGGCCCCTTCGCCGAGACCAAGGACCTGATCGCCGGCTGGATGATCATCGATGTGGCCGACTACGACCGGGCCCTGGCTCTCGCGTCCGAGCTGTCCGCGGCGCCGGGCCCGGGCGGCGAACCGATCCGCGAGTGGCTCGAACTGCGGCCCCTGCTCACCGCTCCCACGGAGATCGGGGACTGACCGCGGCCGGTCCGCCTCAGTCGGCCCAGCGCAGGCCGAGCAATTCCATCGCGCGGTTAAGGTCTGCGTCACCCGTTCCGAGACCCGCGTTGTCGAAGCGCGGCGCCAGGATGGCCGACACGTCCCCATCTCGGGAGCGTTCGAAGATCGCCCACAAGGTGAGGTCGTCCCCGTGTCGGGAGGCGAATTCGATTCCGTCGAGTGGGACGTCGTCTACGTCCGTGACCCCGTGGAGCCAGGAGGCGATTCCCCGTGTGAGGGTGCGGGGTCTCGCGTCCCTGATCGCCGCAGCATCGAGGTCGTCGAGCCCGAGTCCGAGGGCGGTCATTCTGAACCTTGATCGCAGAGCGGCCAGCGAGCGGTGATCACCAGGAACAGCAAAGCTGCCTGACATCATCGCTGTTCCACTGCATCGCACCTCGCACCAGTCGGGTGGAATCGTGCCCGCCTCGATGGTCGGGAATTCGTCTTCCCCGTCGACTTCTATCTCCGCGAGTTCGTCGGACACCCGCGAGCTGGGCCTGAACCTCGCGAGGAGCTCCAGAAGGCAGGCGAGCCGGGTCTCGCCCACGTAGAGGGTCCGCCAGGAGCCTCCGGGGTCGTCCCACCGTCCATCGAATCGGCCTTCCTCGGCGTAAGCCCAATCGGTCCACTGCCACGGTGTGGGAGCGAATCCCACGCGGTGAACTGTTATGGCGGTGTGTCTCCGGACGACTATGTCGCCGGCGTCGGTACTGACTACCGTCTCGCGGCTCATCCGACCGATACGAATTGACGCGCGGCGGCGAGCACCATCGGGCCGGTTTCTCCGACGTCACCATCGCGGAGCAGCAGAGCCGGGGCCCTGTCATCGAGAAGCGGATTGAGTCCTTGCATCCACGCCTGGGCGACCGCCGGGGAATCGCGCTCGCAGATCATTCGAGCGATCCGGTAGGCGATTCGAAGCCGTTCCACGGTTTCCGGCCCGGCGATCTGTCGGGTGCCGTCGGCCCATCCCCGTACCGCACGGGTTTCTTTGACCTGCCCCAAGTAGGCGACCAACCGATCACCCAGGAGTGGCCGGAGTGCACCGACGAGCTCGGCGTTCGTCATCCGGTTCGCCTCTTCGAACGCGGCGAGATCCGGCCGCCGATGAAGTATCGCCATCGTGATGCTCCCTGACGTGTGGGCTGTCACTGCTGAATCCCACCTTGTTTCCCACATCGTATCCCCAGCAGGTCCCAGTGACCATCCCCATTCTGGCGTCGGGCACCCCGCACTGGCCGGTGGTTCGACCGGGAGCGCGGGCGTACCGTGCGGGCATGACCAACCCGGACGCGACCACCCCGATGCCCGACGAGAACCAGAACCGCGCAGAGGAGACCCTCGGTTCGCCCGTCCCCGAGGGCCGGACCACCGACGGCAGCTCGGTGCAGCGTGACCCCGACGACTGGGTCACCGGCGACGAGCCCATGACGGAGGCGCAGAAGAGCTACCTCGATACCCTCGCCCGCGAGGCCGGCGAGGAACTCCCGGCGACGCTGACCAAGGCCGAGGCCTCCGAGCACATCGACCGCCTGCAGAAGAACAGCCCGCGCACCGGCCACGCCTAGACGAGCCGGTGCCATGACCGCCCCCGACCTCCGGACGCTGACGCCGCAGGTCATCGGCATCCTCATCCGCCGCGGAGCCGACTTCGCCACGGCCGAGGACGCCGTCCAGGAGGCGCTCATCGAGGCACTGCGCGTCTGGCCTGACGACCCACCGCGTGACCCCCACGCCTGGCTGACCGCCGTGGCCTGGCGCAGATTCCTCGACATCGTCCGTTCCGAGGGCGCCCGTCGGCGTCGTGAGCAGCGGGCGGCGGAGGAGCAGGGGCCGGGCTCGTCGTTGTCGCTGTCGTCGTCGTTGCTCGTGCCTCCGGACCCCACCGACGACACCCTCTGGCTCTACTTCCTGTGCGCCCACCCGTCGCTGCCGATGCCGTCGGCGATCGCGCTGACCCTCCGCGCGGTGGGTGGGCTGACCACCCGCCAGATCGCGCGGGCGTTCCTCGTGCCGGAGGCGACCATGGCGCAGCGGATCAGCCGCGCCAAGCGCACCCTCGCCGGCGAGCGCCTCGACCGGCCCGGCGAGGTGGCCACTGTCCTGCGGGTGCTGTACCTGGTGTTCAACGAGGGCTACACCGGCGAGGTCGACCTCGCCGAGGAGGCCCTGCGCCTGACCCGGCAGCTGTCGGCGGCCATCGACCACCCCGAGGTGCGGGGCCTGCTCGCGTTGATGCTGCTGCACCACGCGCGCCGCGCCGCGCGGTTCAGGAGCGGCGGGGCCGGCCGTGACAGCAACGACGACGACGACGGCGACGACGACGAGCTGATCCCCCTCGCCGAGCAGGACCGCACCCGATGGGACGCGCGAGCGATCGCGGAAGGTGTCGCGATCCTGCAGGCAGCGCTCGCACGCGACCAGCTGGGGGAGTACCAGGCGCAGGCCGCGATCGCCGCTCTGCACGCCGACGCCGCGAGCACCGCCGAGACCGACTGGGTCCAGATCGTCGAGTGGTACGACGAGCTGCTCGCCCTGCACGACAATCCCGTGGCGCGGCTGGGGCGGGCCGTCGCGGTGGGCCACGCCGTCGGCCCGCACGCCGGCCTGGCGGCGCTGGTCGATCTGCCGGAGTCGCTGCCCCGCCGCACCGCCGCGCAGGCGTACCTCCACGAACTGGCGGGGGACACCGGCGAGGCCGCCGGGCTGTACGGCCGCGCCGCCACCGAGGCGACGTCGGTGGCCGAGCGCCGGTACCTGGCCCGCAAGGCCGCCGAGCTGCGGCGGGCACACTCCTGAGACCCGTACCGGCGGCCACGTTTCCAGCATGTTTCGAGTCGGCCCAGCCCCTCGCTGTGGGCGACTGCGCGGTCTAAAATTCGCTGGAGAAGGCGAGGTGCCCGCGATGACTCTTCAGAACCGGACGGCGTCACGGAGGTCCGTGTCCGAGGACACCGCGGAGCGTGCCCTGCGGGACCTCGACGACCGACACTTCACCGAGGTCATGCTGCGGGAGTTGAGGCGGCGCAGGACGTTCGCCAGGGTGGCCGACCAGGTCGACGGAGCCCTCCGGGCAGCGCGCTTCCCGATAGGGGATCCGTTCCGGCCGCCCGCCGACCCCGCCGCTGCCGCCCGTCGGGCGATGATCGCCTCCGCAGTGCACAGTGCCGTGCTGCAGGTACCCCACGCCTGCTCCACCGAGGCATGCGAGATCCTCATCGAGCGGGGCGTGGTCCCCGGCTCCACACCCGCGGATGCGCTGCGGACCTTCGCGAGGGACGGCCGGCTCATCGTGCTCCGCGGCGACCGACGCTGGGTCTACCCGCGGTTCCAGCTCGACCACTTCGACCCGCGCGACCCGGACAACATCGTCGCCGTGATCAACCGGATGCTCGACGCCGGCCACTACCCCGAGTCCGCCACCGCGTGGTGGACAGCGCCGGCCGACTCGTTGCCGGACCGCCGCTCACCCACGGGGTTGCTCGGACAGGACCACGCCACCCTGCGGCAGCTCGCAGCGGGGTACGCGGCCGCGGCGGGACTCTGAGGACGGTGACGTGATGGGCGTCGTCGCGTGGGGCTTCACCTGTTCGATCGATGGGTTCATCGCCGGGCCGGGGCACGACATGAGCTGGATGGAGGCCGCCGAGCCGCTCGCCGAGGGCACCGTCGAGCGCATGGCCGCCGACGTCGCGGTGATCATCGCCGGCCGGGACGGGTACGACGCGGCCCGCGCCCAGCGTGACGAGCGAGACGATCTCACCAGCGAGGCGTACGGAGGGGCGTGGTCCGGAACCGAGTTCATCCTCACCCATCGGCCCGAGGAACTGGCGGACGACCCGAGTGTGGTGGCTCTGGACTGCCACATCACCGAGGTGATCAGCCGAGCGCAGGAGATCGCCGGGGACCGGAACATCCAGATCATCAGCGCCGACATCGCCCGGCAGGCACTCGAGCACGACCTCATCGACGAACTGCAGGTGTTCGTGGCGCCGGTGTTCCTGGGCGACGGGATCCGCATTTTCGACGTGCCCGGAGGCAGGCGGATCGTCTGGGAACTCGTGGAGATCTACTCCGACAGCCCCCGCAGCTTCGGCCGGGTATACCGACCCGCAGGGAGAGCCGAGTAGCCGCCGGGGGCGTACGTTGGGCCACACCTGCACGTCCCCGACCGAGGAGATTCCCGAATGTCCGATGCGCTCTACACCGTCGAAGCCCTCTCCACCGGCGGAGGCCGGGACGGGCACGTCGCCACCGCCGACAAGGCCGTGGACCTGGAGATGGCCCCGCCGAAGGAACTCGGCGGCTCGGGCGAGGGCAACAATCCCGAGCAGCTGTTCGCCGCCGGGTTCGCCGCCTGCTTCCACTCCGCCCTGCAGAGCGCGGCGCGGGCGAAGAAGGTCACGATCAACGGCTCGTCCGTGGGCGCGCGGGTGTCACTGGTGCGCTCGGGCGAGGAGAGCATCGACATCGCCGTGGACCTCGAGGTCATCATCCCCGACGTCGAGGCCGAGCAGGCCGACGAACTCGCGAAGCTGGCCCACGAGCTGTGCCCGTACTCGCGGGCCACGCGGGGCAACATCGAGGTGACCGTCTCGGTCGGCGAGGACTGAGGCCCGGCCCCGTCAGTGGGCCGCTCGGGGCGTGGGCTAGGTGAACGGGCTACGAGAGCGTGCGATCCGTCAGCCACCAGGTCACGGCGCGGTTCACCGGCTCGCGCGTGGACCCGTCGCCCAGGCGGGGCACGTCGAACCACACCCGTAGGGGCGGCCCACCGATCGCGGGCACGTCCACGAACTCCAGCGAACGCTGCCTCGAGTCGAAGTCCCACCTGTTGATGGTCGAACACGAGATGACCGGCACGAAACCCGTCGCACAGATCACCTCGGCGCGCGGCTCGAGCGGGGTCAGGACCCTCGTCCCCGGGATCGCCGGGTTCCAGAACGCCGGGTCCTCCGGCCCGAGCACGTCGCTGACGACCTGCGGCATCCCGCGGGGCACCGGAGGCGCCGCGGCGGGCAGTCCCGCGGCGTCCGGATCGGCGGCAGCAGTGGCGGTGCCGAGCGCGCTCACCGCGCCGGCCAGGGCGACCGCGAGGCCGAGACGACGACACGCGAAATGGGGCAGGGGCACGGCAACTCCTGGGTGGGTGAGAGAGGCCCCACGCTAGCAGCGGGGTCGCGCGACCGGTTCGGCCTTCCGCGAGGCGGCGGCGGTTCGCTGAGGGGCTGACTTCGTCGTCGTCGTCGTCGTTCAGGCCGTCGCCTACAGGCCGTCGCGATCGACGCCCGCTCGGCCCCGACCTCGGTAGAAGAACGATGATGGCCGAACTCGGGGCCCGTTCGCTGATAGCGTTTGTTCAGCCGACCGAATCCCCCTTCGGTCCGAGCAGACTCAGGGATCAGCAGGTATGCGCCACAGACTGACCAGATCGACCATCTCCATACTCGCCGGGGTCTGCGTCCTCGCCACCGCCGCGTGCGGTTCCGACGACCCCACGGCGGAGTCGCCCGAGGTGAGAACAGTGAACCCGACCGAGCCGCTCCCGCCCGCCTCGACGATAGCGGGGTCGCAGCCCTTCCTGGCCGTCGACATCGTGCAGGGCCGACAGGCCCGCCCCGTCGACCTACAGGTCGACGGCGGCGAGGACGGCGTCTCGGTGACCTTCCGCGAGATCACGATCGAGCCCGGGGCGAGCACCGGCGAACACTGCCACCACGGATCCCTGATCGCCGTCGTCAAGCAAGGCGAACTCACGCACTACTCCGATCGCCACCCCGGCGGCTCCCGCATCTACCGCGTCGGGGACTCGAACATCGAGGAAGCGGGCTCGATCTACGAGAGCCGGAACCACGGGACGGAGGACGTGGTTCTGATGGCGACCTACGTCACCCCGGTCGGGCAGGAGCTCCTCGAGACGGACCTGACGAAGTGTGAGGCGTGACTGCCCCGCTCGTCGGCTGAGGAGCCAGCGGGGGGTCAGCGGGGGTCAGCGGGGAAGCTGCCCGTCGTCGATCTTGATGACGGTGCCGGTGACCGCCTCCGACGCGTCGGACACCAGGTAGAGCAGCGTCGAATCGATCTGCTCGGGCTGGCCGAGGCGCTGACGGGGGAGCCCGGGCGCGATGTCGCCGACGCGGGCGAGCATGCCGTCGGTCATCTCCGAGGCGAAGACCCCCGGAGCGATCGCGTTGACGTTGATGAACCTGCGCGACCACTCCACGGCGAGGGCCTCCGTCATCCGACTGACCGCGGCTTTGGTGGTCGAGTAGAGAGCCGCTCCGTTGCCGTCGTACTGGTAGGCGCTCATCGACGTGATGTTGACGATCCGGCCCGGCACCCCGGCCTCGATCAGGCGGCGGGCCACGCCGGTCGCCATGAGCCACGGGCCGCGGACATTGGTGTCCAGCACGGCGTCCACCAGCTCCAACGACATCTTGTGCGCACGCTGCGCGTCAGGGATGCCGGCGTTGTTGACGAGGATCTGCGGGAGGCCGATCTGCTCGGTGACTCCGGTGAGGCAATCCTCGATCGAGGCGGGATCGGTGACGTCGAGCCGAACGCCGTGCGCCTTGCCGCCGCTCCGGCCGATGGACTCGACGACCTCCCGGATCCGTTCGGTGCGCCGCCCGGTGACGACGACAGTCGCGCCCGCGCCTGCGAGTACGTGCGCGAATCTGGCACCGAGTCCGGCCGTCGATCCGGTGACGATCGCGACGCGACCCGTGAGGTCGTCAGCAGTCATGGTGGGGTCCTATCGGTCGTGGGCCCGAGAGCGGCCGGGGTAAGGAGAAGCCGGGTCAGGAGAAGAGGTCGGGCAGGCCGTCGGACACCCGATCAGGGAACTCCGGCTCCTTCTTGGCGAGGAACGCGGTGACGCCAGCCCGCACGTCCGCCGACTTCCCACGGGTGTAGATGCCGATCGACTCGGCGCGGTGGGCCACCTCGGGATCGGGCGCGCCGAGCATGCGCCACATCAGCTGGCGGGTCAGCGCGGCCGACACGGGCGACGTGCCGCGCGTCATCTCGCGTGCGACCTCGATGGCGCGCGGGAGGACCTCGTCCGCCGGGAGCACCTCGCTCACCAGTCCTCTCTCCAGAGCTTCGGCGGCGAGGATCGTCTTGCCGCCAACAGCCCATTCGATCGCGGTCGAGATGCCCACGATGCGGGGCAGGAACCACGTCGAGCACGCCTCCGGGACCAGGCCCCGGCGCGTGAACACGAACCCGAACTTGGCGGTGTCCGCGGCGATGCGCACGTCCGTCGGCAGGGTCATGGTCACCCCGACGCCCGCGGCCGACCCGTTGATCGCCGAGATGACCGGCTTGGTCATGCGGAAGATGCGCAGCGCGACCTGACCGCCGGTGTCCGGCGGGGCCTCGCCGGTGTCGGCATCGGGATCAGCCGCGAACGTGTCGCCCCCGCCCGAGATGTCGGCCCCCGCGCAGAACGCCCGGCCCGTGCCGGTGAGGACCACGGCACGCACATCGTCGTCCGCATCGCAGTTGTCCAACGCGGTGATGATGTCCGTCAGGTTCTCGTACGTCGCCGCGTTGAGCTTGGTCGGACGATTGAGCCGGATCACGGCGATCTCGCCGTGGCGATCAAGGATGACCTCGGGCTGGTCGGGCGGGTTCTCGGAAGCCTGATCCGGCGAGGGCTGCATGGTGTCGGACGTTACCTGCCTTGCCGGGGGGTCTGCGACGTTCCGTCGAACCCGCACTTGAGTCCAGCCGAGCAGAGATCACACCTGTGGGAAGGCGACCATCTTTCTCGTCCTCATAATGTGAGATGTACCCGTGTAAATACTGAGCAATTCGGAAGTGATCGGGTGTAAGATCCTTCGAGTACGTTCCAGCGCCGCGTCGAACTGCACTAACGGCGACCCGAGCTCGGCCCCTATTCCAAAGGTTCTCTCATGTCTGACCCCTCATCCCTTACTTCCGGGCCGTCATACCCACCGCAGGCCACGCACCAGTACGGCCAGGCCCCGACTTACCCGGCGCCGCATGTTCAGGCGATGGCTGTGCACTCACACCCCGGTGGCCAGGGCGGCCCTGTCGCCTCGGGCCTGATGTTCAAGAAGCGCAATCCAGTCATGACCTGGCTGGTGTTCCCGCTGATCACCCTCGGTATCTACCAGCTGGTCTGGTACTACAAGATCCACAAGGAGATGGCAGAGTTCGACCGTCGCCGCCAGGTGCCGGTCGCCGGGCCGGCGCTGGTCATGTTCTTCCTCGGTTGGACCGGCATCGCGTTGCTGATCAGCTACTACAACACCGGCCAGCGAATTCAGAACGCCCAGCGGGCGGCGGGACTCGCCCCGACCTGTTCGCCGGCCGTGTCCTGCGTGCTCGCCATCGTCTTCGGACTTAGCACCTTCTACATGCAGTCGGAGCTCAACAAGATTGTCGAGCACTACGGAAGCGCTCCTGAGGGCGCAGTGGTTCCGCTCTTCGTCTGACGCCGTCCGTGTCATCAGCTACACCCGAGCCATACCCGGCTCGGGCGTAGTGGTCTCCAATGAGGCGGGACCCCGAATCCGGGCCGGCACCTGAGCCGGTTCGGAAGGCCTCGACGACGCGGGCGTGCGCGAGAGCTCACCTCGTCGTCGTCGACACCCCGCGAGCCAACTCGCGCCTCATCGACAAGACAGTTCAGCGCACCTGCCTCTCGCAGAACGTGCGCGGAACGCTCTTCGCGACGGTGGGCTGGGTCGCGGGCGTGGGAGGGGCGCGGCGTCAGAGCATCTGGCGGAGCATGTACGGCAGGATGCCGCCGTGCTCGTAGTACGCCTCCTCCGCCGGGGTGTCGATGCGGACCTTCGCCGTGAACTCGACCGCCGAGTCGCCCTCGCCGGCCCGGACCGTCACCTCCTCCGGAACGCTGTCCCGGCCCTCGAGCCCGGTGATGGAGAACAACTCGTCGCCCTTGAGGCCGAGACTCTCGGCGGACTCGCCCTCGGGGAACTGCAGGGGCAGGACACCCATCCCGATGAGGTTCGAGCGGTGGATCCGCTCGTACGACTGCGCGATCACCGCCCGTACCCCCAGCAGGGACGTACCCTTGGCCGCCCAGTCCCGCGACGACCCGGACCCGTACTCGGCCCCGGCGATCACCACCAACGGCACGCCCTCCTCGGCGTAGCGGTTCGAGGCGTCATAGATGCTGGTCTGCTCACCGCTGGGGAAATGGGTGGTGACCCCGCCCTCGGTGCCGGGCGCCAACAGATTCCGCAGCCGGACGTTGGCGAACGTGCCACGGATCATCACCTCGTGATTGCCGCGCCTCGACCCGTACGAATTGAAGTCCGCCGGCTCGACCCCCTGCTGCTGCAGGTACTCGCCCGCGGGCGAACTGGGCTTGATCGCCCCGGCCGGTGAGATGTGGTCCGTGGTCACAGAATCGCCCAGCAGCGCCAGGACGCGGGCGTCGGTGATGTCCCGCATCGGCTCGGGCTCGACCGCCATTCCGTCGAAGTACGGCGGCCGGCGGATGTAGGTGGAGTCCTCGATCCAGTCGAACTTGTCACCCCCCGGCACGTCCATGCCGCGCCAGTTGTCGTCCCCGTCGAAGACGTCGGCGTAGCCCTTGGTGAACATGTCTGCCTCGAGATTGGCGTCCACGACCTCCTTGATCTCCGCCGAGCTGGGCCACACATCACGGAGGTAGACCGGCTCGCCGTCAGAGCCCGTTCCGAGCGGGTCCTCAAGAAGGTTCTTGCGCATCGTTCCGGCCAGCGCATAGGCGATGACCAGCGGCGGGGACGCCAGGAAGTTCATCTTGACCTCGGGGTGGATGCGGCCCTCGAAGTTGCGGTTGCCCGACAGGACCGCGGCGACGTTGAGGTCCTTGTCATTGACCGCCCTGCTCACCGCCGGGGTCAGCGGCCCGGAGTTGCCGATACACGTCGTGCAGCCGTAGCCGACCAGATCGAACCCGAGCTCCGCCAGGTAGGGGGTGAGGCCGGACCGGTCGTAATAGTCGGTGACGACCCGAGACCCGGGGGCCAACGTCGTCTTGACCCACGGCTTGGGCTTCAGACCCCGCTCGACGGCCTTCTTGGCCAGCAGCGCCGCACCGATCATCACCGAGGGGTTGGACGTGTTGGTGCACGAGGTGATCGCCGCGATGACCACGTCCGCGTGGTCGAAGATCACCGGCGACTCGTCACCGTCGATCATGATCTCCGCGGGATCGCTCGGCCACCCGAGCTCGGCGTTGGCGGTCAGCTGCTCCTCGGAGTAGTGGCGGGGAGGCTCGTTCTTCGCCGTACTGGAACCGGGGGAGACCGGATCGCTGGCGGGGAAGGAGTCCGCCGAGGCGTCATCCAGGCTCCCGTCGTCCTTCTCCGACCGGTTCTTCTCCTCGTCGAGATTGCCCAGCACCACGGCCGGCGCATCACCCAGCGCGATGCGGTCCTGCGGCCGCTTGGGTCCGGCGATCGAGGGCACCACCGTCCCCAGGTCCAGCTCGATGATCTCGCTGTACTCGGCAGGGTTGTCCGGGTCGTGCCACAGGCCCTGCTCCTTGGCATAGACCTCGACCAGCTCGATCTGCTGCTCCGACCGACCGGTCAGCCGCAGGTAGTCGAGAGTCTCGTCGTCCACGGGGAAGATGGCGCACGTCGAGCCGAACTCGGGGCTCATGTTGCCCAGTGTCGCCCGGTTGGCCAGCGGGACCGCGGCGACACCGGGGCCGAAGAACTCCACGAACTTGCCCACGACGCCGGTCTGGCGCAGCAGCTCCGCGACTGTGAGGACGAGATCGGTTGCCGTGGTGCCCTCCCGCAACTCGCCGGTCAGCTTGAGCCCGATGACCTGCGGGATCAGCATGCTCATCGGCTGGCCGAGCAACGCGGCCTCCGCCTCGATGCCGCCGACGCCCCAGCCCAGCACGCCGAGACCGTTGACCATCGGCGTGTGGGAGTCGGTACCGACGAGCGTGTCCGGGTAGGCCTGGGTCATACCGTCGGTCCCCTCGCGCGTGAAGACGACCCGGGACAGGTATTCGAGGTTGACCTGGTGGCAGATGCCGGTGTTCGGCGGGACCACCACGAAGTCGGCGAACGACTCCTGCGCCCACCGGAGCAGCTGGTAGCGCTCCTGGTTGCGGCCGAACTCCAGCTCGGCATTGACCTCGAACGCATCTGGGCGGCCGAATACGTCCGCGATGATCGAGTGGTCGATCACGAGCTCGCCGGGGATGAGCGGATTGATCTTCTTGGGGTCGCCGCCGAGGTCGGTGATGGCATCGCGCATCGCGACCAGATCCACCACGCACGGCACCCCGGTGAAGTCCTGCATCAGCACCCGGGCGGGCGTGTACTGGATCTCCCGCTCCGGCGGGGACTGGGGAGTCCACTCCCGCAGTGCCTCGACCTGCTCGGCCGTCACCACTCGGCCGTCCTCGTTGCGCAGGAGATTCTCCAGCAGGACCTTGAGGCTGTAGGGGAGCGGGACCGCGGTGGAGACCTGATCGAGTCGGTAGACCTCGTAGTCCACGCCCCCGACTGCCAGCGAATCCCTCGAACCGAAACTGTTGACACTCATGACCGGCCCTTTCGTAGAGGTGCCGGTGCGGCCCGTGCTAGTGACGAGGATCACCGGCGTTGTTGCCGACCCTACTCCCGAAAGCCGGAAGTTATAAGGCGTCACGCGTACCCGGGCCGGGGCTCGAGAGAGTCCCGCGCACCCGCTTCTCGCGGGGTGTGCGCGGGACGCTCTTCGGCAACGGTCAGCGTGGTGTCGCGGCGGGGGAGTCCTCTGACACGCCGCGCGTCCGCCCGCGACGGAACAGCGGCTCGAGCTGCGTGTCCTCCTCGGCGGTGGCGATACGGAACGGAGGTTCGGCCGGTGTCGGCAGGCTCTGGCGCTCGTGACCACGCGTGGCCCGCAGGCTCGCCACGATCGACACGGTGAGGATGGTCGCGATCACGGCCAGCGAGATGGGGGTCGGAATGTAGAGGACGTCGATCTTGAGCAGCATCTTCGCGCCGACCCACATCAGCACTAGTGCCAGCCCGATCTTGAGGTAGACGAACCGGTGGACCAGATCCGCCAGCAGGAAGTACATCGCGCGCAGGCCCAGGATCGCGAACGCGTTGGCCGTGAAGACCAGGAACACCTCGTCGGTGACCGCGAAGATGGCGGGAATGGAGTCGACGGCGAAGACCACATCGGTCGTCTCGACCAGCACCAGCACAGCCAACAGGGGAGTGGCCATGATCAGCCCGCCCTTACGGACCAGCAGCCGCTGACCGTGGAACGTGTCCGTCATGGGCACCAGCCGGCGGAAGACCGCGAGAATGCGGGACTGGTCCGGGTTGAGGTGCTCGTCGCGCTGGCGGATCATGCGAAAGCCCGTGTACAGCAGGAATGCGGCGAAGATGTACAGGATCCAGGAGAAGTTCTGGATGAGCAGCGCGCCGCCGGCGATGAAGATGCCGCGGAATACCAGCGCGCCCAGGACGCCGAGGAACAGGACCCGGTGCTGGAACTGGGCGGGCACCGCGAAGTGGGCGAAGATGATCGCCCAGACGAAGACGTTGTCCACTGCCAGAGACTTCTCGATGAGATATCCGGCGAAGTACTGCTGGCCGAAGTCCGCGCCCCAGACCGCCCAGACGATCGCGCCGAAGCCGACGCCGAGGGCGATCCAGATGGCAGACCACATCGCGGCTTCCCTGACGCCAATGACATGGGCTTTGCGGTGGGCGAAGAGGTCGATGGCCAGCATCAAGACGATGAAGGCGATGACCGCGAGCCAGAGCCAGAGAGGGGTGTGCATTATCTGGGACCTTTCGATCAGTGGGTGATCGAAGGTCTCTCCCGGCCTGGTCGGCCCGCGCCGCCGGGCCCGAGGGCCGGAATGACGACGACGCGTGTGAGGGATACTCCCCTTCTGGTGCTGCAAGGTTAGCGGCACCGGCAGGGCGGCGCAACGGCGGATTCGTCACCTTGGCTACACCCCTTGCCGGTTCGGCACGCTCCGCGCCCGGCTCAGGCGCGGAGCGCAGGGTCAGGCGACCTCGTCGTCGTCACCCACCGCTTCGCCGTCGCCGTCATCGGCGGGGAGCTCGATGGCCTGCTCGGCAACGTCGGCCGGATTTGCCTCGCGGAAGGGGTCCTCGACGGTCACCTCGGGCTCGTACTCCTCGGGTGCGGTGACTGAATCCGGGCCCGGGGTGTACTCGTCCGGGTCGATACGGTCCTCGGCGATCATCTCGTCCTCCTCCTGGCGCAGGGGCGTGTACCTCCACCTCTAGCAGCCTCCCGCGAGCGGCGCCAGGGGCGGCGGCAACGAATGATCGTCTCGCTGGCATCGTCCCGGGTCGAGAGCCTGTTGTGGTCGATGCTTCGGGGGATCTTGCGGCGTGGAGGGGGCCTGTTGCGACGAGTCCACCTTGCTGGTTGAGGGCTTCTGCGCCAGTCAAGAGGGCTGGGCCTCGGGTGGCGAAATATCCTGATTCAACCCTTGCCTGTTCGAATGTGTGTGCGTATCATAGAACAAAGATTCGATATCAGGTAGCCGGACGGTCAGGGGGTGGAGCACATGGGCGGAAACGCAGACGCCTCGGCCGGTGGCCCGTCCCCGTCCCCGTCCGGTGGCTCGCCCTCGGCCGGTGGTCCGTCCCCGTCCCCGTCCGGTGGCCCCTCCTCGTCCGGTGGTCCGTCCCCGTCTGATGGCGGCGCCGGTTCCGCGGCGCCCTCTTCGTTGTCGGGGTTGCGGGCGGCGGCGCGTGAGGGGTGGATGGGCGAGAATCGTGCGGTGGCGCGCCGGTTCGTGGCCTGTTACGAGTTGTTTGTCGAATGCCAGCGTCGGGAGGAGTCCGGGGCGGGCGGCGGTGAGTGTCGGCCCGGTCATGCCGTGCTCGATCCGATCGATGTCGCGGCCGGGTACGTGGTGTCGGCGATGGCGATCTCGACGGGCCGGGCCGAACGGATGATCACCTTCGCCCTCGATCTGCACCTGCGGTATCCGGCGATCCTGTCCGCGATGGCGCAGGGGCGGCTGGATCTGCAGGCCGCGAATATCCTCGCCTCGCAGATGGCCACCGTCCACGTCGATGTGCTCGAGGCGGTGCAGCGGCAGGTCGTCGAGGAGTATCTCGCCGCGATCGAGGGCGGGGTGCGCCTGGGCGAGAAAGCCATCCGCGGCAACATCGACGCCATCATCGCCCGCTACGACTCGAACGGCATCCGCCTGCGCCGCCAGGAAGCGGCCCGCACCCGCGGGGTGCGACTGCACAAGGGCGTCGACGGCATGTCCAGCGTCTCGGCGATCCTGGCCACCGAGGAAGCGGCCGTCCTGGCCGAGGCCCTCGACCAGCGCGTGAAAGACCACAAGTACGCCGACGCCCAAGCATCTGCCAACACCCAAGCCGACACCGCCAACCCCGGCGCCGGCGGCGCTGGCGGCGCTGGCGGCTCTGGCGAGGTCGAGGATTACTCGATCGCCGAGCGTCGCGCCGACGCCCTGATGTCTCTGGTGTGCGGCGATCCCGCCCCGGCCGGCACCGCGGCCCGCCCCGGCGGGACCGGTGGGGTGGCGTTGCGGCCGAAGGTCACCGTCATCGCCACCGGCAACACCGCCCGCGACGCTGGCGGCGCCCGAGTGGAGTTCACCCGCACCGGCCAGGCCGCCCTGCAGGCCCTGCTCGACATGCTCGCCACCAGCGACGGCGCCACCCTCGAGCCCATCGACCCGCGCATCGGCGCCGCCGACGACGCCCGCGCCGCCCTGAAATACCGGCCCAGCGCCGAACTCGCGCGACGGATCCGGCTGCGCGATGGCACCTGCCGCCACCCCGGCTGCGCGATCCCGGCCGAGGCCTGTGATCTGGACCATGTGGTGCCGTTTGATCACGCCGACCCCCAACGGGGCGGACACACCATCGAGGCCAACCTCGCCGCAATGTGCCGGCGCCATCACCGGTTCAAGACCTTCTCCGACTGGATCTACGACCTGCAGCCCGACGGCACCCTGCTGGTGCGCACCCCGGACGGCACCACCATGCTCACCCGACCCTCCGGCCCGCTGGCCGAGTACCGGCGTGAACATGCCCGCGCCGAAACCGAGGCGTGGACCCGGCAACAACGCCGCAGCCCAAGGCCCACCGGTGACGAGCAGGCCGACGCCGAGCCGACCTTCTGGTCGCGCCGCGCCTCCCGCCACCGCACCGAACGCCGCAAGGCCGAACGCGCCCGCACCTTTGACCCCACCCCACCCGCCCCCGGCACCGGGACGGGCGCCTCCGGGAACGGCACGGTCGCAGAGACCGGCACGGGCACGGACGCCGCCACCCCCGCCAGCGCCACCCCCGAGAGCGCCAGCCGCTGGTGGGCCCGCAACAAACCCCACCACAGCGACATCGAAAAAGGCATCCGCGCCCTACTCCACGAACGCCTCGACGAACTCATCGACCCACCACCGTTCTGACCTGACCGCGCAGTTTGCGGCGCAGTAGCTGGGTGCCGGGCCCTCACCCCTCCAGTCGAGTCACCACGCCGCGGTCGCCGTCCACTCGGACGCGGTCGCCGGTGCGCAGCGTTCGGGTGGCATCGATGGTGTTGACCACGCATGGCAGGCCGTACTCGCGGGCGACCACCGCGCCGTGAGAGACAGAACTGCCGATATCAGTGACCAGCGCCGCGATCACCGTGAAATACGGAGTCCAGCCCACGTCCGTCACGGGCGCGACCAGGATCTCACCGGGCTGCACCTCGCGGGCGTCGACGATCGAGCGGGCCACCCGCACCACGCCCTCCACCGTTCCGCGGCTCGCCGGACGGCCCACGATCTCGCCGCCCGCAGCCTCGCGGGGCGGCCGGGCGATCAACGCAGTCGGCCGGCCCACCGACACGTCCGGGAACTCGAGCGCGTCCTGGAACGCCAGCGCCTTCCGACGCTCGACAGCCTGCGCGACCAGTTCCTCCGGGGAGGCCGACACGCTGCCGTCCGGGCCGTGGCTCCCGAGTCCGCCGGTCACCGGGCCCGGCGCGCCGACGATCCGCGCCAGCTCGGGCCGGTCGAAGAAGAACACCAGATCCGCATCGGGCAGCCGCCCGGACGCCGAGAGCACCTCGCCCAGATGTCGATAACCGCGCTTCAAGGAGTGCGCCATCAGCGCCATCCTGGACTTGGTCTCCTCGCGGCCCCGCGCCCCGGCCCGGGCCCACCGCGCCAGCTGGCGGATCGCGGGTGACTCCGGCTCCGGGACCGCCGCGGTCTCGGACGCCCGCCCACCCCGCTCGAGCGTGGACCGCACCATGACCTGCATGATCGCGCCCAACCCCTCGGGATCGTCGGCCCACGACGCGTCTCGCATACACAGCTCGCGATACCCGCGATGGCCATGGCGTGACAGGAACCGCCGCAGCGCGACGCCCCACCCGTCAGCCGAGGCGAGCACCGCCTCCACCGCCGCGCCGGGATCCGCTCCGAGAAACCGCTCGGCGGCGCCGGAGTCGGCGGCCAACAACCGCACCACGGCGTCGAGTTCGGCCAGCATGAGCGCACTCTCCACATCTGCGGCGCCGGCCATGAGCCGGGAGGCCTCGGCGCGGCCGTTGTCCTCGGTGCCGCCCGCGGCGACGGCCTGCCGCATGAGCACGCTCTCCAGCACGTTGGCCGCGACCGCCGCGCGAGACGAGGACCGCACGTGCGTCAATGTCACTTCGCAGTACAGCCGCATCCCGCCCTCGAGATGTCGCCACACCCGTAGAGGGTCGCAGCCGGTGGGGACCTCGAACGCGCCGATCTGCTCGCCCAGACCCCGCACGGCCGGGCCCGCGGTGAGGGCGAACGTCGACAGGCGAACCGTATTACCGAGTCGCCGCGGGAACGGCTGCGGCGGCTTGGGCACGAGCTCGTCGACCACCCGCCCGCAGATCGACGTGGAGAACTGCTCCAGCGAATTGCCCAGCAGTCCCGAGCTCAGCGCGGTGCCCTCGGTGAGGTTGAGGAACATGTGCCCGGAGAAGTAGCCCACCTGCAGCCACGGTTGCTCGTAACTCGGCTGCGCGCGGGCGACCACCTGCACCGTCTGCATGGCGTGGTCGATCGCGTACCCCGACACCGACGCGGTGAGCGGGCAGTACGCCCCCGGCATCATCTCGCCGATGTTGCAGCGCGTGTACACGTGGTCGCTGCCGGCGAGCGTCGAATCCATCCCGCCCAGGCCCGCGGGCAGCGTGGTGATCGGCCGCGCCTGCAGCCACCACAGCCGCCCGTCCCGGTCGATCGCCCACTCCAGATCCATCGGCCGGTCCCAGTGCCGCTCGGCGGTCAGTGCGCCGGAGCGGATCGCCGCGATGTCCTCGGCGAGGAGCACCGGGCGCTCGCCGACCTCGCGCACCGCCACGGTGCCGGCGGCGTCGAGGACCAGGTGGTCGGGGGAGGCGGTGCCGTCGACCAGCGACTCGCCCAGCCCGGCGATGGCGTCGATCACCATGAGGTCGCGCCGGCCCGTGGCGGGGTCGGCGGTGAACACCACGCCGGCCGCGCGGGCGTCCACCATCTGCTGGACCACCAGGTGCATGGTGGCGGGGAGGTCGGTGGCAGGGGAGTCGGGCCCTGCGCCGCGGTAGGCCGTCGCGCGCCCCGATGCCGCCGACGCCACGCACGTCCGCACCGCCTCGGCCAGCGCCTCGGCCGAGTCCACGCCCAGCACGGTGTCGTACTGCCCGGCGAAGGACTGTTGCGCGCCGTCCTCCCCGGCCGCCGAGGACCGCACCGCGACCGGAGTCGCGTCTGCGTCGGCCATACGCCGGTACCACCGGGCGGCGGTGTCGGCTGGGACGATGGTGTGGTCTGGGACGGTGGTGTCGGACTGAGTGTCGACGACGACGAGGTCGGCTCCCGCGTCCGCGATGACGAACCCCGGCGGCACATCCAGGCCTATTCGGATGAGCTCGGCCAGGCCTGCGGCTTTGCCGCCGTAGCGGTCGTCGGTGACCTGCTCGAACTCGACGGTGTTCACGGCCGACTCGACAACTCGTCGACGATCTGCGCGAGCGCATCGGTGGCGATCGGCCCGGTCTGGTACAGGCACACGCGGTCGCCGACGCCGTCCACGCGGTCGCGGACGTGGGCGGCGACCTCGGCCGGGGAACCGCACGCGGCGATCGTGTGCAGGATCTCGTCGCTGATGAGCGTCGTCATTTCCTGCCACCGCCCCTGCTTGCTCATGGCGTTCAGCTCGGGCTGCAGATCGCCCCAGCCGTGGGCATCCAACACCGGTTTGTAGGCGGGCGTCGAGCCGTAGAACGCCAACAGGCGACGGGTGGACATGTGGTCGTCGTCGTCGCTCTGGTCGTTAGTCACGGCCACGATCACCTCGGGCACCACCTCGAACTCGGCCTCGCTCCGCCCGGCGGCCGCCAGGCCAGCCCGCACGTTCGTCATCGTGTGCTCGTGGAGGAACTTCGTGGTGCCGAACGGCATCACGAGCAGCCCGTCGGCGACCTCGGCCGCCGCGCGCGTCAGTCGCGGGCCGAGCGCACCGAGGTAGATGGGCGGCGGGCCGTACGGGGTGGGCGGCGGCACGAACGTGGGGGTCATGAGGGTGTGGCGGTAGAACTCGCCGCGGAAGTCCAGTCGCTCGCCCGTGGCCCATGTATGGAAGATCGCCCGCAGGGCGCCCACGAGGTCCTTCATCCGCTCGACGGGCCGGTCGAATTCGGTGCCGTAGCGCTTCTCGATCTGCGCCCGGATCTGCGTGCCCAGGCCCAGGACGAACCGTCCCTCGCTGAGCGTCTGCAGGTCGTGCGCCTGGTGCGCGAGCTGGATGGGGTTGCGGGGGAAGGCGATCGCCACGTTGGACATCAGGTCCAGGCCGCCGACCTGCGAGGCCAGCACGAGGGGGGTGAACACGTCGTGCGGGCCCTCGAAGGTGAACACCCCGGACGCGCCCGCCTCCCTGAGCTCCTCCGCCCGCCGGACCGCGTCGGTGGGGCTGAACAGGGCCGTCATGACCTTCATGCCTGCGCCCCCGCGTCTGCGCCGGGCTCGGCGCCGTCGGTCCAGTCCGAGAACCCCGAGGGGTGATGCGGGCCGATCACCCCGTGCTCGAACAGGCCCGCGCCCTCGCGGGTGGTGCCGTCGGCCTCGGTGCACACGGCGTGGCCCACGTGGTCGATGAGACTGAACGCCGCCCCGGCCATGACCTGCGGGTCCGTGAGATCGAAGGTCACGCGGTCGGTGAAACCCTCGCCCTTCCAGCTGCCGTGCGCCCACGTGGAGTCGCCGCCGTAGCCGGAGCCGAACGCGATCGGGGCGTACAGCCGGGACTCCACCTCGAGCCGGATCTGGTCGCCCGCGCGGTTCATGAACTCCACCCGCACGCCGGTCGGGATGCGGGTGCCGGGGGTGTACTCGACCGCCACGCGCACGCCGTCGAGCTGCTCGACCCGGCCGTCGGCCCAGCGGCGGGTGCAGTCGTAGAGGCTGCGGTGGCCGTCCGGGTCCTCCTGCAGGATGAGGAACAGCTGGAAATCATCGAACGCCAGCGGGAGATACAGCCACCACATGCCCCGGAACGCCGTGTCGGGCCTGCCGGCCGGTTCGGCCTCGCCCACCGGGCGGATGCCCCACGAGCGGTCCCGGGCGGCGACCGACGAGGAGTGGGTGACCTCCATCTTGTCGTCGTCGATCTCGATCCACCCCTCCCACGAGCCGACCTGCGCGAACCGGCTGGCCTGGAGCGTCACCCGCCGGTCGGTGAGCATGGAGTGCGGGTCCTCCAGCGCGGCGGGGAACAGGCCGCGCCACGTCAGGTCCGCGGCGATGCCCTCCGTTCGCTCGAGGGTCAGCCGGATCTCCCGCAGTGGCTCGATCACCTCCAGCCGGTACCCGCCGACGTGGGGGTTGAGGCGGTCGTCGTCGATGGCGTCGCTCATCCGCACCGCGGTCTGCGTGTCGCCGCGGCGGACCACGAAGTACGCGTCCTTCACGCCCAGGCGCGGGTAGTAGCCGATTCCGGTGAGCACCATGAAGCGGCCCTCGCGGTCCAGCACGTTGAAGTAGGAGCGGTCGTAGAAGTTGCGGTCCGAGGTGGCCGGCCACGTCAGCGGCGCGGGCGTCTGGTGGATGGGGAACTCGTCGAGCGGGCTCAGGTGCACGGGGCTCTCCCTGGGGTGCTGGGTGGTGGCGTCTCGCGCCGACGGCGGGGAATACGATGTGCGGCGTATCGGAACTAGGGTGAGACCATGACAGCAGACGGCGACAGCGCGCGCGGCGGATCGGCGAAGTCCGCGCCCGGACGGCCGCGCGACGGTCGGATCGACGCCGCGATCATCGCCGCGACCCGTGAGCTCCTCCTCGAGACGGGCTATCCCGCGCTCACGCTGTCCGCCATCGCGGCGCGCGCCGGGACGACCACCGCCGCGCTGTATCGCCGCTGGTCGAGCAAGGCGCAGCTCGTCCACGAGGCGGTGCTCGAGGCCGAGGTGATCCCGGCGTTCGAGCTACCCGACGGCGCGGGCGGTGGGGCTGGTGCCGCTGTCGGGGATCCGCAGGCCGACATCCGCGCGCTGGTCGAGACGGTCCGCGTGCTGTTCGACCGACCCGAGGTGCGCGTCGCGCTGCCCGGCCTCATCGCCGACACCGTGGCCGACGCCGACCTGCACGCCCGGATGATCGCCCGGCTCGCCGGCGACCTGCCCGCGTTCGAATCGCGCTTCGGTCGGGCCCGCCGGAGCGACGACCACCTGCCCGTGCTGGCGGAGGTCGTCGCGGGTGCGGCGATCTTCCGGCTGCTGGTGAGCCCTGCCGCCGCCCTGGACGACCAGTGGGCCGAGGAGCTGACCGCGCTCATCACCGGGCGGTGGCAGGCCGGCGGCTGAGGCGGGAGCCGGTCAGGAACCCGCGATCGCCAGGATGATCCAGACCGGCAGCCACAGTCCGAAGGTCAGCAGCGTGAGGATCAGGTGCAGGGCGTGATTGACGCGCCTGACCTGCCCGCCGTGCACGTACACCGTCTGCTGCATCGGCGGATAACCGAACTGCGGCGGGTAGGGGCCCTGCGGGAACTGGTGCGGCGCCACGTGCAGGTGCTGCGGGATGTACTGATCGGCGTACCCGAACTGCTGGCCGGGGCCATACGGGGCGGCCGGACCGTAGGGCGCGGCGGGCGGCATGCCGTACGGGAACCCACCCTCGTGGGCCAGCGGCCCGGGCGGTCGCGCGTACGGCTGGGCCGGGTGGTGCGGGTTGGCGAAGCGCTGGGGTTCGTAGCGCTGGGGCTCATGCTGCTCGGCGGGCGGGAACTGCGCCGTGGGGAACTGCTCGGTGGGGAATCGCTCGGTTGGGTTGGCCTGCCCCGGCGTCTCGGACCGGTCGAGCCAGTCCTCGGACCACGGCCCGTCCGGTCGCCGCGCGTGCTGCTCGTTCATGCTGGCTCGATTCGAGGGGTCGCTGGCGGGATGGGACGCCCTCCAACATAACCCCCGACACCGTCCCGTCGGCACCGGTGAGGGCCGATCTCAGGGTCGAATCCGGGTCACCCTGAGGGCCGCGGTGTGAATCCGAGGGGCGGCAGTGTGAACCTCGGGAACATTCCGGTCCGCCACCCATCCGGATGGCGGGGGCCTCCGAATCCTGTATAGACGCCCAGACAGGAGATCCATCATGAGCACGGTCCCCGTACGTCGCCGCAGCACGATCACGATGGCCGCCCTCGTCGGACTCGGCCTCACCGCCGCGACCCTCGCGCTGGGGGCAGGCCTGCTGACGATCGGGTCGTCGTTGAACGCCACCGTCGCATCCGCCGAACTCGCCGCCGGAGCCGCACTGATGTCCCGCACCACCTGGATGCTGCCCGCCCTGTTCACCGTCATGGTGTTCGCGGGAATGGTCGTCGCCGTTCACCTGATCGGCGGTCGCAGACGCCCGCAGACCACCGAGGCCCGGATGCGCACCCGCGACAACGAGCCCCACCCCGCCATCCCGTTCGAACTCCGTGCTCCGGACCGGGCCGTCGCCGAGGCCACCCGCGGACTGTTCCGCCACATCGACTCCTGAATCGGATTCCGGGGCGGGGTGACCTCGTCGTCGTCGTACCTTTGTCCGGCGCACCCCGCCGGTGCCACGATGGGCGCATGGCGAAAAAGGACAAGCGGTTCGAGAAGATCCATTCCGAGTCGATGGGGTTCGGCGGGACCGCGGAGATCCTGCGCGACACCCGCACCGGCGTCTGCTACCTGTGGCGCTCGGCCGGTGGGAGCGGGGGCGGGCTCACCGTGCTCGTCGACGCCCAGGGCAAGCCGCTGATCGAGTACGGGCTCTAGGCCGCCGCAGCCGGGGGTGACGCTGCAGGTCAGCCCGCGCACGCCCCGCCGGTGCCGTCGCCGGTGCCTGAGGTCGAGCCGAGATCCGCACCCAGCTTCTCCGCGAGCCCGGTCGGGGTGGGCTGCGGACACGTCGGCACGGTCGCGGGCGCGGTCGCGGACGTCAGCGAGGACCCGCCCGGCGGCGCGGCGGAATGCGCCGTGGTGGTCGCCGAAACGGCCCCGGGTTCAGGGGTCGGGCCGGCGGCGGGGACCCGGATGATCACGGACGCCCAATCGTCGCTGTCGCCGTCGCCGACGCCGCCCCGGTCGTTTCCGGTGGCGCGGGCGCCCTTCGGGTCGCGCTCGGCCTCGGAGTCACCGGCGTTCGGGCCCGGATCGGCGACGGTCGACGACAGGACCCAGGTCTGCGGACCGGGAGTCTGCGGGACGGGGTCGGCGGATGTGGTCGGAACCACCGCAGCCGATCGTTCCAGGCCCAGCGGCACCAGGAAGAACAGGCCGAGGAGGAGCGCCACACCCAGGACGGCCCAGCCGAGCCCCGGAGGGGAGGCCGGGCGCGGAGCGCTTCTTGTGATGCCGTGAGCCGGGGAAGGGGCCTGCCGGGTGGCGGCCTCGTCTCCGACAGGGCGGCGATCTCCGTGTCTGGACCGCCTGAAGCCGACCATCGTGTCTCCCTCGGCAAGGCACCGCCGCGGATCGGCTCTGTGCGACTGCGGGAGACACTCGCCACCCCTTCTCCCAGCAGTACCATCGCCTAGAGTTTGGTAAGCGTTACTTCATGATCTCGGATGACGTGGCCTGCGAACAGGGAGGCTGGAAGTGACCGCCGGTCCAGACGGCTCGCGCGGCTGCCACCCGGGGGCGCTGTTGATCGTGAGCTCAGCCGATCGCGGCGAGCAGATCGGCGCAGGCCTTCTCGCAGCGGCGGCAGGCCCGGGCGCAGTGCTTGCAGTGCTCGTGCATCTCGGCGTGCTGTTCGCAGTCGTCGGCGCAGGCCGCGCAGGCGGTCCGGCACGCCGTCAACTGTGCCTTGACGACGTCGAGGTTGCTGCCGGTCCGGCGGCTCAGCAGGGCGGCGGTGGCGGTGCAGACTTCAGCGCAGTCGAGGTCGGTGCGGATGCAGTCGCGCAGGTCGGCGACGGACTCCTCGGCGAGGCACGCGTCGGCGCACGACGTGCAGGTGGTGGCGCAGGACGCGGCCGCGTCGATGGCCTCGGAGAGCAGGTGCACGTCGAGGCCGTCGGTCGGATTCGGATGGGACGTGATCATCTCGGAAGTGCTCATACCTCCACGCTACTGGTGCCGCCCGGTGGCGCAAGGTCTGAGATCAAGACGATATAGCGCCTGGTGGGGGGCTTGGAGGTGTCCTTCAGGGGCGGGGCGCGGGCCGCGCGAGCCCTCGCGCGAACCCGTCGATCAGGTCGGCCACGTACGTCCCGTGCGCGGGTCCGAACTCCGGGGGATCGCAGGCCCGTGCCGCGAGCTCGGCGGTGAGCATCACGATGAACTGCCGGACCCGGTGGCGGGCCAGGTCCGGGCCGCACGCCGCCGTCGCGGCCGCGACCAGCATCTCCAGCTGATCCTGCAGTGCGGTGTCCGCGACCGGTCCGGTGCTGACCGTCCGGCCCACCTCCGCGAGCGCTCCCAGCTGGCCGATCACCCGGAGCGTCCAGCGGCCCTCGTCGTCGTCCAACAGATCCGCCAACGGGGACACCACCGCCCGCACGATCTCGGCGAGGTCGGGCGGCGACGACGCCCACGTGTGCAGGTCCGCGCGTCGCTCCGCCTCCATTCGCAGGACGCCGCGGTGCAGCACCTCCCCGAGCAGTCCCGCGCGGCCGCCGAAGTGGTAGTTGATCGCCGAGTCGTTGCCCTGGCCGGCATCGGCGACGATGTCGCGGACCCGTGCCGTCCGCCAGCCGTCCGAGGCGAAGCGGCGCAGTCCGGCGAGGTAGAGGGCGTCCCGGGTGGCGGTGGCGCGGGGTGTGGTGGGGCGGGGGGTAGTGGAGCGGGGGGTAGTGGAGCGCGGGGTGGCGGGGCGGGGCACGCGCTCGAGTCTAGAGGCGCCCTTCCCATTGTTTAACAGTCCGTGTTAAATGGCGCCATGATGCAGCAGCCGGCGACGGCCCCCACGTTCAACCCGTTCGACCCCGCGCACCTCGCCGACCCCTACCCGGGCTACCGGCTGCTGCGCGAGACCGATCCGGTGCACCATCACCGCGGCGACGGCACCACCGCCCACCCCGACTTCTGGGCACTGTCCCGCTACGCCGACGTCGACGCCGCGGTGTGCGACCCCGGGACCTTCTCCTCCGCCAGCGGGCTGACCTTCTACCGCGACGAGATCGAGAAGCTGGGGCTGGCCCCGACCATCGTCATGATGGACCCGCCCGAGCACTCCGGGAAGCGGCGGCTGCTGGCCAAGGCGTTCTCCCCGAAGCGCGTCGCCGCCACCGAGCCGCGGATCCGCGACTTCGTCCGTGGGCGGCTGGCGGAGATGGCCGAGAGGTACGACGACGACGAGGTGGTCGATCTCCACCGCGACTTCAGTGCGCAGATCCCGACATTCGTGCTGGCCCACCTGTTCGACCTGCCGACAGCGGACCGCCCGCTGTTCGGCCCGTGGGTCAGTGCGCTGACGACCCTGCAGGAGGAGGGATTCCGCCCGGCCGGTCTCGAGGGCGGGGCGGTGGACGCGGTGGCGGAGATGTTCGCCTACTTCGGTGAACTCGTCGCCGAGCGGAGGGCCCACCCGGGTGACGACCTCATCTCCGCTCTGGCTCAGGCCGAGATCGAGGGCGAGCGGCTGGACGACTGGGACATCCTCGGGTTCTGCTTCGTCATCGTCGCCGGCGGCAACGACACCACCGGCAACCTCATCTCGCACACCGTCGCGCTGCTCGACTCCCATCCGCGGCAGCGGGAGATGCTCGCGGCCGACCCCGGGCTGATCCCCGGCGCGCTCTCGGAGTGCCTGCGCTTCGAGTCGAGCGTGCAGGCGCTCGCGCGGACGACCACCCGCGAGGTGACCGTCGGCGGGACGACGATCCCGGCGGGGGAGAAGGTGATGATGCTCTACGGCTCGGCCAACCGCGACGAGCGCGAGTTCGGTCCGACCGCCGGGCAGCTCGACATCACGCGCGAGATCAGCGGGCACCTCGGGTTCGCCCGCGGCCCGCACTTCTGCATCGGCTCGCACTTCGCGCGGCTGCAGGCCCGAATCGCGGTGGAGGAACTCTACGCCGCGCACCCGACGGTCGGGGTCGACCGGGACTCGGCGGTACGGGCGCTCTCGCCGTTCACCCGAGGGTTCGTCTCTCTACCCGCGACGGGCCTGGCCTGACCTGACCTAACCTACGGCTGGGCATCAGTCGTGTTCGGGGCGCCTCCGATTGCGCTTGATCTCGGCCCGGCGGCGTTCATGCTGGACACGTCGCCGCTGCGAACCGCGGGTGGGTCGGGTCGCACGCCTGGCGGCCGGCGGCGCCACCGCTTCGCGCAACAGCTCCTCGAGGCGCCGGCGTGCCGTCGCCCGGTTGCGCCGCTGCGACCTGTTCTCCTCGGCGCTGACGGTGAGGACCGTGCCGGACAGTTTCGGGGCGAGGGTGCGCAGGGCCCGTTCGCGCTGGACCTCGTCCAACGCCGTCGTGGTGCCCAGGTCGATGCTCAGCTGCACGCGCGAATCGGCGGTATTGACGTGCTGGCCGCCGGGGCCCGACGACCTCGAGAAGCGCTCGACCAGGTCTCCCGCCGGCACCGTGAGGCCACGGGGCGCGCCGGGCCCCGGAGTCACGCGCAGGCCGTCCACGGAGCCAGTATCCCGCACCGACGAGCGCGGCCGGGAACCCGACAGCAGTCCGGACGTCAGTCGAGCTGCTCCTGCGGCAACTCGGCATCCGTGCCCGCCGCCCGGCGCTCGTCGACCAGACGGGGCTCGACCCGCTGTGAGGGATGGAACCCGGCCTTGTCCGCGTAGAAGGCACGGATCCTGTCCATGTCCGCGGCCACGTCGCCGGTCAGATCGATCGTCGGGCCGAGCCCGGTCGTCATGGTGCTGCGATCGACGTAGCCCAGCGTCACCGGCATGCCGGTTTCGCGGGCGATCCGGTAGAAACCCGACTTCCAGTGCGTGTGCCCGCCGCGGGTGCCGTCCGGGGCGACGACCAGGCCGAACGTCTCGCCCGCGTGGACCTGCCCGACCATGTCCTCGACGACCCGGGCGGGGTTCGCCCGATCGACCGGAACCCCACCGAGCGCCCGCATGATCGGCCGGCGCCACCCGGTGAAGAGGCTGGCCTTGCCGAGCCAGTGCATGTCGATGCCCAGTCGCCAGGCGATGCCGAGCATGAACACGAAATCCCAGTTGGACGTGTGCGGTGCGCCCAAGAGCACCGTGGGTCGATCCGGAGCCGGTCGGGTCGACAACTCCCAACGGCTGAAGAACCAGAAGGCGCGGGAGACGAGGCGGCGGATCACCCCGTCACCCTAGGCCACCGCCGGGTGCGGCGGAGGGGGTCGAGGCCGGACGGGAAATCGACACACAATCGACGCAGTTACACTGCGAATATAACAATATAGTCATCTTTACGACGGCATCGTCGATCCAGACGAGTGTCGTGACACCTACTCCTGAGGAACCGCTATGGGTGCTCCGCAACCCGCTCCGTCCCACTCCGATCCGAACCCCGGCTCGACGGCCCCGCCCAGATCCGGGCAGGGGACCCGTCCACTCAACTGGATCATGCTCGTCGCCGGGGTGCTGCTCACGGCGCTGGGCCTGACGCTGAGCGCTGCGGGCATCTTTCTCGCCGTCGCCGAGGCCTCGCAGCGGGACGGGCGGTATGCGTACACCGAGACCGAGCAGTTCCGCTCGGTCGGCAACGCGATCATCACGGCCCCGTTCACCCTCAACCTGGACGAGGACCAGGCTGCCTCCTCGGGTGCGTTCGATCTCGAGGACCTGATCAGCGTCCGGGTCCGCGCCACTCCTGTCGTCCCGGGACAACGGGTGTTCCTCGGCATGGCGCCCGCCGATGCCGTCGACGAGTATCTCCGGGATGTGCCCCACGCCGTGTTCGGCACCGACCCGTGGGCCGACGGCTATGGCATGGACGCCTCGGACTGGACCGGCCGATCAGGCTCGAATGACGACGTCGACGAGGTCCCCGGGACGCGAGTGCCGGGCCCTCCCGCCGACGAGCGGTTCTGGGAGCGCTCTGTTACCGGCTCCACCCAGCAGACCCTCAATGTGGATTTGCAGTCCGGGAACTGGGTGATCGTCGTGATGAACAGCGACGGCAACCGCCCGGTGTGGGTGGACGTGCAGGCGGGGGCCCACACCGAATTGTTCGGATTCGCGAACCCGGCCACGCTGATCGCCGGGATCGTCGGTCTGGTGCTGGGGATCCCGCTGATCCTGCTCGGCGCCGCCGGGCTGGGGCGCGACGTCGAACGCCGAACCGCGGGCGTCCCGGGCGCTGATGTCACGGGCCGGTTGACCGGCCCCGATCCGCTGCGGCTGACCGGCCATCTGGATCCGGGCGTCTCCCGCGCACTGTGGCTGATCAAGTGGGCGCTGGCCATTCCGCACTACATCGTGCTGGCGGTCCTGGGCTTCGCCGCGGTCGTGGTCACGGTGGCCGCGGGCCTGGCGATCCTGTTCACCGGCCGCTACCCGCGCTCGTGGTTCTCCTTCATCGTGGGCGCGATGCGGTGGCACTGGCGGGTCGGCTTCTACGCCTACGCCGCCCTGGGCACCGACCGGTACCCGCCCTTCGCGCTGGGCCGGGCGGACTACCCCGCCGATCTGGACGTCGTCTACCCCGAACGTCTGTCGCGGGGTCTCGTGCTGGTCAAGTGGTGGCTACTGGTGATCCCGCACCTGCTGATCGTCGGCATCATCACCGGCAGTGGCGCGGCGGCGGTCGACGCCTCGACCGACAACGACGGCATCAGCGTCGGCTTCACCCTGCTGGGACTCCTGGTGCTGATCGCCGCGATCGGCCTGCTGTTCACCGGGCGCTACCTGCCGGGCCTGTTCGTTCTGAACGTCGGCCTCAACCGCTGGGTCTACCGGGTCGCGTCGTACGTTCTGCTGCTGCGCGACGAGTACCCGCCGTTCCGCCTCGACCAGGGGCCGACCGAACCGGCACCCGCCGCCGAGCACGCCACACCCGCCGAGTACGCCACACCCGACGGGCCTGCCGACCGCTGAGGGGCCGGGCGGGGGCCTCAGCGGTCGCCGGTGATGACGCGGGCCAGCAGATCCGCCAGCCGCTCGTCGATGCCGTCGCGGTCGGCCTCGGGGATGTCGAGCGCGTCCAGCAGTGCCCCCCGCAGCACGGGCCAGGCGTACACGGCGGTGAAGACCAGCAGCAGCTCGACGTCGCCGGCGGGCGGGGGAGAGGTCATCCGCCGCAACGCGGCCGCCGGACGCTGCGACGGGTCGAGCATCGGCGGGAACGCCGCCTCGCGGTCCAGGGCCAGCCACGCGAGCAGCCGGCTGATCTCCGGGTGCGACGAGGCCCCGAGCAGCATCCCGCGCGCGGCCTCACCGGCGTCGTCGAGGTCCTCCAGGCGGGCGGCACCGTAACGCACCGCATCCTGCATCACCTCGGTGAGCAGCGCGTCCTTGCGCCCGATGTGCCGGTGGATCAGGCCGAGATTGACCTGCGCCGCGTCGGCGATATCGCGCAGCGGGACGTTCGGACCGCGCTCGGACAGCAACCGGCGGGCCTCCCGCATGACGGCCGAGCGGACCTCGTCGCGGCCGGTCGGGCGTGTGGGGGACGGGCTGCCCTCGTTGTCGTCGTCGCGGTTGTCGTCGTCGCGGCGGTTGTCGTCGCCGTTCCGGGCGCCCGACGCGCCTCCGACGGCATTCTTCCCGGTTTCCATTCCCGAACTGTACACAATTGACTACAGTCTCTGCTGTGCGCGCGACACGCGCGCCCCGACCCCTTCCGAAAGGCCCGCGATGAGCACTCCCGACCGCCGCGACGACATCGACGCCATCAAATCACTCAAGTACCGCTACCTGCGCTGCGTCGACCTGCGGCTGTGGGACGAGCTCGCCCAGACGCTGGCGCCCGACGTCACCGCGTCCTACGGCAAGCGGCTGTCCTACACCGGTCGCGACGAGGTGGTCACAGGGTTGCAGGGCCAGATGACCGACGACGTCATCACCGAACACCAGGCCCACCACCCGGAGATCGAGGTCGACGGTGACACCGCCACGGGCCGCTGGTACCTGCAGGACCGGGTGATCGTGCCCGCCTTCGACACGATGATCTTCGGCAGCGCGTTCTACTCCGACAACTACGCGCGCATCGACGGCCGCTGGATGATCACGAAGACCGGTTACAAGCGCACCTACGAGGCGATGATCAACCTCAAGGACGTGCCCAGCTTCCAGCTCAACGACAACCACCTCGCACCCGCCGACGCGACGTGACGGCACGAGCAGGTGACGTGTGGGCCTGATCGTCATCGCGGCGCTGTGCGTCGCGGCCGCCTCGGTGATCGGCGGGGCCACCGGCTTCGGAACCGCGCTCATCGCCACCCCGCTCATGCTCACGGCGGGGATCGGATTGCCGGAGACCGTGGCTGTCAACCTGGTGGTCGCGCTGGTCACACGGGTCGGCGTCACCGTGCAGTTGCGCCGACACATCACCTGGCGACGCGTAGCGGTCCTCGGCGCGGCCAGCGTGCCGGGGGCGTGGCTGGGCGTACGGACACTGGGCCTGCTGCCCGAGCAGCACCTCCAGCCGGCCGCCGGCGCCATCACCGTCCTGTGCGGCCTCGCGATGGCGCTGCCCACCACCCACCACGCCCGCCCGCCCTCGGCGCTGGCGTCGGCCACGGCCGGGGCGATCGGCGGGTACCTGTCCACCACGACCTCGCTCAACGGGCCGCCCGTCGTACTCCTGCTCGGCAGGGCCAGACTCCCGCCCCTGGCGTTCATCGCCGACCTCGCGGGCTACTTCGTCGTCACCAGCGTCGTCGCGCTGACGCTGCTGTGGACCGGAACCGGCATCGACCTGCCGGGCCTGGCACCACTTCTCCTGGTGTGCACCGTCGCCGGGGTGTCGGCCAACCAGCTGGGTATCGCGATCGCTCAACGCCTGCCCACCCACGTGTTCCGCTCGGCCGTGATCGCCCTCGTGGTGGTCGCCGGCCTGCTCACCATCGTCACGGCGTGATCACCGCTCGCCGACATCCAGATCAACCACGGAGGACCCCATGACCGAGAACCCCACCCAGACCACGCCCGCGGCGGGCGCCCAGCCGGGCACCACCGCCCAGCCGGGAGCCGACCGCGACAACCGGCTGGCCGGGAAGGTCGCGATCGTCACGGGCGGAGGCCAGGGCGTCGGCCGCGGCATCTCGCTCGGCCTCGCCGAATCCGGCGCGGCGGTCCTGCTGGTCGGACGCAAGATGCACAAGCTCGAGCGCGTCGCCGAGGAGATCCGCTCCGCCGGCGGCACCGCCGAGTGTCTGGCCGCCGACATCGTCACCGACGGCGCGCCGGAACAGATCATCGCCACGGCCGTAGAGCGCCTCGGCGGTGTGGACATCCTCGTCAACAATGCCAACATGGCGATGCCGCTGCCGCTGTCGGACTACCCCGACGACGACTTCCGCAAGGCCTTCGAGGGCGGCCCCCGCGTCTCCCTGACCCTGATGAAGCTCGCCCGCCCCGAGATGGCCAAGCGCGGGGGCGGCACCGTCATCAACCTCGTCACCTCCGCGGCCGTTCGCTGGGACGCCGCCAACTACGGCATCTACTCCGCGGTCAAGGAGGCCGTCCGCGCCCTCACCCGCGCCGCCGCCTACGAGTGGGCCGCCGAGGGAATCCGCGCGCTCAACGTGGCCCCCCACGCCCACAGCCCCGGACTCGACTGGTGGATGGAGAACAACCCGGAGGAGGCCGCCGAGTTCGTCGCAGGCATCCCCGCCGGCCGGGTGGGCGACCCCCTCGCCGACATCGGCCGGCCCGTCGCCTGGCTGTGCTCGGCGGAGGCCTCGTACCTGAGCGGTGCGACCATCCCGTTGGACGGCGGCCAGTCCCGCTGGGGCTGACCTCGTCGTCGTCGTCGTCGCCGTCGTCGCCGTCGTCGCCGTCGTCGTCACCATCATCACCGTCGTCCCACCATCCCCACGCCCACGAGAGGCCACCCCGTGACCGACACCCCCACCCCGACCCGCGACGCGCTCGCCCTGGCCGCCGACATCCGCGCCGGTGCCACCAGCGCCGCCGAGGTGCTCGAGACCGCGATCGCCCGTATCGAGCGGCTCGACCCCGAGCTCAACGCGATGGTCTCCACCCGGTTCGACGCCGCGCGCGCCGAGGTGGAGGCCGGACTGCCCGACGGCCCGCTGCGCGGGGTGCCGATCGTCATCAAGGCGCTCGGCACCGACGTCGCCGGGCTGCCCGCCGCCGACGGCTCCCGGCTGCTCGCCGACGTCGTGGCGACCGTCGACAGCACCGTCGTACAGCGCTACAAGGCGGCCGGGATGGTGGTGCTCGGCACGACCAACGTGCCCGAGATGGGCAAGTCCACCACCACCGAGTCGCTGCTGCACGGCCCGTGCCGCAACCCCTGGGACACCGGGTACTCGACGGGCGGGTCGAGCGGCGGATCGGCGGCGGCCGTCGCCTCGGGCATGGTGCCGGTCGCGCACGGCACCGACGGCGGCGGCTCCATCCGCATTCCCGCCGCGATGTGCGGCCTGGTGGGCCTCAAGCCCAGCCGCGGGCGCGTACCGACGTGGCCGCACCCCGACGCCCTCTCGTCGCCGCTGTCCTACCACCACGCCCTGACCACCACCGTCCGCGACAGCGCCGCGCTGCTCGACGCCGTCGCCGGCCACCGCCCCGGCGACTCCTACGGTGCGCCCACCCCGCCGCGCCCGTTCCTCGAGGAGGTCGGCGCCGACCCCGGCCGCCTGCGCATCGGGCTGCTGCGCGTCGCGCCCGGACCGTTCCCCACCGACCCCGCCTGCAGCGCCGCGGTCGATCACACCGCCGAGCTGCTCGCCGGGCTCGGCCACGACGTGCGCGAGGTGGAGTTGGACGTCGACGTGCTGGAGGGGATGTCGGCCGTCGGCGCCATCATGGGCGCCCAGCTGCGGGCGACCATCGACGCGCGCCTCGCCGCGCTGGGACGGGACCTCGACGACGACGACATCGAGCCCTGGACCCGGGTGATCCTCGACAACGCCATGACCCACACGGCCCCCGACGTCGCGCGGGCCCTGCAGACCGCCACCCGGACCGGCTGGCGCGTGGCCGAACTGTTCGGGCCAGGTGGCGTGGACGTGCTGATGCTGCCGACGCTGCCCTCCACCACCCCGGAGCTGGGCTACCTCGACCCCACCGATCCGGAGGCGATGTGGACGCGGTCCTCGGCGTTCTCGGTGTGCACGAGCATGTTTAACCTGTCGGGCCAGCCGGCGATCTCCCTGCCGCTGGCCGCGGACGACCGCGGGTTGCCCGTGGGCCTGCAGCTGGTCGCCGACTACGGCCGCGAGGACCTGCTGCTGCGGCTGTCGGGGCAGCTCGAGGCGGCCGCGCCGTGGGCCACCGTGGCGCCGGGGTACGACGGGTGGTGACGGGCCCGGCCAGACGAGGGGCCTGAGCTGGCCCGCGTCCGGGCCTCCTGGGCTCCTGGGCTCCTGGGCTCCTTGCACGCTTGGCATCTGCTCCTGCGCCTGGCGTCTCGCGCTCGGTGTTGGCTTCTCGCGTTCGCCGGAGTGCGCCCATCTCGGCACAGCCGCCCCCTGGCATGGCGTCTCGCTCCCCGAAATGCACGGGATCTCACCAGCCGCTCCTGGCCGTGGCGTCTCGCCCACCCCGCGGTGCGCGCGAGACGCCACGTTGGGGCGCGGCTGTGAGCGGCGCGGCTGTGAGCGGCGCGGCTGTGAGCGGCGCGGCTGCTGTCCGCCTGGCCCACCCGGCCCGCCCGGCCCACCCGGCCCCGCCGGCCCGCCCGCCCCACCCCGCCTCGCCCCACCCCGGACAGCCGACGGCCCCGGATCCCGTGGAGATGTCTCCGGGATCCGGGGCCGTCGGTGTTCGAGAGGCGGGCGGGCCGCGCGATCACTCCTGGACGAACGCCCCGTCGAAGAACATCGTGGAGTACAGGCTCGGCGAGACGCCCTTGACGGAGTCGTCGACCACCACGTACTCCTGCGCATTGGCCATCACGGCGAACGGCACGACCCGGTTGTAGACCTCCTGCAGGTCGGTCGCCGCGGCCTTCTGCGCCTCGAGGTCGGCGGCGGCCTTGAACGCGGTCACGGCCTTCGTGAGCTCGGGGTCGTCGACGCCCGGGATGTTGAGCGAGCCACCGGGGGTCATGGCGCTGGCGAAGGTGGAGGCCGGGTCGGCGTCCGAGGGGGACAGACCACCTATGACGGCCTCGTAGTCACCGGTGAACTGGCGGGCCACGACCTGCGCGACCGGCTGGCTCTGAATGGTCACGGTGAAGCCGGCCGCGTCGAGCAGTGCCTTGACGGCCACGCCGGACTCCATGTTCTCCGGGCTGTCCGCCACGAGCAGGGTGAGCTCGCCGTTCCAGTCCGGACGGTCGGCCTTGACCTCGTCGATGAGGGCGGTGGCCTGCTCGACGTCGAACTCGGGGCCCTGCTGGCCGTCGTAGAAGCGTGAGGACTCCGCGATGATGGCGGACGTGGGCTGGCCGAGGCCGCCGGTGAGGCGCTGATCGATGAGTTCCCGGTCGAGCGCCATGGCGAACGCCTGACGGGCCCGCTCGTCGGTGAGGACGCCGTCGTATCCGGCGTTACCCGCGTTGAGGTTGACGATGGAGCCGGCGCTGGTGATGGTCTCGAAGCCCCGGTCGCCGGCGTCCTGGGCGGCGGTGACGGTCTTGGCGCCCCGCAGGAACCCGACCTGGACCTCGCCGGTCTGGAACGCCTCGTAGGTGCCCTGGGAGCCGGGGATGCGGATGAACTCGAGGGTCGGGCAGACGGGCCCGCCGTAGTAGTCCGGGTTGGGCTCCAGCACCAGCTCCTGGTCCGGGATGTACTCGGAGACCGTGAACGCGCCGGCACCGATCGGATTGCGGGCCCACTGGGCGGGGTCCGCGGCCTCGTAGGCGTCCTTGGGGATCACCTCGCCCGCGGTCCCGGCCAGCAGGATCGGGAAGCCGGCCCACGGCTCGGTCAGCGTGAACTCGACGGTCAGCGGGTCCACCACGCGGGCCTGCTCCACCTGCATCGCGTCGGTCATCGCGTTGGAGACGGTCTTCGGGTCCTTGTGGAGGTCGATCGTGAACGCGACGTCCTCGGCGGTGAGCGGATCGCCGTTGGAGAAGGTGACGCCGTCGCGGAGCGTGAGCGTCCACACGGTGTTGTCGTCATTCGCCTCGAGCGACTCGGCCAGCTTGGGCTCGAACTCGGCGGCCTCGGGGTTCCACCGCATGAGGCGGTCGTAGACGGCCGCGGACTCGGTGGCCCCGCGGACACCGAACTGGCCCTGGCCGGGCGCGAACGAGGGGAGCATCGCGTAC
Source organism: Dietzia sp. Die43 (assembly GCF_024519835.1). Classification (NCBI taxonomy): domain Bacteria; kingdom Bacillati; phylum Actinomycetota; class Actinomycetes; order Mycobacteriales; family Dietziaceae; genus Dietzia; species Dietzia sp. Die43. The sequence goes on along the minus strand of NZ_JALJRF010000006.1, from coordinate 118,123 downwards.
TCGCCCATGGTGATGGTGCCGCCGACGCGGTCGGCGGTGCAGCGCTCGGACTGGTCCGGGGCGGTGGCGCCGGAGGCCGAGGCGGTGGTGTCGGCTCCGCCGCCTCCGCATGCGGTGAGCGCGAGGGTGGTCGCGGCGAGGACGGCCAGGGCGCTGGTGGCGCGGGTCATCTGTTCTCCTGATCGTGAGGGGCGGCGGGCCGGTCGGCTCGCCGCGTGGGTGTTTCCGGCACAGAGATGCCCCGGGCTCTCACCGGTGGGCGGGAGCCCGGGGCACGTCTGTGTGGTTCGGGCGCGGCCCGTCAGGACCGCGGGGGAGTGATCACTCCTTCACGAACGCCCCGTCGTACAGGACGACCGAGGACAGGGTCGGGGTGAGTCCGCCGACCGTGTCGGAGACGGCCACGTACTGCTCGGCGTTGGCCATCACGGTGAACGGCTGCACCTCGTTGAAGACCTCCTGCAGGCGGGTCATCGCCTCCTTCTGGGCGTCGAGGTCGGCGGCGGCCTTGAGCTCGTTGACCGCGGCGGTGAGCTCGGGGTCGTCGATGCCCGTGAGGTTGGTCGCGCCGGTCGGGGTGAACGCGCTGGCGAACGTGGACGCCGGGTCGGCGTCCGAGGTGGCCAGGCCGCCGATCACGATCTCGTAGTCACCGGTGAACTGACGCGCGGTGACCTGGGAGACCGGGGCGTTCTCGATCTGGACGTTGAACCCGGCCGCGTCCAGAAGCGCCTTGGCGACCACGCCGGCCTCGATGTTCTCGGGGCCGTCGGAGATGAGCATGCGCAGCTCGCCGTCCCAGTCGGGGCGGTCCGCCTTGAGCTCCTCCACGAGCGCCTTCGCACGCTCGACGTCGTACGTCGGGCCCTCCTGGCCGTCGTACAGGCGGGAGGACTCGGCGACCAGGGCGGAGGTCGGCTGGCCCTCGCCGTCGTACAGGCGCTGGTTCCACAGGTCGCGGTCCATGGCGGCGGCGACGGCCTGGCGGGCGCGGACGTCGGTGAGGATGCCGTCGTAGCCGGCCTTGCCGGAGTTCATATTGATCACCGAGCCGGCGCTGATGACCTCCTCGAAGCCGCGGACGTCATCGGACGTGGCCATGTTCAGGAACTTGGCGCCGCGCAGGAAGGCGACCTGGAGCTCGTCGGTCTGGAACGCGTCGTAGGTGCCCTGGGAGCCGGGGATGCGGATGAACTTCAGGGTGGGGCAGACGGGGCCGCCGTAGTAGTCGGGGTTGGGCTCGAGGACGGTCTCCTGGTCGGGGATGTAGTTGGCGACCGTGAACGCGCCGGCGCCGATCGGATTGCGGGCCCAGTCCTGCGGGTCGGCGGCCTCGTAGGCCTTCTGGGGGATGACCTCACCGATGGTGCCGGCGAGCGCGACTGGGAAACCGGCCCACGGCCGGGCGAGCGTGAACTCGACGGTGAGCGGGTCGACCACGCGGGTCTCAGAGATCTCCATCGCGTCGGTCATCGCGACCGACCGGGTGGCGGGGTCCTTGTGCAGGCCGACGGTGAACGCGACGTCCTCCGCGGTGAGCGGGTCGCCGTTGGAGAAGGTGACGCCATCACGCAGGGTGAGGGTCCACACGGTGTTGTCGTCGTTGGCCTCGAGGGACTCGGCGAGCTTGGGCTCGAACTCCTCGGCCTCGGGGTTCCACACCATGAGCCGGTCGTAGACGGCCGCCGACTGCGCGCCGCCGCGGACACCGTACTGGCCCTGGCCGGGCGCGAAGGACGGGAGCATGGAGAACTCGCCCACGGTGATCTCGCCGCCGGCCCGGTCCTCGGTGCACCGCTCGGACTGGTCGGGGGCCTGGCCCTCGGCGCCGCCGGAGGCGGAGGTGGACTCTTCCCCGCCGCCGCAGGCGGACAGGGTCAGGGCGGCGGCCGCGAGGACGGCCATGGCGCTGGTGGTGCGCTTCATCGATTCTCCTGGAGTGGGTGGTGGCACGCGACCTGGTGGCCGGGTGCGATGTCGACCAACGGGGGGCGTTCGGTGGCGCAGATGTCGGTGGCCAGTGGGCACCGGGTTCGGAATCTGCATCCGGATGGGGGGTTCAGGGGCGAGGGCAGCTCGGAGCTGGTCGCGGTGATGGAGTCCTCGCCGAGCGTGTCGGCGAGCGTGCCGCCGAGCGTGGGCGCGGACGAGATGAGGAGCATCGTGTACGGGTGGGCCGGGGCCCGGTACAGCGACTCGGTGTCGGCGACCTCGCAGACGGTGCCGAGGTACATCACCGCCACGCGGTCGGCGATGTTGTGCACCACCGACAGGTCGTGGGAGATGAAGATCATCGTCAGGCGGTAGCGCTCCTTCATCTCCTCGAGGAGGTTGAGGATCTGTGCCTGCACGGAGACGTCGAGGGCCGAGACCGGCTCGTCGCACACCAGCACCTCGGGCTCCAGGACGAGTGCGCGGGCCAGGGCGATGCGCTGGCACTGCCCGCCGGAGAACTCCGACGGGCGGCGGCCGCCGGCGTGCTCGGGGTCGAGTCCGACGGCCTCGAGGGCGGAGTCGACGCGGCGCCGGATCTCCTCGCGTCCACCGTCGACGCCCTGGATCTCGAGGCCCTCGGCCACGATGTCGCGGACCCTGCGGCGCGGGTTGAGGGAGGACACGGGGTCCTGGAAGACCATCTGGATCATCTTGCGGGCCCGGGTCAGGGCCGCCCCGGACAGCGAGCACAGGTCCGTGTCGTCGACCATCACGCGCCCGGAGTTCGGGCGGGGCAGCTGCAGCATCGCCCGGCCGAGGCTGGACTTTCCACAGCCGGACTCGCCGACCAGGGCCAGTGTGGAGCCGCGGGGGACGCTGAGGGAGACGTCCGAGACGGCGTGGACCGTGCCCTTGCGGGTGTGGTACTCGACGGTCACGTGGTCGACGACGAGTTTGTCGGCCCCGTGCTCGTCGACGACGACGTCGGCATCGGCCGGAGGGCCCGCGTTCTCCGGCTCGGCCGAACCGGTGAGGTGGGGGGAGGGGACGGTCATGATGCCTCGCTGGTGGTGCTGGAAGTGGCGGGGGCGAGCGGGTGATGGCACGCGGCGCGGTGGATTTCAGCGATGGGGACACCGAACCGCGGTGTCACGTCGGGTGCCGTCGCCAGGTCCTCGAGCGGCGGGTCCACGGCGAGGCAGTCGTCGGCCACACGCGGGCAGCGGGGTGCGAACCGGCAGCCGGCGGGCATCTCCCGCAGGTTCGGCGGGCGTCCCTCGATCACGGTGAGCCGGGTGTGCGGCGGCAGGTCGGGACGCGGGATCGAGTCCAGCAGCGCCCCGGTGTACGGGTGTGCGGGCTCGTCGAGCAGGGCCCGGGTGTCGCCCACCTCGAGGAACCGTCCGGCGTACATGACCCCGATCCTGTCGGTGTGCTGCGAGACCACCGCGAGGTCGTGGCTGACGAGGATCATCGCCATGTCCGAATCGGCCTGCAGCCCGTGCAGCAGGTCGAGGATCTCGTGCTGCACCGTCACGTCGAGCGCGGTCGTGGGCTCGTCGGCGATGAGGAGCTTGGGCGAGCAGGACAGGGCGATCGCGATGCCGACCCGCTGGCGCATGCCGCCGGAGAGCTGGTGCGGGTACTCGGAGAGCCGGGCGCGCGGTGAGGGGATGCGCACCCGGGTCAGCAGCTCGACCGCGTGGTCGGTGGCCTCGCGGCGGCTCAGTCCCAGGTGGTGGCGCAGCGGGTCGGTGATCTGGCGGCCGATGGTCCGGATCGGGTTGAGCGAGGTCAGCGGGTCCTGGAACACCATGGCGATCTCGCGGCCCCAGAACCTCTGCGCCTCGCGCTGGGACAGGGACAGGACGTCCCGGCCGTCGAAGCGGACCGTGGAGCCCTGATCGACGCGGGCGGTGGTCGGCGCGATGCCCATGATCGACCGCACGAGCATCGACTTGCCCGAGCCGGACTCGCCCACGATGCCGATCGTCTCGCCCCGGCGCAGGGAGATGTTCACCCCGTCGACGGGCGTGATGCGACCGTCGGGGGTGTCGATGTGGGTGCGCAGGTCGCGGACCTCGAGCAGCAGGTCGGGGTCCGAAGGCCCGTGTCCGCTGGGTGCTGCGGCGGCGATGGCTGCCTCCTGGGGTTGGTGTCTCGGACGGGGATCTAAGACAACTGCTTAGAACGTGTTGCTGTGATGAGTATCACGGCATAGGGTGTCCACGTCAAGGTGATTAAGAAGCCGCCTCATGCGGTGACTCAAACGAAGGGGTCTCCCCACGTGCTCAGGTTCATTGGCGAACGCGCTCTGCACGCGGTCGTCGTCGTCGTACTCGCGACCATCGGCGCGTTCTTCCTGATGGAGGCCGTTCCCGGCGACTCCGCGGCATCCGCCGTGGGGCCGGGCGCGACCGCGGAGCAATACCAGGCAGCCCGGGAGGAGCTGGGTCTCGACGACCCGGTCACCACCCGGTTCGCGGAATGGGTCGGCAGCATGGCCTCGGCCGACCTGGGCAACTCGCTCATCCCGCCCAACCAGCCGGTCACCGAGATGATCGGCAACGCGCTGCCGGTCACCATCCAGCTGGCGTTCCTGTCGATCATCCTGTCGCTGGCGATCGCGGTCCCGGTGGCGGTGTGGTCGGCCTACCGCCGTGGTGGGGTGTTCGACCAGGTCGCCTCGGTCGTGGCGTTCGCGTTCATCTCGGTGCCCAGCTTCGTGGCCGGGCTGCTGCTGATCTACCTGCTGGTGTTCAACCACTCCTTCGCGCAGCAGCTCATCCTCGGCGCGGCCGTCGTGATCGGGCTGGTGGTGGCGCTGTCGCCGCTGGGCCGTCGGGGCGGGCGCGGGGCACCCGGCGTCACCTGGGGCCGGTCCCTCATCGCCGGTCTCGCGGTGGGCGGGGTGATCGCGGTGATCGCTCTGTTCCTGCCCGAGTTCCCCCGCCAGGGCTACGCGCCGCTGGCCGAGGGGCTGGGGGAGAACCTGCGCAGCATCATGCTGCCCGCGCTCACCCTCGCGCTGATGGAGGTCGCGATCTTCACCCGTGTCCTGCGGACCGACATGATCTCGACCCTGCAGCAGGACTTCGTCCTGTCCTCGCGCGCGAAGGGCATGCCGACCGGCCACGTCCTGGTCAAGGAGGCCCTGCGGCCGTCGACGGTCTCGATCATCACCCTCGCCGGCATCAGCCTCGGTCGCCTCATCGGCGGGACGGTGGTCGTCGAGCGGCTGTTCAACCTGCCCGGGATGGGCAGCATGATCGTCGACGCCGTCCAGAACGACAACCTGCCCGTGGTGCTCGGCGGCGTGATCGTCATCGCCGTCTTCTACGTCGTGGTCAACATGACCGTGGACGTCACCTACGCTCTCATCGACCCGAGGATCCGCCGTGGCTGACAACGACCCCACCCGTTCCACCGTCGCCTCGACCGCGACCGCGACCATCGCCGCGGAGGTGCCCGCCCGGCGCAAGCTGCGTCTGCCGAAGCTCTCCGCGGTCGGCACCCTGCTCGCCCTCGGGTGGACCGCCCTCATCGTTCTCGGCGCGTTGATCGTCGACTTCCTGCCGCTGGCCGAGGCGCGCGACCCGCAGTTCGCGCTGACGACCCGGTCCCTGCTTCCGCCGGATCTGCTCACCGCGCATCCCCTGGGCACCGACCGGCAGGGCCTCGACATTCTCGGCGGGCTGCTCTACGGCGCCCGAGTCTCCATCGTGGTGGGCATCGGCGGTGTCGTCATCGGCGCCCTCATCGGCGGTGCGCTGGGCCTGGTGGCCGGGTACAAGGGCGGCTGGGTCGACCGGCTCGTCTCCATCATCAGCGACGTCCTGCTGGCGTTCCCGTCGCTCATCCTGCTCATCGCGATCGTCACGGTCCTCGACCCGACCCTGCTCAACGTCACCCTGGCGCTGGGCATCATGGTGGTGCCGTCGTACGCACGGCTCGTCCGCGCCAACGCGATGAGCTTCGCCGGCCGCGAGTTCGTCACCGCCGCCCGGTCGCTCGGTGCGGGCGAGACCCGCATCATGCTGCGCGAGGTGGCCCCCAACATCGTGGCGCCGGTGCTGTCCTACAGTTTCATGCTCGTGGCGGTGCTGATCGTCGCGGAGGCCTCGCTGAGCTACCTGGGGCTGAGCATTCCTCGGCCCGAACCGACGTGGGGCAACATGATCAGCGCCGGTCAGTCCGATTTCGAGAGGTACCCCGGACTGGTGGGGATTCCCGCCATCGTCCTGTTCCTCACGGTGTTGAGCTTCAACCAGCTGGGCGAGGCCGCCGGCCGCAAGTGGAGCCCCGGAGCGGCCAAGATCTGATCGACGCCGACCGGACCGGTCCGGCGGCGGTACGGGCACGTGTTCAATCCAGGCGGAGGAGAGGGGACCGATGGACCCGACGAGTGAGGCCACGGTCGACGGGCCCGCCCAGGCGAGGGACGCCAAGACGGCGATGCTCGAGATCGCCGAGCAGCTGATCAGCGAGCGTGGCCTGGACCGGGTCTCGATGCGCGACGTCGCCACCGCGGCCGGGCAACGCAACAATTCCGCGGTGCAGTACCACTTCGGCAGCCGCGACGGTCTCATCCTGCAGGTGCTGCGGCGCCGGCTGGCCGCCCTCGACGTCGATCGCCGGCAGCGGTTGGCGGAGATCGACGAGCAGGGCCTGGGCACCGACCTCGCGACTCTCGTGCGGGTGCTGTTCGAACCGATCGTCGACCTGCTGCGGGCCTCGCCCGACGCCACCCACTACGCCCGGTTCCTGCAGCGGGTCGGGCCGGTGATGGGACCCGGCGCACCCGAGGTGCGGCTCCGCACGGCGACCGACGACGTGGTGGTCCGCCTGATCGACGCCATGTCGCACCTGTCCCGGCGCGTGGCCTTCGAGCGGATCGACCTCGCCGTCCAGATGTTCACCGGTGCACTGGCCGTTTACGAGGACCGTCGGGACGCCCGGAACGCCGTGGTCAACGCCGACTTCGACAAGGTCGTCGCCCATCTCTACGACATGGTCGAGGCCGCGCTGCGTGCAGGGGTCGGACCAGGGGAGTCACACGTCGCGGACGCACCGGAAGCCGAGGTTGGCAGTAGCTGAACCGGCGGTGTTCGCGGATCGGGCCGCCACCCGGTATCGGTGGCAGTACGACTCGTGGCACAGGTAGGAACCTCCCCGCATCACGCGCCACGTCTCGTCGCCCGGGCTCCCGTCGGGGCGCGGACCGCGGGGATCCTCTCGGGGCGAGACCGCGTAGTAGCCGGGGTCGAACACGTCGGCGCACCATTCCCACACGTTGCCGACCATCTGGTGCAGGCCGTATCCGTTCGGCCGGAACGCGCGTACCGGGGCGGTCGTCAGGTGGCCGTCGTCGAGCGTGTTGTGGGAGGGGAACCGTCCCTGCCACACATTGAGACCCCACCGACCACGCGGGGTCAGCTCGTCGCCCCACGGGAAGCGGGCCCCGGCGAGGCCGCCCCGTGCCGCGTACTCCCACTCCGCCTCGGTGGGCAGGCGGGCCCCCGCCCATTCGCAGTAGGCCGTCGCGTCGTTCCAGGACACGTGCACGACCGGGTGGTTCTGCACAGCGGTGATCGAGGACCGGCGCCCGCCGGGGTGGCGCCAGTCGGCTCCCCGCACGGCCACCCACCACGGCGTGGAATCCAGGTGGTGGAGGACGTCGGCCGGGTCGGCCTCCACGGCGAGATGGAACACCGGCGAGACGCCGAGGTCCTCCGCGTCGGTCACGTACCCGGTGTCCTTGCAGAACCTGGCGAACTGGGCGTTGGTGACGGCGCACTCGTCCATCCGGAACGAGCGCAGGCTCACCTCGTGCAGGGGTAGCTCCCCGTCGTCGGGGTACCCCTCGTCGAAGTGGTCGCCCATCACCGACGTCCCGCCGGGAATCAGGACCTGCCGGCGGGGACGGTCGGCTCCACGGCCCGGGGACCGCGGGCCCCGCAGGTTCGGCCCGTCGGGAGGGGGCGGGGCGCCCGGTGCGCAGCAGGCCCTCGTCGTCGTCATCGTCCTTCCCCGGCTCCCCGGCCCGTGACCACCTCGGACAGGAGTTCCGCCATCCGCGTGTCGACGCCCTCGCGGTCGGCGGCTCCGACGTCCAGGACGTCGAGGATCTGGTCGCGCAGAACCGGCCAGGCATAGATCACCGTGAGGGCGAGCGCGAGATGCAGTTCGCCGGCCGGCGGGGGATCGGTCATGCGGGACACCGCGCCGGCGGGCCGGACCGAGGCGTCGATCAGCGGCCGCGACACGGCGTCCGGATCCAGGGACAGCCACACCAACAGGCGGCTGAAATCCGGGTTCTCGACGGCTCCGGTGAGCATGGAGTACACGGCCCGGCCGGCATCGTCGTGGTCTCCCACCCGGGCGGTGCCGTGCCGCAGGCCGTCCTCGAGTACCGCAGACAACAGGTCGTCCTTGTTCCCGATGTGTCGGTGGATGAGACCGAGGTTCACCCCCGCGGCCTCGGCCACCAGGCGCAGGGGCGCCCGTGGCCCGCGGGCCGCGAAGATCCGGCGGGCGGTGCCGAGAACGGCGCGGCGTACTGCGTCTCGTCCGACGGGGCGATCCGATTCGGGGAGATCCATGGACGCCACTGTAGACGATCGTCTACAGTCACGGTTGAGCACGCTGTAGACAGATGTCTACGCCTCGCGCGTCGTCCCCTCGACCAGGCCCACCGGCCACGGAAGGAACCCCCATGCAGGTCACGATCGGCGATCACGACATCGAGTTCGGCCCCAAGCGGATGCGGCTGACGGCCGACGATGCCCCGCCCGCCACCTACCATCACATCGGCGTGCGGCCCGTCACCCCGTTCATCGGAGCGGACGTCGAGGGCGTCGACCTCGCCGCCCCGTCACCCGAGCAGATCTCCGAACTCAAGACCGCGCTGCTCGAGAGGAAGGTGCTCTTCTTCCGGGACCAACAGCACGTCACCGCCCACCAGCACCGCGACTTCGCCGCCCACTGGGGCGACCTGGAGGTCCACCCGCTCCTCGACCAGGGGGAGATCCCCGAGGTCGTGAGGTTCGACCGCGGACAGGACAACCCGGGCATGGAGAACATCTGGCACGTGGACGTCACCTGGCAGGACCGGCCCCCCATGGGGTCGGTGCTGCGGGCGATCCAGGTCCCCGATGCCGGCGGCGACACCCTGTGGTCGGACATGGGCAACGCCTACGACGCGCTGCCGGACGAGATCAAGGAGCGGATCGACGGGCTGACGGCCACACACGACTTCACGCCGTCGTTCGGCCGGAGCATGTCCCCCGACAAGCTCGCCGAGATGCAGAAGCGCTACCCGCCGCAGCACCATCCGGTGGTCCGCACGCACCCCGAGACCGGCCGCAGACTCCTGTTCGTCAACAGCCTGTTCACCACCGGTATCGACGGCATGGACCCGGTCGAGGGCAGGGAGTTGTTACGGCGCCTGCTCGACCAGGTCAAGATGCCCGACTTCCAGGCACGCCTGCGTTGGGCCCCGGGCACGGTGGCGTTCTGGGACAACCGGGCCACCCAGCACTACGCGTGCAGTGACTACTTCCCCCATCGTCGGGTCATGGAGCGCGTCGCCATCGTCGGAGACGTGCCGGCATGAGCCCGTCAGACGACGCGTTCCCCGAGGCCGGTCTCGACCGTCACGTCCTGCCCGTGCGGCGGCTCGCCGGTCGGGTGCCCGCTGAGATGGACCGCCGCGATCAGCAGGACGGGTTCCCGGGCGTCGAGCAGATCCGCCCACCGCAGGGGGCGCCCAACGTCCTGCTGGTGATGCTCGACGACGTGGGGTTCGGCACGTCCACGGCGTTCGGGGGCCCCTGCCGCACCCCGACCATCGAGCGCCTCAACCACGACGGGGCGGGGTACACGCGGTTCCACACCACCGCGCTGTGCTCGCCGACCCGCGCCGCGACCCTCACCGGGCGCAACCACCACAGCGTGGGGATGGGCGTGATCGCCGAGATGAGCACCCGCGCACCCGGATACACGGGCATGCGGCCCGACTCGGCGGCCACCATCGCCCGGGTGCTGCGCGGCAACGGCTACGCCACCGGCGCGTTCGGCAAGATGCACCAGACCCCGCCGTGGGAGACCACGGCCGCCGGGCCGTTCGACCGCTGGCCCACCGAGGAGGGGTTCGACACGTTCTACGGGTTCCTGGGCGCCGAGGCGGACCACTTCACCCCGGTCCTCTACGACGGGCGTCGACAGGTGGACCCGCCCCGGACGCCGGAGGAGGGATACCACCTCACCGAGGACCTGGTGGACCACGCCGTCCAGTGGGTCGAGAACGTCTCCGCCGTGGCCCCCGACATGCCGTGGTTCTGCTACCTGCCGCTGGGCGCGGTCCACGCGCCGCTGCACGTCCCCGAGTCCTATCGCGACCGGTACGTCGGCGAGTTCGACGACGGCTGGGACGCCCTGCGTGAGCGGACCCTGGCGCGCCAGAAGGAACTGGGAGTGGTCCCCGAGGACACCGAGCTCGGACCATGGGCGCCCGGTCTGCCGCACTGGGACGAGCTCGACGACGACGAGAAGAAGGTCGCCGCCCGACTCATGGAGCTGTACGCCGGGTTCCTCGAGCACACCGATGACCAGGTGGGGCGATTCATCGACCATCTCGACTCGACGGGTGCGCTGGAGAACACCCTGGTCCTGTACATGGTCGGGGACAACGGCGCCTCCACGGAGGGCGGCCGGCTGGGCGCGTTCAACTACCTCGCCGGACTCAACGGGCTGCCCTCGACCACCGAGGAACTGCTGGCCAAGTGGGACGATCTCGGCGGCCCCGACTCGTACCCGCACTTCCCGTCGTCCTGGGCACTGGCGCTGAACACCCCCTACCAGTGGGCCAAACAGGTCGCCTCCCACTACGGCGGGACCCGGAACGCCCTCGTCGCCCACTGGCCGGGCCGGATCGCCGAGCCGGGCAGGTTGCGCCACCAGTGGCACCACTGCGTGGACATCGCCCCCACCATCCTCGAGGCCGCGGGCCTGCCGATGCCGCACACCGTGGACGGCGTGGCGCAGAAGCCGTTGGAGGGGGTGGGCATGACCTACACCTTCGACCAGCCCGACGCCCCGGACCGGCACACCACCCAGTACTTCGAGATCTTCGGCAACCGCGGGATCTACGACCACGGGTGGACCGCCGTGACCGCGCAACGGGCGCCCTGGCTGATGGCCACCTCCGGCGTCGACCTCACGCCGCTGGCGGACAGTACATGGGAGCTCTACGACACCCGCGCGGACTGGTCGCAGTCCCGTGACCTCGCCGCAGAGCACCCCGAGATCCTCGAGCGGTTGACGATGAAGTTCATCGCCGAGGCCGCGCGGTACGACGTCCTGCCGCTGGACGACAGCACCGTGGGACGCCAGGCCGGCGTCGACAACCGCCCACCCCACCCCATGGGCGGCCGCTCGTCGATCACCCTGTACCCGCACATGGACGGGCTCAACGAGAAGGCCGCGCCCAAGCTGCTCAACCGTGCGTTTCGTCTCACGGCGTCGCTGGAGGTCCACGGAGGCGATTCCCCCGCGGCCGGGTCCTGCGAGGGTGTGCTGCTCAGCCTGGGCGGCCGCTTCGGTGGCATGACGCTGTACATCGTCGACGGGGTGCCCGTCTTCGAGTACAACTTCTTCGGTCGACACCACGGCCGGGCAGCCGGCAGCGAACCGCTCGCCGCGGGTGCGCGCACCGTCGAGCTCGAGTTCGCCTACGACGGAGGGATCGCGGCGGGCGCGGACCTGCGCCTGCTCATCGACGGTGAGCAGGTGGGGCACGGGCGGATCGCCGTGACGGCCCCCGCGATGTTCAGCATGAACGAGACCCTCGACATCGGGCGCAGTCGGGGGAGCGCGGTGAGCACCGCGTACGAGGGATCGTTCCCGGTCCGCGGCGCCACGCTCCACCACGTGCAGGTGGATCTCGGTCGCGGCAGTGAACTCCCGCAGGCGCGACGGGACGAGATCGAACTGGCCACCCACTGACCTCGGCGACGGACCGGTCGCCGGGTCAGACCCGGCCGCGCAGGAGCTTGCGGAAGTACACGACGGGCTGGACGAACCGGTCGAACGCGTACGTCATCCGTCGCGGGGCGAAGAGGTCGATCCCCGGCACCGACGGGGCCGGCCGGCCGTCCCGGTCGTGCTCGTCGAGCACCAGTCGGCCCCTGCTCACGGCCACGGGGATGACCGTGTAGCCGTCGTACTCCTTCAGCGGCTCACCGTCGCGGGCGGCGCGCAGGTTGTCGGCCACCACCGCGACCTGGTCGCGCAACGCGCCACCGGACGGGCGGGTGTCCACGGTCGCGGCGTCCCCCAGTCCCCACACCGTCTCGTGGCGCGTGTGGCGCAGGGTGCGGGGGTCCACCTCGACGAGCGTGGCGGCGTCGCCCGTCGCCAGGCCCGAGTCGGCGACGAATCGCGGTGCGCGGCTGTCCGGGGTGACGTAGGCGAGGTTGACGTGCTCGAGGGTCACCGGGGCGGGGCCGTCGAGCGAGACGGTCCGGGCGGCGTGGTCCACGGCGGTCACCCGTGTGTCGGCGTGCACCGTGATGCCGTAGTCCTCGATGAACGGCTGCAATCGGGAGTCGATCTTCTCCAGTCCGAGCAGTCCGCCGAACGGGGTCACCAGGTGCACGTCGATCCGGTCGAGCACCTCGGCCCGCCGCCACCGGTCGCACGCCAGGAACATCGCCTTGAGCACCGTCCCGCCGCAGGATGCCGGCTCGGGCGGAACCGAGAACACCACGGTGCCCTCACGTTCACGCACGAGGGCGGCACATGCCCGACCGGCGTACTCGGGCACGTGGGCGGACACCGCCCAGCCGTCGACGTAGGCCTCCTGCAGTCCCGGAATCTCCTCCCAGTGCGGGGTGAGACCGGGGCACAACACCAGGTCGCGGTAGCTGACGGACGCGCCGCTGTCGAGGGTGACGGTCCGGGCGTCGGGATCGACGCGGGTGGCCGCGTGCGGCACGAGTTCGACCCCGTCCGGGACCACGGTCGCCATGGCCCGCTCGTAGCGGGACATGCGTGCCTGCCCGGCCGCGGCGTAGTTCAGCATCGGCCGGTAGCGGTGCACCGGGCTGGGGTCGATGAGCGCGATGCCGCCCACGCCATCGCGCCTGAGGCGGGCCGCCAGGGAGACCCCGGCATTGCCTGCCCCGACGATCACGGTGTCGAACGCGGCGGGCATGGCTCTAGAACACCTCGAACGCGTAGCCGACGAGGCCGACCACCAGGAGGAGGACGACGATGGCGATGACCACGATCCACACGACGGGACTCGTGCGTCCCGGCTGGGGAGTCGGGCTCTGCCGCTCCGTGGGGGCCTGCTTCCGGGCCGCGCTGTCCGACTGCAACGAGGTCGAGTCGGAGTCCGGGGTCACCCCGGCAGGGGCGGAACCGGTGTCATCCACGTCCGGGCTCTGGGCGGGATCAGGGTCTGACGGTCGGGCGTTGGTCATAGTCGCACCTCTCGTTGACTGGGACCCACACGCTAGGTCGTCGGTGGTCGACTATCCACCGGTCGGTGCCCGAGCACGACCACACCCGGCCCCGCCCCGGCCGCGAGACAGGAGAGGACCTCCGCGACAGACCACGCGGTGATCGCGGACGTACGACCGCCGGAGTCGGGGTCCACGGCGTTCTCGAACTGCAGGTCGTAGCGGCCCATCGGTGACTCCCACTCCACGACGTGGCGGGTGCGCCGGACCGCAGGGTCGGCGACGACGATCACCTCGGTCCGGTCCAACCCCAGCGTGGCCAGCGCGAGCGCGACCGAGGTGTTGGAGGTGAGCGGGAACTCCAGAGCGGCCTCACGGGCGGAACCGCGGAACACCTCCCGGCGTTCGGAGAGCTGCTCGTCGACGTTCAGCGCGGCCGGGCTCTTGATGGTGACGTGCCGAAGGTGGGCGTCGTCGGTGCCCGCGCGTGCGGCCGCCGCGAGAATGTCGAGCCCGCCGACCGCTCCGGCGGGCACGAGAACACGACCGGCGCCGGGCCCGCGGGAGACGAGTTCACGGGGGTCGGCGTGACGGGCGAAGACCCCGCAGGAGCACACGACCATGTCCCTGCCGGCCGCCGTCACTCGCGGGATGAACTCCTCGGCAGCGTCGACGCTGCTGGCCTCGACCACCACGTCGGCCGCCGCGATGGCCTCGGTGATCTCCTCGTCCGTGCTGCCCGATCGGAGCACGTCGCCGAGCCGAGCACCGGGGACGTCGCCCCGTTCCAGCGCCTCGATCACCGCGCCGCCGATCGCGCCGGCACCGATCACGGCGACTGCCAGCGGGCGGCTGCGCGTGGTCTGATCCGCCGCGGCGGGCGCGTGAGCCTCGCCGGTCGCGGGTCCGTTCGCCGGCTCGGGTGAGGGGCCGGGCGCCGGGCTGGATGCGGGGCCGGGCGCCGGCTCGGGTGAGGGGGAGCGGGACGGGGTCATGATGAGGCCACCGTACCCACTGTGAGCAGCCGAGACCGGCCGGTGGGGGACTTTTGCGCGACCGATCGGCGACTCCCCGCCGAGGCGATCGACGGCCGTCGTCGGCGTATCCCGATGGGCGAGGTCCAGCGTCAGCTCATCCTCGATGGGGTCGAGGGACTGCTCGAGCAGATGCCGGCATCGGACATCTCGGTCAAGGACATCACCGACGCCGCGGGGATCAAGCGGCCGAACTTCTACTTCTACTTCGAGTCCAAGGACGAGGTCCTGGGGGAGCTGGTCGGGCGGGACTGGGACGCCTGGATCGAGACCGTCGGGAGCTATCACCGTCGGGCGGGGGAATCGCACTCCGACTACTTCGACCGGCTCTTCGGCCAGTCCTACGCCGCGTGGGTGGAACACGACCAGGTGATGGTCGCCGGCCTACAGGCGACCGGGTACGACGACAAGGTGAGGTCCCGCTGGACCGAGTTGGTGACCGGGTTGAACGCTCACCTCTCGGAGCAGATGACGCAGGACGTGGAGGCCGGGCTGATCACCCCGTTGTCCGATGACCACGGGGCGATCATCGACAGGCTGACGGACATGATCGTCATGGCCTTGTACCAGGACCGGTCGCTCAAGCCCGTCGAGGCCGAGTCGGCGCGGATGCTGGCGTCCATCAAGGCGATCTGGCTGGGTGCGTGGGGAGCACCGTACGGCCGGTGAGGCCGTTTCCCGGTGCTGCCGGCTACTCGGTGCTACCGACGAGCATGGTCGGGGTGACGCCGAGGTTGGCGCCGTCCGCGGCCAGGGCCCGGCCCTCCTCGGTGGACATCGCGGCACCCATCGCCTCGGCGTCCGCGAAGAACAACTGGGCCATGAGATGGAACTCGGGTGCGGATCCGTCCGGGCCGGGCAGGAAGCGCGTGACCTTGGCGTCCTCGAGGCCGGGCACCTTGAGGGCGAGGGGAATGTGAGTCCCGGTGTAGTACTCGTCGAACTCCTCCACGTCGTCGGGGGTGCCGTAGAGAACAGTGAGGGTGATCAAGGGGTTTCCTTTCGAGGGGCGCCCGGCCCGATGGCCGGCCGTGGGGTGTCGTAGCGGTGATGATGCCCCAGTCCACGGCGCCACGGGCCCGGTCCGTCAGGTGAGTCCGCCCTGATCCGTTGATCCCGTCCCGGACTGGTTCTAGCGTGAACCCATGAGGTCACACGCGGCGGGACCGCTGGTCGGGCTGGGGCTCCTCTACGGGGCCGGGGTGGGCGCCGTCCTCGGCGTCGTGATCGCCGGCCCCCCGAACCCGGCCACCTGGATGGTGATGGGCGCAGGCATCGGTGTGGTCGTGGGGAGCGTCGCCGAACTGTGGCGTGACGTGGCACGACGATCCGCGCACTGACGCCCGCGGTACCGGCCTCGGCCCTATCGTGATGTGATCCGATCCCGAGAACTCCGGAAGGACCGATCTGCCATGACCACCATCAACACCGTCGACCGCGGCCCCCGCGTCGTCGCCCGCAGCGTCACCGTCAACGCCCCCGCCGAGGAACTGTTCGCCCTCGTCACCGACCCCCGCAAGCACGGACTCGTCGACGGGTCGGGAACCGTGAAGAGCAACGTCAAGGGCCCGTCGACCCTGTCCGAGGGCGCCAAGTTCACCACCTCGATGCGCATGTACGGCGTCCCGTACCGCATCACCAGCACGGTCACCGAGTACGTCGACTCCCCTGACCGGAAGGTCATCGAGTGGGCGCACCCCGCGGGCCATCGCTGGCGCTGGGAGTTCACCCCGACCGCGGACGGGCGCACCGAGGTCACCGAGAGCTTCGACCCCCGACCCTCGAAGATCGGCGCGATCTTCGAGAAGATCGGCGTGGCCGACCAGAACGCCTCCGGCATCACCGAGACGCTCTCGCGCCTGGCCGCGAAGTACGAGACCGCGGGCTAACCTCTCGTCGCCGACCGATCCCGGCCGCGTGCACCCCGATAGCGGGAGATGAGGGTCGCTGTCGAGGAATCCAGTTCGATCCCGGAGGTGTCGCCGGAGGCGAGTGCCGGGTAGAGGTCGCGGGCCTGCTTCTTCCCCAGTTCGACCCCCCACTGGTCGAAGGCGTTGATGTTCCAGATCGCCCCCTGGACAAAGACGACGTGTTCGTAGAGCGCGATGAGTTGTCCGAGCACGCCCGGGGTCAGGGCGGGCGCGAGGATCGTGGTCGAGGGGCGGTTTCCGGGCATCTTCCGGTGCGGGAGGAGAGCGGTGTCGGTGCCGTCGGCCCGCAGCTCTGCCTCGGTCCGGCCGAACGCGAGCACCCGGGACTGGGCGAAGAGGTTACTCACGAGCAGGTCGTGCATCGCGCCGCGGTCGTCGGCCGCCATGGTTCCGTCCGAGGGGCGGGCGATGCCGATGAAGTCGACGGGGACGAGGTGCGTGCCCTGGTGCAGGAGTTGGAAGAACGCGTGCTGACCGTTCGTCCCCGGTTCGCCCCAGTAGATCTCACCAGTGGGGTGGTCGACCGCGGATCCGTCGAGGCGGACCGATTTGCCCAGCGACTCCATGGTCAGCTGCTGGAGATGGGCGGGGAACCGCGCGAGATCGTGCGCGTAGGGGATGACGGCTTTGGACTGGGCGCCCAGGAAACTCGTGTACCAGATGCCCAGCAGCCCCATGAGCAGTGGCGCGTTACGGTCGTCCGCGGCGCCGGCGAAGTGCTCATCGATCGTGTTCATGCCCTCCAGAAATTCGATGAAGGCCCCGGGCCCGAGGGTGATCATGCAGCTGAGCCCGATCGCGGACCCCACCGAGAAGCGGCCACCGACCCAGTCCCAGAAGCCGAACACCGCCTCCTCGGCGATGCCGAAGGCGGCGACCTCGTCCGCCGCGGTGGAGACGGCGACGAAGTGCGCGGCCACGGCGTCCTCCGCGCCGAGCCGCTCGAGGAACCACCGGCGGGCGGCGTGGGCGTTCGCGAGGGTCTCCTCGGTGGTGAACGTCTTCGACGCGACGATCACCAGGGTGGTCTCGGGGTCGATCCCGGCCAGGGTGGAGTCGAGGTCGCGGGGGTCGACGTTCGACACGTAGTGGGCTGCGATCCCGGCGGTCTGCAAGGGGCGCAGGGCCCGGTCGACCATCGCGGGTCCCAGATCCGAGCCGCCGATCCCGATGTTGACCACGGTGTCGATCCGCTTGCCGGTGTACCCGGTCCAGTCCCCGCTCCGGACCCGCTCGGCGAAGGCGGTCATCCTCCGAAGGGTCTCGTGGACGTCGGCGATCACGTCGCGACCGTCCGGGGCGAGCGATTCGCCGGGGCCCCGCCGGAGGGCCGTGTGGAGGACGGCCCGGTCCTCCGTGGTGTTGATGCGGTCGCCGCGGAACATGGCGGCGCGGCGGCCCGGCAGGTCGGCGGCGTGCGCGAGGCCGAGTAGCGCGGTGACGACCTCGTCGGTGACCAGGTTCTTGGACAGGTCGATGTAGAGATCTCCTGCCGTCACGCCCAGGCGGCGACCGCGATCGGGATCGCGGTCGAACAGCGCTCGCAGGGTGGTCCGTCTCGTCGAGGCCGCCAGGGCCTCGACCGCTCGCCACTCATCGGTGGTGCTGATGTCTGAATCGACGCTGTTCAACGGCTGTCCTTCGCTGTGAGGGAGGGGGTGGGTCGAGCCGACGATACCGCGGTGTACACATTTGACTACAGCTTCTGTACACAAATGACTACAGTGGCGGTGTCGGGTCGACGATCCGGCTGCGCCCACGAGAGAGGTCTCGATGACGAACTCGAGCACGACGATGAACCCCGGCCGTGCCGCGACCCGACTCTCCGGGAAGGTGGCTGTGGTCACCGGCGCCGGACAGGGAGTGGGTCGGGGCATAGCCCTCGCGCTGGCGGAGTCCGGCGCCGCGGTGTTACTGGTCGGCCGGACGCTGCGGAAACTCGAATCGGTGGCCGAGGAGATTCGCGCCGCCGGCGGCACCGCGGACACCCTCGCCGTCGACATCACCGACGACGCCGCACCGGAGACCATCATCTCCACGGCCGTCTCGTGGATGGGTTCGGTCGACATCCTGGTCAACAATGCCAATCTCGCCGAACCGTTGCCGCTGGAGGAGTACTCGGACGCCGCGTTCCGCACCGCGTTCGAGGCCGGCCCCCGGGCGTCCCTGAGCTTGATGAAGCAGGCTCGTCCGTCCATGGTCGCTCGGGGTGGCGGGGTGGTGATCAACCTCGCCTCCTCGGCCGCGGTGCGGTGGGACGCGGCGGACTACGGCGTCTACGCCGCGGTGAAGGAGGCGATCAGGGCCCTGACCCGGGCGGCCGCCTGCGAGTGGGGCGCTGACGGGATCCGGGCACTCAATGTCGCTCCCCACGCCCACAGCCCCGGCCTGGACTGGTGGATGCGCCACAACCCGGAGGAGGCCGAGGAGTTCGTCGCGGCCATACCGGCCGGGCGCGTGGGCGACGCCGTGGCGGACATCGGCCGGCCAGTGGCGTGGCTGTGCTCGGCGGAGGCGTCCTATCTCACCGGGGTGACCATCCCGCTCGACGGTGGCCAGTCCCGATGGGGCTGACCTCCGCTCCCACCATCAACGACAGAAGAGGCCACACCATGCAGTTCTCCGTCCCGGTCGCGTTCAGCCCGATCGACCAACTCCTCGGCCTGGCCCGCGCGGCCGAGGACGCGGGCTTCGCCCGCGTCACGCTTCCCGATTCACTGTTCCTGCCCCACCGGCAGGACACCGACTACCCCTACACGCCCGACGGGTCGCGGATGTGGGACGAGCACACCCCGTGGGTAGAACCTCTGACCGCGATCGCGGCGATGGGCGTGGTCACCTCGACCATCAGGTTCTGCCCGCAGGTCCTCAAACTCGGCCCCCGTCAGCCCCTTCTCCTGGCACGGCAGTTGTCCACGGTCTCCCACCTGACCGGCGGGCGCGTCGACCTGGGGGTGGGGATCGGTTGGGATCCCAACGAGTTCGCCTGGTGCGGCGTCCCCTACCCCGGGCGGGGCAAGAGGGTCGACGAGATGCTCGAGATCATCCGCCTGGCCGGTGACGGCGGGTGGTTCGAATACCACGGTGAGCACTTCGACTTCGACCGCCTCACACTGGATCCGCCGCCCGTGGCCCAGGTGCCGTTCTACGTGGGCGGGCACACCGCTCCGGCGCTGCGCCGCGCCGTCCGGATCGGCCAGGGGTGGACCTCGGCGATGATGGGATTCGACGAGATCGCCGCCACCATCACCCGCCTCGGAGAACTACTCGAGGCCGACGGCCGCTCCCTCGCCGACCGCGGGGACGGCCGACCGTTCGAGGTTCAGGTGGCCTGCACCGACCGATACGGCAGCCGCGGTTTCGCCCAACTCGAAGAGGCGGGGGTCACCGATGTCATCGTCATCCCGTGGTTGATCGAGGGCCACGGATACGACGCCCCGCTGGACGCCAAGTGCGAGTCGATCGCCCGGTTCGGCGAGAAGTACATCAGCGCATGACCTCGACACACATCAACCACACCGCTACGACCCCAAGGAGCCCCGCATGCCCGACACCCCGTCCCTGAAGCTCGGTTACAAGGCGTCGGCCGAGCAGTTTGGTCCGCGTGATCTGGTGGAGTTCGCCGTGCTGGCGGAGCAGGCGGGGATGGATTCGGCGACGGTGTCGGATCATTTCCAGCCCTGGCGCCACGACGGCGGCCACGCGCCGTTCTCGTTGGCGTGGCTGACGGCGGTGGGGGAGCGCACCGAGCGGCTGCAACTCGGCACCTCGGTCCTGACGCCGACGTTTCGCTACAACCCCGCCGTGCTCGCCCAGGCGTTCGCCACCATGGCGTGCCTCTACCCGGGCCGCGTCTTCCTGGGGGTGGGCACCGGCGAGGCGCTCAACGAGATCGCCACCGGCCACCAGGGTGAGTGGCCGGAGTTCAAGGAGCGGTTCGCGCGCCTGCGCGAGTCGGTCCGGCTCATGCGCGCACTGTGGACCGGTGAGACCACCAACTTCGAGGGCGACTACTACTCCACCAAGGACGCATTCCTCTACGACGTTCCCGAGGGTGGCGTGCCTGTCTACGTCGCCGCGGGCGGCCCGGTGGTGGCCAAGTACGCCGGCCGCGTCGGCGACGGGTTCATCTGCACCTCCGGCAAGGGGATGGAGCTGTACACCGACAAGCTGCTGCCGGCCGTCGAGGAGGGAGCGCAGATCAACGAGCGTGACTCGGCGAAGATCGATCGGATGATCGAGATCAAGATCTCCTACGACCCCGACCCGGCCGCCGCGCTGGAGAACTGCCGCTTCTGGGCCCCGCTGTCCCTGACCCCGGAGCAGAAGCACTCGGTGGACTCCGCGCGCGAGATGGAACGCCTGGCCGACGAGCTGCCCATCGAGCAGGTCGCCAAGCGGTGGATCGTCGCCTCAGACCCCGACGAGGCCGTCGAGCAGGTCAAGAAATACGTTGACGCGGGCCTCAACCACCTGGTCTTCCACGCCCCCGGCCACGACCAGAAACGCTTCCTCGACCTGTTCACATCCGACCTCGAACCGCGACTGCGTCGCCTCGCGTAGGCACCGCGGGCGGGCAGGTGACCCGCCCGCCCGGCCGCCCACCCCGCGCTTAGGCCCGGGTGAGCAGCAGCGGAGCCGCCGCGACCCGCGACCAGGGCCCGCCCGCGAAGGTCAGGCCGATCAGGCGCCGGTCGTCGAGCGGCCGGAATTCGTCCCGCACCCAGCGCCACGGCACCGGGCTCGAGGCGCCGTACGAGCAGACGATCACCTGACCGCCGTCGAGCCACGAGGACTCCAGCGTCATCCGCATCGGCAGGGTCTCCCGTGGCGGGCGGCCCTCGTCGTCGTCGACCAGGTTCATCGCGCCGCCCCCGGGGGCGAAACGCTTGCCCTGCCAGCCCGGCATGCCGCCGAGGGCGATCGCGCGCGGTGCCACCACCCTCAGCGGGGCGGGGCCGACGAACGTGACGAGGTAGTCGCCGGGGGCGGGCAGGTCGGTCGGCGGTGTGGCCTGCGAGAACAGGGCCCGCAGTCGGCCGAGAGAGGTCGGCAGGGCGGTGGTCACGGAGCTCCGTTCGACAGGGACGCGGTGGTGGGGGACGCGGTGGTGGGGGCGGCGCGGCGGGCCCGGTAGCGGGCGGCGAACCGTTCGGCCATGGCGGTGATGGTCAGGCTCGGGTTGACGCCGACGTTCGCCGGGATTGACGACCCGTCCACCACGTACAGGCCCGGATGCCCGAAGACCTGGTGGTCCGTGTCGATCACACCGTCGGAGGCATCGGTGCCCATCCCGGCCCCGCCGAGCACGTGCGCGGTGATCGACTTGCCGCCCACGCTCTCCAGTAGCAGGTTGAGGGGCCGGCCGCCCACCGACTCGGCGAACCGCCGCGCGACCTCGTTGGCCTGCGGCAGATAGCTGGGGGGCGGGGCGCCGTCGCCGGTGCGCGACCGCAGGACCCGCCGCCACGGCGTGACAGGGGAGCGGTCGAACACCAGCCGGATCTCGTTCTCCACGTTCTGCATCACCGTGAACACGCTCAGGCGCTCGATGAAGTGCCGGGCGGTCATCAGCCGCAGCTGGCGGAGCGGGTGTCGTGCGAGGGCGGCCAGGGTCGCGCGCCTGCGTCGGGCCGGGTCTGCGCCGTCGACCAGTGGGCCGAGCTGCAATCGCATGTGCCAGCCGCCGACGTATCGGTTCTGGGTGACATGCGTGGCCGCGTCGGGGTAGAACTCGCTGGAGATGGTGGGGCCGCGGGTGAGATCGGCGTCGGGGTCGTCGGCCAGGACCGCGGTGATGGCCTCGGAGTTGGTGCGCACACCCTCGCCGAGCCTGGTGGAGACGCGGGGGAGGAGGCCCTGCTCGCGGGAGCGGAACAGCAGTTCGACCGTGCCCAGCACGCCGGCCGCCACCACCACCTCGGCCGCGCGGAGCGTCTGGCCGCCCGCGGTGCGGACCTCGTATCCGCCGCCGGCGCGTTCGGCGATCGTGTCGACCTTCGTGTCCGGGCGGATCCGGGCGCCGCGGCCCTCGGCCAGCCACAGGTAGTTGAGGTCGAGGGTGTTCTTGCTGCCGTACGGGCAACCGACCAGGCATGCGCCGCAGAGCCGGCACCCCGTGCGATCGGGCCCCTCGCCGCCGAAGAACGGGTCCGGCACGGTCTCGCCCTCCTCGCCGGGGGCGCCGAACCAGATCGCCATCGGCGTCGGGCCATACGTCCCGCCGGCACCCATCGCCTCGGCGGTGGCCTCGAGGTGCCGGTCCATCTCGCCGGTGAAACGGGTCGTCTCGCGGCCCAGCATGCGGGCGGCGGTGCGGTAGTGCTCGGCCAGCTGGGCGCGCCACCCGTCGGCGACCGCGGGCCAGGCCGGGTCGGTGAAGAACTCGTCCTTTGGTTCGAGCAGCACGCCGGCCCACACGATGCTGCCGCCGCCCACGCCCGCGCCGCCGATGATCCCCACATGCCGCAGGACCCGCTGCCAGAAGAAGCCCTTGAGTCCCAGCTCGGGCATCCACAGGTACTTTCGCGGGTCGGTGCGGGCGGCGAGGAGATCGGCGGGGGAGTGACGACGACCCTGTTCGAGCACCAGGACCGAACGCCCCTGCTCGGCCAGCCGAAGGGCCGAGACCGCGCCGCCGAAACCACTGCCGATCACGATGACATCAGCGGTGTCGGAAAGGCGCGGGTCGCGAGGCGGGCCGGGGGCCATACGCCGATTCTAGGACGGTTGTCCAGGTGTTCGGGGCGGATCGGGCCGGCCGGCTCCAATCCCGACCGTGACCCGTGTGACCTAGGGTGGGCGGCGACACGGGGTGCCGCCCGTCCGGGCAGCTGAGATCACACCCGTCGAACCTGAACTGGGTAGTTCCAGCGGAGGAATGTCGTGTGCGTCGCCCCGGGCGGCGTCGCCTCGCAGGTGCGGTCGCCGCGGGGCGGGCGGGTGAGCATCGCGTTTCTCTGTGAGGAACCACCGGGAAGCGAGTGGAGATGCGTATCAACGAGCAGGTCGTCCTGGTCACCGGCGGCGCCCGCGGACTCGGCGTGGAGATCATCCGCGCCTTCTCCCGCGAGGGTGCCCTCGTCGTCGTCAACTACCGACGCAGCGAGGCAGCCGCCGCCGACCTCGTCCGTGAGCTCGGCTCCGGCCGCGCCGTCGCACTACGCGCCGACGTGACCGACGACGACGAGGTCCGCACCCTCTTCGACGCGGCCCGCGCCCACTTCGGTCGGCCGATCAGCACGGTGGTCAACAACGCACTGGTCGACTTCCGGTTCAACGGCGACGTCCGGCTGCGGCCGGAAACCCTGACCTGGGAGGACTTCGACTCGCAGCTGCGCGGCGCGGTCAAGGCCACCCTCGCCACCACCCAGGCCGCACTGCCGGGGATGCGCGAGGCAGGGTTCGGGCGGATCGTGAACATCGGCACCAACCTGTTCCAGCACCCGGTGGTGCCGTATCACGACTACACCGCCGCCAAGGCCGCCGCACTCTCGCTCACCCGGACCCTGGCCACGGATCTGGGGCCGGACGGCATCACGGTCAACATGGTCTCGGGCGGCCTGCTGCGCACCACCGACGCCAGCGCCGCTACACCTGAAGAGGTGTTCGACATCATCGCCTCCGGCACCCCGCTGCGACGGGTGATCACCCCGGCCGAACTCGCCGACGCGGTGTTGTTCTTCGCCTCCCCGTGGGCACGGGCCGTGACCGGACAGAACCTCATCGTGGACGGCGGGCTGGTCAAGGGCTGACCCTTGCCCGGCCCAGCTCGGGTGGTGGAAGCTGGAGGTATGGAACTGCCGTCGGTCACCTCCCCGCGAACCGCCGAGGGGCGGCGGATCGAGGCGGCCGAGGCGGCGGTGTACGAACTCGACCAGCGGCTGGCCGAATGGGATCAGCAGCGGGCGCTCGTCGTCGCCGAGGAACTCGGAAGCGACCCCCACGCCCACGTCCCGGCGACCTGGCCGACGGTCGCGGAGGCGCACGCGGCAGCGGCCGGGCGTCTCGCGTCACCCCTGTCACCCGCTGCACTCGCTGCGGAGTGCGCGGAGTTGCGCTGGACGGGCGTGGGGAAACTGATCGGGGCCGGGATCTCGGCGGCGGTGCTCCTGTCCGTCCCGCTGACGCTCGTCCTGCGCGCACTGGGCGGGGGGTGATGTCGTGCCGCTCATCCTCGCGTTACTGCTACTCATCGTGATCGCCGGGCTCGCGGCCTGGGTCGCGGCGACCGGATGGCTGGTCCGCGCCGGGCTGGAGGACCTGTCCCGCCGCCGACGGCTCAGACTCGGGGCCGACCCGGTGCAGCTCACCGCCGAGCGGGCGGTGGACTCGGCCCGGCGGACCCACCTCCTGGCGCTGGAAGCGCTGACGCAAACCCTCGACCGCTGGTACGAGATCCGGTTCACGCTGGGGATCGACACCCCGCTGGAGGGCGCGTACCCCGAGGTCAGAGACCACCTCGATGCCGATCCGGACTTCGCCGGGTTGTTGGAGCGGGCCAACACCGCCTGCCTGGACAGTCGCTCGACCGCGCCGGCCACCGTCGCGGAACTGCTCGACGAGGCCGCGCGGATGGATTCGATGATGCTCGCCATCCGCGGCCACCTCCACCGCGCGGGGCGGTCGAAATGAGCGACTCCGCCCCGCTCCCCCCACGAGAAGTGGGGATGGGCGAGGCGGAGTGACGCTGTCCGCGGGGGCGGGCTCAGGCGATGCCGGTGCCCTCGTCGGCCGCGGGGGAGGTGTTGGTGCCGCCGTCGTTGATCTCGAAGCGTGTCCACTTGCCGTCCATGTCGACCTCCATGGCGTAACCGAGCGCGTCGTCCGGGACCTCGACCGTCTTGAACCAGTCGTAGGCCTTGGTGTCGTCGCCGAACTCCTTCTCGTCGATCACGTTCTGCTCGGGGTCAATCACGCGGTAACGGGGCATGCTTGCTCCTTCGTCTCGAGGGAAGTTGAGTTCTCTTCCGCAGTGTGGGGGATTCGGCACGACCTCGCATCCGGACGGGTGGTCGCGCGGCGGGGCGTACGGTCGATGCAGCCACACGATCCAGGAGGCCCACACGTGAGCACCGACCCCACCGCTTCACCCTCCGAGCAGCCCGACGCCGTCCAGCCCGACGACGCGGTGCTGGTCGATCCCACCTCCAAGTACGAGGTGGAGATTCCGCTGCAGTCGCAGCCCGTTCCGGGGCTCGCGTCGGAGCTCGACCCGCCCGCGGATCACGGCGAGACGTCGTACGTCGGCCACGGTCGCCTCACCGGTCGGCGGGCGCTCATCACCGGAGGCGACTCGGGGATCGGCCGGGCGGTGGCGATCGCGTATGCCCGCGAGGGCGCGGATGTCGCGATCGGCTACCTGCCATCCGAACAGTCCGACGCCGACGAGGTCGCGCGACTGGTCCGGGAGGCCGGGCGGACATGCGTGCTGCTCCCCGGCGATGTCGGCGACGAGGAGGTCGCGCGGGGGATCGTCCGCGACGCCGTCGCCGGGCTCGGCGGGATCGACGTGCTGGTGCTCAACGCCGCCCGGCAGACGTACGTGGAGAACCTCGAGGACTTGACCTCCGAGCAGTGGGCCGAGACGATGAACGTCAACATCTCCGCCCCGTTCTGGATGATGCAGGAAGCGCTCGGCCACCTGCAGCCCGGTGCGAGCGTCATCTTCACCTCGTCTGTCCAGGCCTACACTCCGTCGCCGGGCCTCGTGGACTACGCGACCTCTCGCGCTGCGGTCAACACGATGTCCAAGGCGTTGGCGCAGCAGCTCGCGCCCCGGGGAATCCGCGTCAACGCCGTCGCGCCCGGGCCGTTCTGGACCGCGTTGCAGGTCACCGGCGGGCAGAAGCCGGAGAAGCTCCCGTACTTCGGGCAGAAGAATCCGCTCGGCAGGCCCGGCCAGCCCGTGGAGATGGCCGGCGCGTACGTGTATCTGGCCTCCGAGGAGTCGTCGTATACTACCGGCAACACCCTCTCGGTGACGGGCGGGGCGCCCACGCCCTGAGCCGACTCGGCGCAGCCGCACGCCGGGTTCAGCCGCCTGCCGTGTCCAGCCGCCTCAGCATCCGCGCGCGGACGGTGCAGCCGCGCACGAAAATTCGTCAGCGGTTGCAGTGGTTGCGCGCGGATGCCGTGAGGTGCGCTGCGGGCCGGTTCGTGAGGTCGGCTGTGGTCAGGTCAGAGGAGGTGCGCTCGTCGGAGCCCGCCGAGCAGCAGTCGCTCGAACCGGACGGGCTTGAACAGGTCGTGCCAGACCCAGCGGATCACCACCACGCCGAGATCCCTCAGCTGGTCCTCGCGCTGCTTCTCGAGCCACACCACCTCGCTCGGGTCCGCGCTGTTGCCGGCGCGGCCGGAGTACTTGATCCTGCCGTCGAACTCCCCGGCCAGTGTGCCGTCTCCCCAGGAGAAGTCGGTGCGGGCGATGACCTGCCCCTCCTCGGAGAGGTATCGGTGCTGCAGTCGAGGCGCCGGAATCGCACGCAGGGATCTCATGACGCAGCGCGAGAGCGATTCACCGGGGCTCTCCGCGAGCGGGTCCGCAAAATCGATAGCCTCTCGGGCAATCGCGACACCGGTGCGGCCGCGGTGAAGTTCGAGCTCGTTCACCAGGGAAGCCCGCGTGACCAACTTCAGGCGCAGCGCATGGTCTGCCGCGCAGACACCCGCGTCGAAGCCTGCAGTCCGGGCAAGGTCGATGATCGTCCGATCAACGGTCGTGACGGGGATGCCGTCGACCTCGGTGGCTGACAGGGAACTCCCCGGAGAGGTATGGATCTGGACGTGAGGGGTCTTGCGTCCTCCGGCGGGCCGGCCGACCGTCAGGTGGACGCCCTGGGTCCGGGTTCTGACGAGGGGGAGGCCGTGAAGCTCCGCTGCCGTGTGGTGGCTGATCAGTGCCCCAGCAGGTCCCTCCGCTAGCGCGATCCTGGAGGACCTGACGGCGGAGACCTTCCGGGACTCACCGGCTACGGGCACATGAAACCACCCGTGCCTGCTCCTGATCAGGCTTCCTGCAGAGACCGCGGCAGTGAGTGCGCGGTGCGACAATCCCGCCCGGGTCGCCTCTGCCGTGGTGAATGGTTGCCCCGTGAGAAACGGGATCGCTGGAGTCATGGCGGCAACGGTGCCAGGGGCCCCCGGTGAATCCGGCCTGCGAACAAGGCCGGCGGCCGGGATCTGTGGAGAACTCGGCCCTGTGGAATTCAGGCTTTGGCAGCTTCGGACCACTCCTCGGCGGACAACCGCGCGCAATCACTGCAGCCGCCCACGAAATTTCGTGAGCGGCTGCAGTGATTGCGCGCGGCTGCGGGCGGAGTTGTCGGGACGGCTGCCGGCGACGGATCAGGTGTCGTGGATGATCACCCCGCGCATGATCTTGCCGTCCTGCAGGTCCTGGTAGCCCTCGTTCACCTGGTCGAGCGTGTAGGTCGTGGTGATGAGTTCGTCCAGCTTGAGCTTGCCCTCGTCGTACAGGCGCAGGAGCTTGACGATGTCGTACTGCGGGTTGGCGGAACCGAACAGGGTGCCTGTGATGGTCTTCCCGAACAGGGCCATCATGGTGCCGCTGACCTGGACGGTCTTGTCCGTCATGTTGCCCAGGCCGGTGATCACCACCGTGCCGCCCTTGCCGATCACGTCGAACGCGCTCGAGACGACCTGCTCGTCGACGGTGCCCACCAGGATGAGCGCCTGGTCCGCCATCTGACCCCAGGTCAGCTTCTCGACCTCGGCGTGGGCCTCGGCGGCGTCGGCGAAGGCGTGGGTGGCGCCGAACTTCAACGCCTCGTCGCGCTTGAACTGAACGGGATCCACCACGACGACGTGGCGGGCACCGGAGTGGACGGCGCCCTGGACGGCGTTGATGCCCAGGCCGCCGATGCCGTAGATCACCACGGTGTCGCCCTGGCGCACGTTGCCGGCGTAGGTGGCGGTGCCCCAGCCCGACGGCACGCCGCAACCCACCAGGACAGCCTTGTCGAGCGGCAGCCAGTCGTCGACCTTGACCACCGAGTGCTGCGAGATCACCGAACGCTCGGAGAACGTCCCGAGCATGCACATGGCACCGAAGTCCTTGCCGTCCGAGTGGAAGCGGAAGGTCCCGTCGGGCATGTGGCCCTCGAGGATCGTCGCACCCATGTCGCAGAGGTTCTGCCGACCGGTCGAGCAATACCTACAGGTCCCGCAGTTGGGGATGAACGAGCACACCACGTGGTCGCCCGGCTTGACCTTGGTCACGCCCACGCCCACGGCCTCGATCACCCCGGCTCCCTCGTGCCCGCCGACGATCGGGAAGCGCGGCGGGAGTGAGCCGTCGGACAGGTGCAGGTCGGAGTGGCACAGGCCCGCGGCCGTGTACTTGATCAACACCTCACCGGGGCCGGGATCGTCCAGGTCGAGCTCGATGATCTCGAACGGCTTGTGGAGGTCGAACAGTACTGCTGCTTTGGTCTTCACGACGGTGTTCCTTTCGGGGAGCGCAGGAGGTGGGTAGTGCAGGGTGGGTAGTGCTGGGTGGGAAGCGCAGGATGGGAAGGGGTGAGTGGGAAGAGAGGGGAGTCGCCGACGTCCCCGGAGGGGGCACAGGGACGCCGGGTCCCGGTTCGTGGAGCTCGATAACTCAGAGCTCGATCAATCAGAGCTGGATGTTGACCGACCTGGTCTGGGTGTAGAGGTCGAGCGCACCCTGGCCCAGTTCGCGGCCCCATCCGGACTGCTTGAACCCGCCGAACGGCATGGCGGTGTCGAAGCCGTTGTACTGGTTGACCCAGACCGAGCCGGCGTGCAGACGGCTGGCGACCTTGTGGGCCTTGGAGATGTCCTTCGTCCAGACGCCCGCGGCCAGGCCGTAGATCGAGTCGTTGGCCTGCCGGACCGCGTCGTCGATGTCGGTGAACCGCAGGGCCGAGACGACGGGGCCGAAGATCTCGTCCGTGACCACCCGGTGGTCGGGTTCGACGTCCACGAAGACGGTCGGTTGGACGAAGAAGCCGGTGTCACCGTGTCGGCCGCCCCCGGTCAGAGCGCGTCCGCCGTCCTCGATCCCGGCTCGTAGGTAGTAGGAGACCTTGTCGAACTGGTCCTGGTCGACGAGCGGGCCGAGTTCGGTGGCGGGGTCCAGGCCGTGCCCGATGGTGGCCTGGGCGGCGGCGTCGGCGACGGCCTGCGTGAACTCCTCGTAGATGGAGTCCTCGACGTACAGGCGGGTGCCGGCGGTGCAGGCCTGCCCGTGGTTGAACATCCACGCGGCCACGGACCCGGCGACGGCGGCCTCGAAGTCGCAGTCGGCGAAGACGATGTTGGCGCTCTTGCCGCCCAGCTCGAGGGAGACCTTCTTGAGGTTGCCCTTGGCTGCGTCGACGATCAGCTTCCCGACCTCGGTGGAGCCGGTGAAGGCCACCTTGTCCACGTCGTCGTGGGCCGAGATGGCCGCGCCGGCGTCGCCGAAGCCGGTGACGATGTTGACCACGCCGTCGGGAACCCCGGCCTCGGCGATGACCTCGCCCAGCAGCAGCGCGGTCAGCGGCGTCTGCTCGGCCGGCTTGAGCACCAGCGTGTTGCCGGTGGCCAGGGCGGGTGCGAGCTTCCATGCCGCCATGAGCAGGGGGAAGTTCCAGGGGATGATCTGCCCGCACACGCCCACGGGGACGCGCTGGGTGTAGGCGTGGAACTGCTTGTCGCCGGCGAACGGCATCGACACGTTGACGGTGGAGCCCTCGATCTTGGTGGACCAGCCGGCGTAGTAGCGGAACACGTCCGCAGCCCATGCCACGTCGACGGCGGTCGCGATCGCCACGGACTTGCCGTTGTCCAGCGCCTCGATCTGGCCGAACAGCTCGGCCTTGGCGTCCAGCAGGTCGCCGATGCGCCAGAGGATCTGCTCGCGCTGGTTGGGCTTCATCGTGGCCCAGGCGCCGTCGTCGAATGCGCGGCGTGCGGCGGCCACGGCCCGGTTGACGTCCTCGGGCCCGCCGTGGGCGACCTGGGTGATCTCGGCGCCGGTAGCGGGGTCGTAGGTGCCGAAGGTGCGGCCGTCGGCGGCGTCGACCCACTTCCCGTCGATGAAGAGCTGGTGCGGGCGGCCGAGGAAGTCGCGGGCCTCGGTGCCGAGCCGCTCGTCGACCTGGGTGGTGGCGCCGGTGTCCCGGGAGAGTGTGCCGGTCATTGTGTCCTCCAAGAATCCCGACCGGCTCAGGTGTGAGGCCGGTCACAACCCATCATGGGGTCGTGGGTAGGACGTGGAGTGTTCAGATTCTGGACAACATGGACAACATGGACAGCGTCGACGACGCCGGGACGACGCCGGGACGACGCCGGGACGACGCCCGCCCGTCAGGACAAGCCGAACTCGCGCATCCGGGCGTACAGGGTGGTCCTGCTGATGCCCAGCCGTCTGGCGGCGCGCGACCGGACGCCGTCGCATCCGGCCAGGGCGGCGACGATCGCGTCGTACTCGCCTCTCGCCAGCTCCCCGGCCCGGGGTGGGCGTCCGGTGCGGGCGCGGGACGGTAGTGAGTCCACGTCGAGGGTCGTCGACCCCCTGCGCCCGGACCCGGTGAGGCACTCGCTCAGGATCGACCGCAGGGAGATCAGTCCGTTGGGCAGGTCCAGGGCGCAGACGGCGTCCGTGAACCGCGCCGTGGGCACGGTCGGGCCCAACCCGTTCTCCGCGGCCAGCTCCGCCACCATCCGGGCGACGATCTCGGCGCTCTCGGCCCCCCGTTCGTGCAACGGCCGCAGGACGGTCCGCGCCCCGCACGCGTCCAGTGCCTCCGTCACCGCCGCGCGGGGGTCCTCGCGACTGGTGACGACGACGAGGGCGGCCCCCGCCGACCGTAGGCGTGCTGCCAGGCGGCGCAGGTCGGCGTCGTCGAGGAGGTCGATGTCGTCCAGGACCAGCGGTCGGCCCTCATCGCCCTGGTCACGTAGGGCGGGCACCACGAGCCCGATCCACGCGGCGTCCGCGCTGTCGGCTTCCGCGAGACGGACGTGCAGGGCGCCCGGGCCGGCGATGTCCCGCGCCGTCGTCGAACGTCCCGACCCGGAGGGGCCGACCACGGCGTGGGCCCGCCCGGTGGCCCCGCTGGAGGAGCCGGGCGAGGGGGCGGCGGGCGTCGCCGACACCGCCGGGATGGCGGCGCGCAGGGGAGAGGTGGGGGCCGGCCCGGTGCCGCGCAGGATCGGCACGGCCGGGCCCTGCTGATCCGGGAAGACCAGGTCGAGCAGGTGCCCACGACGGCCGACCCGGCTCGAGAGCACCCCGACCGTACCCACCGACAGCTCCACGGAGTCGCCCAGTTCGTCCCGGTCGACCAGGCGCCGGAGCCTGCCGAGGTCGCGGGAGTCCAGCCGTTCCAGGCTCGAGTGCGAGGCCAGTACGACCTCGTCGCCGAACGCGCAGGTCGCGGTGTCGGAGGTACGAGTACGTTCGACGAACCGGTGCCACAGTTCGCGGTCGTCGGCACGGGCGGTGTCGACGTAGCGGGCCTCGATGTCCGCGACGATCTTCCGGACGAACGGCGCGAACATGCGGGAGGCGTCGGCGCTCATGCCCGTGAGATCCACCGCGCCGACCAGGCGTCGCGTGAGCGGGTCGATGATCGGGTGCCCGTAGCAGGCGAAGTCGCGCAGGACCTCGGCGAAGTGTTGCTCGCCGTGGATGAACACCCCGGCGCGGGTCTCGAGGGCCGTGCCGATGCCGTTGTTGCCCACCGCGTCCTCGGTCAGGGTGGCCCCGTCGTCGACCCCTCGACGCAGCAGCATGCGGGAGATCCGTGCGTTGTCGCGCACCGAGCGGATGACCCGACCCTCGCGGTCGGCGAGCAGGAGCATCGCCCCGGTGTCCTTGAGGACCTCGTCCAGGTCGTCCATCACCGGGCGGGCGGCCTCGGCGAGCCGGTGGGAGCGCGATGCGCGCGGGTCGGGGGCTCCGGGTCGGGCGCTCTTCGGTGTGAGTCCGCACGATGCGGATCTGCGCCAGGACAGATCGATGTGGTCCTCACCGGGGGCAGGGGAGGAGGGGCGGACGGTCTGGGTCACAGGGCGCCTCCGGTCGGTCGAGGGGTGTGATCTACACCATACGGTCGCCGCGGTGTGCGTGATGTCCTCGGACGTGAGCCGCTGGTCGGGAGGTCGTCGCGCCCGAGAGGGTCGGGCGGGGTCGGGCGGGTGTGCGGGCGGCGGCAGGCGGGTCCGGGTTCAGGGGTGGCGCGCCGCGTGCGCCG
Source organism: Dietzia sp. Die43 (assembly GCF_024519835.1). NCBI lineage: Bacteria > Bacillati > Actinomycetota > Actinomycetes > Mycobacteriales > Dietziaceae > Dietzia > Dietzia sp. Die43. The sequence goes on along the minus strand of NZ_JALJRF010000006.1, from coordinate 85,532 downwards.
GGTGGACGAGGTGCGGGGGCAGGCCGGCGGCGGGGGCGCGGCCCGGGCGCGAGGCCAGCCGGGCGGAGACCGAGTCGGCGCACGCACTGACCGCCCGGGTGGCACGGGCGACGGCCCGACCGGTCATGCGTCGGCCCGGGGCGACGGCCACCGAGCCGATCGCGCGGCCGTCCGCACGCAGGACCGGTGCCGCGATCGAGGCCACCGCCAGGTCCGCGGCGGCGTCGAGCTCGGCGTTGGTCACGTCGATCTCCGACAGCTCCACGAACAGTTCGGACACGCGGTCACGGACCAGGGCACCGATCCCGGACGCCTCGAGGGAGTCGGCCATCCGGAGCAGCTCGCGTCGCGCGGGGGTCAGCCGCTCGATCGACCACCCGCGTCGCGCGATCTGCGGCAGGACGGCCTCCAGGCGGTCCCGTGCGGCGGGGGTGAGCCCCGCGGAGTCGGCGAGCCAGCGGCGCTGCTCGACCACCGGGAGGCGGGCCGCCAGTTCGCGGGCGAAGGGCGCCCGCACCGGGACCACATGACCGACGGGCATGGCCTTCCGGGAGGCGGTTCGCATGCCGGCACCGACCGAATCCACGACCTCGGCCATCCCGTCACGGACCCCAAAGACGACGGCGGCGATGCCGGTGGCGTCGGCCAGGGCCTCGAGGGGCTCGCGGGCCGCCCGGACGAGATCGACCTCGGCGGCAAGCGCCGTACCCACCTCACGCAGCCTCGGCCCGGCACGCCACCCGCCGTCGACCTTCTCGGCCCAGGCCTGCGACTCCATCTCGGAGAGCACCGCGTGGAGGGTCGACCGGCTGGCCCCGGTGACGCGGACGAGCTCGGCCAGGGACAAGGGAGGGCCGTCGGTCGCCAGTGCCTCAACTACGGAGAGGGCCCGATGGGTTGGTTCGTGTCGCATAGTCGTCATCCTATGTCGATTAATCGACATATTCCTGTCGAGTGGGGTCCCCGAGGTGCCATTTTCGTCCCGGCGGGCGCACGATGGTCCGGATGCCCGAGGGCAGACAGATCTGTCTGCCAGCAGCCGCCCGGCATCCCGGGCGGCCCATGACACTGGAGGTCGCATGACGACGAGGTCGGCGGTGACGCTCTCGCATCTCGACGCGCTCGAGGCGGAGTCCGTCCACATCTTCCGCGAGGTAGCCGCGCAGTTCGAACGCCCGGGGATGCTCTTCTCCGGAGGCAAGGACTCGGTGGTGATGTTCCACCTCGCCCGCAAGGCCTTCTGGCCCGCGCCGATGCCGTTCCCACTCATGCACGTCGACACGGGACACAACTTCGACGAGGTCATCGAGTACCGAGACCGCGTTGTCGCCGAGACCGGCGTCCAGCTCCTGGTCTCCCATGTGCAGGACGACATCGACGCCGGCCGCGTGGTCGAGGACACCGGGGTCGGCGCCAGCCGTAACCGCCTCCAGACCACCGCGCTGCTGCGGGGCATCCAGGAGAACCGCTTCGACGCCGTCTTCGGAGGCGCCCGCCGCGACGAGGAGAAGGCCCGGGCCAAGGAGCGGGTCTTCTCGTTCCGTGACGCGTTCGGCGCCTGGGACCCCCGCGCGCAGCGCCCCGAGCTGTGGAAGCTCTACAACGGCAACCACCGCAAGGGCGAGCACATCCGCGTGTTCCCGCTGTCCAACTGGACGGAGCTCGACATCTGGCAGTACATCGAGCGCGAGGACATCGACCTGCCGCCGATCTACTACGCCCACGAGCGCGAGGTCATCGAGCGCGACGGGATGCTCCTGGCCAACACCCGGTTCCTCGAGACGCTTCCCGGCGAGGAGGCCCGTACCGAACTGGTCCGCTTCCGCACCGTCGGCGATGCCACCTGCACCGGTTGCGTCGAGTCCGATGCCGCCGACAACGCCGCCGTCGTCGCGGAGGTCGCGGGCACCCGCGTGACCGAGCGCGGCGCCACCCGGGCCGACGACCGCATCTCGGAGGCCGGCATGGAAGACCGCAAGAAGGAGGGCTACTTCTGATGAGCACCCCGACCACCGAGACCCGCCCGGTCGAGACCGAGCACGGCCACGCCGACCACGGCCACACCATGTCCGACCAGGCCCAGTTGCTGCGCATCGCCACCGCCGGATCCGTCGACGACGGCAAGTCGACCCTCATCGGCCGTCTGCTGTTCGACTCCAAGGGCATCTTCGAGGACCAGCTCGCCTCCATTGAGGCCACCTCCGCCAAGCGGGGCGACGAGTACACCGACCTCGCGCTGCTCACCGACGGGCTGCGGTCCGAGCGGGAGCAGGGCATCACGATTGACGTGGCGTACCGCTACTTCTCGACCCCGCGGCGCAAGTTCATCATCGCCGATACCCCGGGCCATGTGCAGTACACGCGCAACATGGTCACCGGTGCCTCGACGGCCGATGTGGCGATCATCCTCGTCGACGCCCGCAAGGGTGTGCTCGAGCAGACGCGCCGCCACGCCTTCCTCTCCGCACTGCTGGGCATCCCGCGCCTGGTCGTGGCCGTGAACAAGATGGACCTGGTGGACTACGACGAGGCCACCTTCGAGGCGATCCGCACCGAGTTCACCGACTTCGCCGCCAAGCTCGAGGTGCACGACGTCACCTTCGTGCCGCTGTCGGCGCTCAAGGGCGACAATGTGGTGGATCGATCCGAGGCCATGCCCTGGTACACGGGGCCGGCGCTGCTGGACCACCTCGAGAACGTGCACATCGCCTCGGATCGCAACCTCACCGACGTCCGGTTCCCGGTCCAGTACGTGATCCGCCCCCAGCGCGCCGACGGGCTGGATCACCGCTCGTTCGCCGGCACCGTCGCGGGCGGCATCATCAAGGTCGACGACGACGTGGTGGTCATGCCATCCGGTCGGCAGTCCACGGTCAAGGCGATCTGGGGCCCGGGCGGGGCGGAGCTGGACGAGGCCGCCGCGCCCGCCGCGGTGACGATCGCACTGAACGACGAGATCGACATCGTCCGCGGCGAGATGATCGCCCGTCCGGGCAACCGTCCGCACCAGGGCACCGAACTCGAGGCGATGATCTGCTGGTTCGACGACGTCACCACGCTGCAGCAGAACAAGCGCTACGTCATCAAGCACACCACCCGCGACACCAAGGCGATCGTCACGGGGATGGAGTACCGGCTCGACGTCAACACGCTGCACCGCGACCCGGACTCCACCGAACTCGACCTCAACGAGATCGGCCGCATCGGCCTGCGCACGCAGACCCCGCTGATGTACGACCCGTACCGGCGCAACCGCGACACCGGTGCGTTCATCATGGTCGACGAGATCACCGGCAACACCGTGGGCGCGGGCATGATCATCGGGCCCGCCACCACGGGGTCCAACGTGGTCTGGCACGCCGGGGCCGTCCAGCGCGGGGACCGGGGGCAGGGCCGCACGCTGTGGCTCACCGGTCTGTCGGGCTCGGGCAAGTCCACGATCGCCTCCGAGGTGGAGCGGCTGCTCATCGAGTCCGGGCACCCCGCCTACATCCTCGACGGCGACAATCTGCGGCACGGTCTCAACGCCGACCTCGGGTTCTCGGCCGCCGATCGCGCCGAGAACATCCGCCGCACCGCGGAGGTCGCGGCGCTGTTCGCGGACGCCGGCGTCGTCGTCGTCTGTTCCCTCATCTCGCCCATGCGCGCCGACCGCGACGCGGCGCGCGAGGTCCACGCCAAGGCCGACCTGCCGTTCACCGAGGTCTTCGTGGACACCCCGCTGGCCGAGTGCGAGGCCCGCGACCCCAAGGGCCTGTACGCCAAGGCCCGGTCCGGCGAGATCCCGGAGTTCACCGGGGTGTCGGCTCCGTACGAGCCGCCGCTGACCCCCGACCTGCACATCCGCCCCGAGGACGGGACCGCGGAAGAGGTCGCGCAGCGCATCCTCAGCTCCATCCTGGGAATCTGAGCCGGTGCCCGAGGCCCTCTGGACCTACGATTCGCTGGGGCTGCTGGTCGTCAGCGCCGTCATCGGCGTGGTGATCGGTCTGACGGGGATGGGCGGCGGCGCCCTGATGACGCCGGCGCTCATCCTCGTGGGCATCCCGCCGACGGCGGCGGTCGCCAACGACCTGGTGGTCAACGCGGTCAACAAGGTCATCGGCGCGGGCGTGCACTGGCGGCACGGCAAACCCAATCTCAAGATCGCGTTCTGGCTCATCCTGGGATCCGTGCCGACGGCCTATCTGGGGGCGTGGCTCGTCCACGCGATCGGTGCCGACGACGTGCAGGGCCTGCTCAAGAAGGCCATCGGTGCCACGCTCATCGTGGCCTCGACGGCCTATTTCCTGCGGGCCTTCTTCGAGATGTCCGGGCGCATACGCACCGGTGACGACCCCGACCCGCCCGTCAAGCCGCTCATCACCCTGCTGGTCGGGGTGATCGGCGGCCTGATGGTGGGCATCACCTCGGTGGGCTCGGGCACGGTCATCATGATGTGCATCATGCTGCTGTACCCGACCCTGGCGGCGCTGCGGCTGGTGGGCACCGACCTGGTGCAGGCGGTCCCGCTGGTCATCGCGGCGGCGATCGGGCACGTGATGGTCACCGGCGTCGACTGGAACCTACTGGTCCCGCTGCTGATCGGGGGTGCGGTCGGCACGTTCTTCGGTTCGAAGTTCGCCAGCCGCGTCCCCCAGGGGCTGATCCGTCGAGGTATCACGATCGTGTTGGCCGTGACCGCCTCGGCGATGTTGGGTGCGTCCCCGCTCCTCATCGGCGTCATCACGCTGGTGCTGGTCGTGGCCGGGCCGCTGGTGTGGAGGGTGCTGGTGCGCCGGTTCTCGGTGCACCGCGACGAGCACGCGGAGCCGACGGTCGCCCGCACCTGACGGGGCCGCGACCGCCTCCGCTTCTCGGGAGGGCTCGTGTTCCGGTGGCGCGTCGACCCCCCGTGGGGCCACACTCCTGCGGTGGCCAACACCGACCTCATGTTCGCGGTCATCGGGGCGGCGTTACTCGTCGGCTCACTCCTTCCGCGACTGCTCCGCGAGCGGGTCCTGTCCGCGCCGATCGTCGTGGTGGCCGTGGGCATGCTCATCGGCTGGCTCATGCCCAACGAGTCGCAGCTCGTCGACGTCATCGAGCACGCGGAGCTCGCCGAGCGGATGGCGGAGATCACCGTCATCGTCGCGCTGTTCGGCGTCGGCCTGGCGCTCGACCGTCAACTCACCTTCCGAGGCTGGAGCACCACCTGGCGCCTGCTCGCCATCGGGATGCCGCTGTCCATCGCCGGGGTCGCGGTCCTGGGGTGGTGGGTGCTGGGGGTGACACCCGCGGTCGCGGTGCTGCTCGGTGCCGTACTCGCCCCGACCGATCCGGTGCTGGCCTCCGACGTGCAGGTGGAGGGCCCCGGTCACGGGTCGGGGGAGAAGGTTGACGACGAGCACGACGAGGCGCGCTTCGCCCTCACCTCGGAGGCTGGCCTCAACGACGCGCTGGCGTTCCCGTTCGTCTACCTGGCGATCTTCCTGGCCACCAAGGGCGCGCCGAGCGAGTGGGTCTGGACCTGGCTGGCGTGGGATCTGGTCGGCAAGACCGTCATCGGGGCCGTGGCCGGGTGGGTCATCGGCCGGCTGGTGGGGGCGGCCCTCTACCGGGTCCGCATCGGGGAGCACCGCCTCGTCGGATATGCCGAACCCGCGGCCGCGGTGGCCACGTTGCTCCTGGCATACGGTGTCGGCGAACTCGTGGGCGGATGGGGATTCCTGGCGGTGTTCTGCGCGGCGCTGGGCGTCCGCGCGGCGGAGCGTCACGACGAGAAGCACGCCCGGGCTCACGAGTTCATCGAGTTCACCGAGCATCTGCTCACGCTTCTGATCCTGCTGGTGATCGGGGCGTCGTTCATCTCGGATGCGGTCTTCCGGTTGGAGTGGTCGCACGCCGCGGTGGCGGCCGGGGTCCTGTTCGTGATCAGGCCGCTCACCGCCTGGATCGCTCTGCTGGGCGATCGCAAGCTGCGGCGCCCCGAGCGACTTTTCGTCGCCGCCTTCGGTGTCCGGGGCGTCGGGTCACTGTTCTATCTCTGCTACGCGATGGGCTACTTCTCGAAGGATGACGGCTGGTCACTCTGGCCCGCGGTGTCGCTGGTCATCGTCGCCTCCATCGTCCTGCACGGCGCGGCGGCGTCTCCCGCCGTGTCCTGGCTCGACCGCCACCGCGGGCGTGGGCAGGCGACGTGAGTCCGGCGGGAGCGGACCGGGCGGCGGAACCGGCGTCCGACTAGCGGGGCTCCCACGCGTCGGTGTCGAGGGTCAACTCGTGGACCTCGCCCGGCAGGTGCCCGGCGGCCAGGTCGGCGATCGTCACGGCGTCCATCACCCGGCGCAGGGCCGCGCGCGAGGCGATCCATACGTGCTGCAGGATCGCGGCGCGGTCGTTGTAGACCACCGCCTCCGGGCGGACGTCGTAGACGCTCACCAAGGGACCGTCGACCGCCCGCAGGACATCGGCGACCGAGATGTCCCCCGCCTCCCGGCCGAGGAACCATCCGCCCGTCTTGCCCCGGCGACTGGTGACGATCCCGGCCCGCCGCAGGTCCGACAGGATCGCCTGGAGGAACCCGTGCGGGATGTCCTGCCGCCGCCCCAGTTCTTCGGCGCTCAGCGGATTGTCGCGGGGATCGTCGTCGGGGCTGGCGAGCTGTGCCGCCGCGAGTTCGACGAGTGCGCGCAACGCATAGTCGGACTTGGCGGTGACCCTCATGCCGACAGTCTCCCAGAGGGGCCGCCTCACCGGGCGTCGGCCCGGATCAGCGCTGCGCCGGGGCGGATTCGGCGGCCGCGGCAGGGGCGGGTCCGGTCCCGCCGGTGCCAACCTCGTCGTCGTCGCCGCCGGAGGCCCTGCGCTCGGCGAGCACGGCCCACGTGACCAGGCCGATCCACACGGTGACCAGGGCCAGCAGGATCGGGGTGGTCGCCGACGAGGGCACCTCGGCCCACACCAGCAGGGTGCGGGAGTTGGTGACGACGATCAGGCCGCCGGCCGCCGTGCCGAGCACCCGGGCGGGCAGGTGCTTGACGAGCCACGCCGCGAGCGGTGCGACGAGCACACCTCCCACCAGCAGCGCCAGCGCGTAACCCCAGTTGATGCCGGCGGCGCCCAGGCCCACGAGGAAGCCGAGCGACCCGCCGACGGCCACCACGAACTCGGAGGTGTCGATGGAGCCCACGACCTTGCGCGGCTCGACCCGGCCCGAGGACAGCAGGGAGGTGGTGCCGACCGGGCCCCAGCCACCGCCGCCGAGGGAGTCGAGGGTGCCGCCGACCAGTCCGAGCGGGACGAGGAACCCGGTGCGGACCCGCCCGCGGAACTCGGGGCGACGGCCGCCGAGTGCGAGGAACCGGTACAGGACGTACAGGCCCAGGCCGAGCAGGATCGCCCCCACGACGGGCTTGGCGACGTCGGCGGGGAGGCTGGACAGCAGGGTGGCGCCGGCGAACGCCCCGATTGCGCCCGGCACCGCGAGGATGCGCACGATCCGCCAGTCGACGTTGCCGAGTCGGTGGTGGGAGATGCCGGAGGCGAGGGTGGTGCCGATCTCCGCGAAGTGCACGGACGCCGATGCGGCGGCGGGCGCGATACCGGCCGCGACCAGCAGGGTCGTGGACGTGACGCCGTAGGCCATGCCCAGGGACCCGTCGATGAGTTGGGCGATGGCGCCGACGACGCCGAGCACGATGAGTGTCTTCACGAGCATCCCTCGAGTAGTGAGTCGAGTAAGTAGATCGATACAGTAGACATAAGGAAGGGACGCTGTCTAGACCGACCTGTCCAGTGGGGGCCGGGTGCGATTCGATCGCCCGTCCAGGACTGGATCGGGCATCGCTGAGGTGGGGCGCCGGACGCAGTGATGTTTTCGTTGTCCAGTAGTAAAAATTTATGACACAATAGCGATCTACGTGCCGGCTGGAGGTTGGCGCAGTTTCTCCCGGGGGGAACGATGAACGAGGTCGGACAGCGGCAGTGCTACGTCGAGGAGACGGCCGACGGCGCGGTCTGGGGCTGTCACCGCTGCGACGCCCGCAGCGGTGTCCTGCCGTCCCGGGGCGCGGCCCGGGTCGCGGCCGACGCGCACCGGTGTCCGGACGAGCCCGCCCGCGTCGTCCGCCAGTACGGGAGTGGCCGGCGCCGGGGGCTGCGGTCGCGCCGTCGGTAGGCGTCCCGCGCCGCGCCCGGAGTGCGCCTCCTAGGCTGGGGGCATGACCGCCGCCACACGTACCCCGGACCAGCAACTCGCCGTCGACCTCGCCATCGAGGCCGGGAGACTGCTGGTGGACCTGCGCTCCTCCGGCCCCACCGGACGGGAGCTCGGCGACATCGGCGACCGCCGCGCCAACACGCTGCTCCTCGAACGGCTCGCCGCCGCGCGCCCGGACGACGCGGTCCTGTCGGAGGAGTCCGCCGACGATCTCGCCCGAGTGGACGCCGACCGCGTGTGGATCATCGACCCCGTCGACGGCACCCGCGAGTACGGCCTCGGCGACCGGCCGGACTGGGCCGTCCACGTCGCCCTGTGGGAGCGCGCGGGGGACCCGGCGTTGTCGCGACTCACCGCCGCGGCGGTCGGGCTCCCGGCGCTCGGAGTGGTGTCGGGGGTCGACGACGACGAGGTCTACGCCGCACCCGTGGGCAACGGCGGGGTCGACGGGGGTGGCCTTCTTCCCCCGCGAACGGGCTCCCGACCGCGGATCGTCCTCTCGGCCTCCCGCCCGCCGCGATTCGCGGATGCGGTCGCCGAGGCGGTGGGCGGGGATCTCGTGCCGCTGGGGTCGGCCGGGGCCAAGACGGCGGCCGTCGTCCGCGGTGAGGCGGACGCCTACATCCACGCCGGCGGGCAGTACCAGTGGGACTCCGCGGCGCCGGCCGGGGTGGCGTTGGCCCGCGGGTTCGTCGCGGTGCGGATCGACGGCACCCCGCTGGAGTACAACGTGTCCGACACCTACCTGCCGGACCTCGTCGTGTGCCGCGCCGACCTGGCGGACGCGATCCTCGGTGCCATCGCGGACGAGGGCGCGGCGAAGCGCTAGTTACGACGCGGCGGGCCTGTGCGGGCGGTCGTCAACGGCGGGCCCGCGTCTGTCAGGGGAGGCGCCTGACGTCGACGGGGCCGCCGCGGCGCAGTGAGGCCAGCGCGTCCCGCAGGGTCCGCGGGCGCAGGGGAGGGGACGTTCCTGCCCGTCCGGCGGCGATGGCGTCGACGAGTTCGCGCAGGGCCTCGTCGGCCGCGACCGTGGGGTGCCAGCCGAGCTCCGCGCGGGCCCGGGTGGTGTGCATGAGTGGGACGCCGAACGCGAGGTCCACCCAGCCGATGCTGAGCGGTTGGAGGTGGAGCAGCCAGCTGACGTGCACCAGCCTCCGCAGGATCCCGAACGGGAGCCCGACCGGAACGGCACCGAGCTCGCGGGCGATCATGTCGCGCGTGACGGGCGGTTCGGCCGCGATGTTGAACGCGCCCTGCGCGCCGGTCGTGGCCGCGGCGGCGAGTGTCGAGGCCATGTCGTCGCCGTGGACCAGGGGGACGGTGAGGCGACGGTCCACGGGCAGGACCGGCAGGGCCCGGATCAGCCGGACCGGTGCGAAGGCGGGGCTGAAGTAGCGCACCAGGCCCGAGGCGGCCTCGCCGTGCACGATGAACGCGGCCCGCATGCGGGCGATCGTCGGGGTTCCCGGATGTTCGCGCTCATGCTGGTCGAGCAGGTGCTCGGCGGCGGTCTTGTGGTGGTTGTAGGCGGCGGTCGGAACGCCACCCAGCTCGACGCCCTCACTGACGCGGGTGTCCACGGACACCCCGGGGCCGCCGTCGGACACCGGGGCGTAGGCGCCCACGGAGGACTGGTGCACGAGATGCGGCACTCCCGCCAGGCGGCAGGCGTTGACGACCGCGGCGGTCCCCCCGACGCCCAGTCGGCGGTGGTGGTCGACGTCGCGGGTCGGTTGGAAGCCCCAGGCCAGGTGGATCACCGCGTCCGCGCCGCGGAAGACCTCCACCAGGTCCTCCGCGCGGGCGTACGACAGGTCCACCCGATGCCACCGCGCGCCGTCGTAGGGCGGCGTGGCCGGGGGGATCCGGCGGCACAGTCCCACCACGTCGTGCCCGTCGGAGAGCAGACGCCGCACGAGCGGGGTGCCGACGTTGCCGCTGGCACCGGTGACGACTATCCGCATCCGGCGGGCCGGGGTATCGGATTCCGGGTTCTGCGTCATCGCACCATGGTCGGCGACCCGCGTGGGCCGCGCATCCGGTCCGGGGTGCGTGTGGCAGGTGTCCGCGCGTGTGCCGGGAACGCGCGTGTGCCGGGAACGCGAGCGGCCCGGCCCCGCGTGATGCGGGACCGGGCCGTCGCGCCGGCAGGGCCGGGTGCCGTAGCGCCGGCGGCGCCGGGTGCCGGGGGTGTCGAGCCCGCCGGCGGGGGAGGCTACCGGTCGGTGACCAGCGCGCCGGCGATGGCGGCCATGAACGCGTCCTTGGCCAGGGACATGCCCTCCTGGCTGGGGCGGATGCCGTCGGCCTCGGTCATGGTGGGGTTGCGGAAGTACATCGCGAGCAGGCCGGCGGAGAAGACGCCGAGGGCGGCGCCGGCGATCTGGCGGGGCACGACCGGGGTGAGGAGGGCGGCGCCGATCCCGATCTCGGAGTAGGCGACGAACTTGCCGAAGGAATCGGGATCCATGTTGTTCACGGCGGGCACTCCCGTCGCGGCGAAGCCTTGTAGACCCTGGGCGGCCTCGGTCGGCATGCCGCGCTTGCTCAGGCCGGAGTTGAGGACGAAGGCCCCGGTGACTCCACGGAGGATGGCGTTGGACAGACTCACTGTGTTTCTCCCTCTGGTGCGGTGACGGTCGACGAAATCGAAGTTGTTGATACGACACTTTGGTGACGTGACATCAAAGAGGGTAACGCACAGAGCGGCGTCCGTAATCCCGCGGGGGGACGGCCGGGCCGGATGCGGGGGAGGCCCGGTGGTGGAAAGGTGCTTGGTATGAGTACGAGCAGCCGCGACATCACCGACAAGCCCCACACGGATGCCGACCCCGACACCGGCAAGCCCGAGTCGCCCACCAAGCTCACCGGTGGCGCCTGGAAGGTCGGCCTCAAACGCGCCGCCGGGGAGTTCTCCAAGGACAACTGCACCGACCTCGCGGCATCGCTCACCTACTTCGCCGTTCTCTCGTTGTTCCCGGCGCTTCTCGCCGTGGTCTCGCTGCTCGGTGTGTTCGGCCAGGGGCAGGCCACGGTCGACGCGGTGATGGGCCTCGTCGAGGGTTCGGTACCGGAGCAGACCCTCAACGAACTCCGCGGGCCGATCGAGGGACTGGTCAACACTCCGGCCGCCGGGATCGCCCTGATCACCGGTATTCTCGGCGCGCTCTGGACGGCCTCCGGATACGTGGGCGCCTTCGGTCGCGCCATGAACCGCATCTACGAGGTCGAGGAGGGGCGCCCCTTCTGGAAGCTCAAGCCCCTGATGATCCTGCTCACCGCCGTGCTGCTGATCCTGGTCGCCCTGGCCGGCGTGATGTTGGTCGTCAGCGGGCCGATCGCCGAGTGGGTGGGGGACCTCATCGGTCTCGGCTCGACGGCGGTCACCGTCTGGGGCATCGCCAAGTGGCCGGCGCTGGTCCTCGTCGTCGTCGTCATCCTCGCGGTCCTCTACGGGTTCGCCCCCAACGTGAAGCAGCCCAAGTTCCGCTGGATCTCGCTCGGCGCGGTGGTCGCGCTGGTGGTGTGGGGCCTCGCGACCGTCGGCTTCTTCTTCTACGTGTCCAACTTCGGCAGCTACAACGCGACCTACGGTTCGCTGGCCGGCGTCATCGTCTTCCTGCTCTGGCTGTGGATCACCAACAACGCCTTCCTGTTCGGTGCCGAGGTGGACGCCGAGATGGAGCGCGCCCGTGAGCTCCAGGCGGGCATGCACGCCGAGGAGACCATCCAGCTCCCGCCGCGCGACACCACTGCCAGCGACAAGGCGGCCGAGAAGCAGCAGAAGGCCATCGACGAGGCTGCAGACGTCCGACGCGAGGCCCAGGTCGACCAGGCCCGCCACCGCGACTGACGCCCGCCCGGCCCGACTGGCCTTCGGCCCGGCTAGCCCGGTTTCAGGGGGGCAGGGACGGTGACATCCCGGTGGTAAACCACGCCCAGTGCGAGTTCTTGGTAGCGGTGGACGATCTCCTCGACCGCCAAGTCGCCGTCCGGCTCGTACCAGTGGGCGATCGCGTTGCACATGCCCAGGATGGACCGGTAGGAGTCCTCGGGGAATCGGGTGCAGAACTCGCCGCTCGCGACGCCGTCGGCGACCGCCTGTCGCAGCGGCTCACTGGACTGCCGCTGTCGCTCCCGATAGGCCGCGAGGTGCTTCGGCTCGAGGTTACGGGTTTCGGTTTGGACCAGCTGGGACTGTTCCTGCTCGAGCGTGCGGAACCGGACCAGTGAGGCGACGAAGCCCAGGAGCCGGCCGGTGGGGGTCGAGTCCTTGGCCTCGAACTCCTCGGTCACGCGCCCCTCGAAGGAGTCCATCCCCGCGTTGAGCATGGCCGCCAGCAGCTCCTGCTTACTGGCGTAGTGGTAATACATCGCCGACAGGCTCACCCCGGTCTTCTGTGCGATCGACCGGATCGATGCGCCCCCGTAGCCGTGTTCCACGAACTCCCGGCGGGCGACCGCCAGGAGGTCGTGCTGCACCGTGCCACTGGTCATCGTGTCGGTCCTCTCAGGTCGCCGTCCACCGTGGAGCCCGCTTCTCCTTGAAGGCGAGCGCCCCTTCGCGGGCGTCGTTCGACGACCGGACCGGGAGGTAGATATCTCTCATCTTGTCGAATTCCTCCTCGGAGTTCCACTCGCGCGACCGGGCCATGATCTCTTTGGATGCCCGCACGGCAAGCGGGGCGTTCGCGGCGATCGCTTTGGCCAATTCCACGGCGGCGGCGGTCGCCTCACCCGCCGGGACGAGCCGGTTGACCAGGCCGGCGCCCCGGGCGGTCTCGGCGTCGATCGGTTGGCCGGTCAGGGCGGCTTCCATCGCCAGCTGATACGGAATGCGTCGGGGGAGCCGGAGCAGGCCGCCCGCGCCCGCCAGGAGACCACGCCTGACCTCGGGGAGGCCGAAGGAGGCGTTCTCCGACGCCACGACCAGATCGCAGGACAGGACGATCTCGAAACCGCCGCCCAGCGCCGGACCGTCGACCGCCGCGATGAGCGGTTTTGCCGGGGGCTTCTCCACCAGGCCCGCGAAGCCGAGCTCGGGTAGTGAGACGTTCTCCCCAGCGATGAAGGCCTTCAGGTCCATCCCGGCACAGAAGACGGATCCCGCGCCGGCGATCACTCCGGCGGTGAGGTCGTCACGCCGGTCCAGCTCGGCCATCGCCGCAGCGATCGCCTCCGAGGTGGCCCGGTTGATGGAGTTACGCGCGTGCTGGCGGTCGATGGTCACCACCAGGACGCCGTCGGTCTCCTCGACGTGAACCCGGTCCACCACGGTCGCGCTCACCTGCGGGCCGCTCACTTGGGGGCCATCCGGATCGCGCCGTCGATGCGGATGGTCTCGCCGTTGATCATGGCGTTGTCCACCACGTGCAGGGCGAGCTTGGCGTACTCGTCGGGCTTGCCGAGACGCGAGGGGTGCGGGATCTGCGCGGCCAGACCCTCGACGAGCTCCGCGGGATGGCGGTCGAAGATCGGGGTCTCGAAGATGCCGGGGGCGATCGTGTTGACGCGGATCTGGCGGCGGGCGAGGTCGCGGGCGGCGACGATCGTCATCCCGACGATGCCGGCCTTGGACGCCGAGTAGGGCATCTGCCCGATCTGGCCCTCCCATGCGGCCACGGAGGCGGTCATCACGATCACGCCGCGCTCGCCGTCGGTCGGTTCGTTCTTCGCCATCTCCGCCGCGGCGATCCGCAGGACGTTGAACGAGCCCAGGAGGTTCACGCGGACGACGAGCTCGAAGTCCTCCAGCGAACCCGGCTCGCCCTCGCGGTCCACCACCCGGACGGTCCGGCCGATGCCCGCGCAGTGCACGACCGCGCGCAGGGGGGCGCGCTCGGCTGCACTCCGGACAGCCGCGGTGACCTGCTCGGGATCGGCGACGTCGGCGGGGGCGAACGTGACGAGGTCACCGAACCCGTCGGCCACCTGCTGCCCGTCGGAAGACGGCAGGTCCACCAGGATGGTGGGGACGCCGGCGTCGACGAGACGGGCGACGGTGGCCCGGCCGAGGCCGGAGGCCCCGCCGGTCACCAGGGCGCTCGCATTGGTCAGATTCATCGGTCTTACCTCTCTCTACAAGAAAAGGGGGTCACAAGGAGAAGGCGGTCAGAGCGCTTCGACGACGGTGGCGTTGGCCATGCCGCCGGCCTCGCACATCGTCTGGAGCCCGTAGCGTCCGCCGGTGCGACGCAGGTGGTGGATCATCGTGGTCATGATGCGGATCCCGGAGGCTCCCAGCGGGTGCCCGAGCGCCACCGCGCCGCCGACGGGGTTGAGCTTGGCGTCGTCGGCTCCGAACTCGTACCGCCAGGCCAGGGGTACCGAGGCGAACGCCTCGTTGACCTCGTAGGTGTCGAGGTCGGCGACGGTCATCCCGGCGCGGTCGAGAGCTTTGTGGGTGGCGGGGATCGGGCCGGTCAGCATGAGGACGGGGTCATCGGCGACGACGGCGGAGGCCACGATCCTCGCGATCGGGGTCAGTCCCAGGGACTTCGCGACGTCCTCGTTCATGATGAGCATCGCGGCTGCGCCGTCAGTGATCTGGGAGGAGTTACCGGCCGTGACCTTCCAGTCCACGTCGGGCCGCTCGGCTCGAGCGCTCTCGGAATCGAATGCCGTGCGCAAGCCGGCCAACTTCTCGGAGGTGGTGCCCGGTCGGATCGACTCGTCGGTGTCCACGACTCCCGCCGGCGTGGTCACGGGCACGATCTCGTCGTCGAACCATCCGCCTGACCGCGCGGCGTCCGCGCGCTCATGGGAGCGGGCCGAGTAGTCGTCCAGCTGCTCACGGGACAGCCCCCACTTCCCGGCCACGAGTTCGGCGGCCACGCCCTGATTGGTCAGGCCCGGGTACCGCTCGTGGACGACCGGACCGTAGGGGTCCTTGTCGAGCTTGTTGACCCCCATGGGGACGCGGCTCATCGATTCCAGTCCGGCGGCGATCACCACGTCATAGGCGCCGGCGACCACACCCTGGACGGCGAAGTCCACGGCCTGCTGGCTCGAGCCGCACTTGCGCTCGACGGTGACGCCGGGGACGTGCTCGGGGAAGCCCGCGGCGAGGGCGGCCTGACGTCCGACGGTGCCGGACTGCTCACCGACCTGGCTGACGACGCCCACGATGACGTCCTCGACGAGTGCGGTGTCGAGGCCGGTGCGTTCGGCGAGCCCGGAGAGGATCTGGGCGAGGAGATCGACAGGGTGCAGATCGGCGAGGGCGCCGCCGGCCTTGCCGCGGCCCATGGGGGAGCGGACGGCGTCGATGATGACTGCGTTCGGCACGGAATCTCCGATTCGGATGAGGGTGAGGGTGGGGCGGGCAGGTCAGACGGAGGCGTCGAGGCGCCCCTTGACCAACTTCCCGGTCTGGGTGCGGGGGATGACCTCGGTGAACGCCACCGTGCGAGGGCACTTGTAGCGGGCGATCCGGTCGAGGCAGTGCTGTTTGATGGCGTCGGCCGTCGCATCGGTCGGTTCAACACCCGGGGCGAGCTGGACCACGGCCTTGACGGTCTGTCCCATCACCTCGTCCGGAACGCCGATCACTGCGACGTCGATGACGTCCGGGTGCACGGCGATGCAGTTCTCGATCTCCTGCGGGTAGATGTTGACCCCGCCCGAGATGATGGTGAACTTGGCGCGGTCGGTGAGGTAAAGGAAGCCCTCGTCGTCGACATGTCCGATGTCGCCGAGGGTGGTCCACTCGGGGTGGTCGGGGTGCCGCGTCTCGGCGGTCTTCTCGGGATCGTTGTGGTATTCGAAGGCGTAGTCGTGCCGTTCGAAGTAGATCCAGCCGGTCTCCCCGGCAGGCAGTTCGCGGCCCAGTTCGTCGCAGACGTGGAGGATGGCGGGGGACCCCTTGCCCACGCGGCCGACGCTGCCGGGCTTACGCCGCCACTCCTCGGGGGCGATCGTGGTGGTGCCGTTGGACTCGGTGGAGGAGTAGTACTCGTAGACCACCGGGCCCCACCAGTCCAGCATGGCCTCCTTGACCTCGATCGGGCACGGGGCCGCGGCATGGATGGCCACCTCGAGTGACGAGACATCGTAGGCCTCGCGCACTTCCTCGGGGAGGCGGAGCATGCGGATGAAGTGGGTGGGCACCCACTGGCTGTGGGTGACGCCGTACTTCTCGATGGCGGCCAGGCAGTTCTCGGGGTCGAAGTGGTCCATGAGGATTACGGTGCCGCCGTGTGCCTGGGTTCCGGTGGCGTAGCGCAGCGGGGCCGCGTGGTAGACGGGCGCTGGCGAGAGGTACACCGTGTCCGGGTTGAAGTCGTAGTTGATCTTCATCCGGGCGATGACGTTGGGGCCGGGCTCGTCGCCCACCTGTGCGCCGTCGAGGGCCGGCTTGATGCCCTTGGGGCGTCCGGTTGTGCCCGAGGAGTAGAGCATGTCCGCGCCGCGCGGTTGATCTGCCGGCGGGGTGCTGGGCATGCTTCCCACGGCCGCCTCGTAGTCGAGGTGGCCGGGGATCTCGCCGCCGAAGGCCAGCCGGTGCTCCACGTGGGGCGACTGTTCGACGATCGCCTCGCCGAGCTCGGCCAGTGGTGCGGACACCACGAGGACCCGGGCGCCGCTGTCGCCGACGATGTAGGCGACCTCGTCGGTGGCCAGGTGGGTGTTGACCATCGTGAAGTACAGGCCGCAACGCATCGCGCCCCAGTAGAGCTCAAACACGGTGGCGTCGTTGACCGAGAGCGCGGCGATGTGATCGCCCGGCTTGAGCCCCTGTGCCAGGAGCCAGTTAACGAATCGGGCCGATCGTTCCTCGAGCTGGGCGTAGGTCATCACCCGACCGGTGGCGTCCTCGATGACTGCGGGCTTGTCCGGAGTGGACGCGGCCCATTTTCCTGGATACATAGATGTCCTCCTGTGGTGTCCGCGCGGAGCGTCAGAGCCCGAGGCTCTTGGCGATGATGGTCTTCATGACCTCGCTGGTTCCGCCGTAGATCCGGGAGACGCGGGTGTCCGTGTAGAGGCGGGCGATGGGGTACTCGGTGATGTAGCCGTACCCGCCGTGCAGCTGCAGGCACCGGTCGATCACACGCGCGGCCATCTCGGTGGCGTGGAGCTTGGCCTTGGCGGCGTCCGCCACGGTGAGCTCGCCCCGGTCGAGCAACTCCAGGCAGTGATCCACGTAGACGCGGGCCACCTCGACCTCGGTTGCGCACTCCGCCAGCACGAACTTGGTGTTCTGGAAGCTCGAGACGGGTTTGCCGAAGACGTTGCGTTCACGCGTGTAGTCGGTGGCCAGCCGCAGCGCGGCCTCGGACTGGGAGACCGCGTTGAGCGCGATGCTCAGGCGTTCCTGCGGGAGGTTGTGGGTGAGGTAGGAGAACGCCGCGTCCTTCTCGCCGAGGAGGTTCTCGACCGGCACCTTGACGTCGTTGTACGACAGCTCCGCGGTGTCCTGCTGGCGCAGACCGATCTTGTCGAGCTTGCGGCCCACGGCGAAGCCCTCGGAGTCGGTGGGGACGCAGAGGATGGACAGGCCGTGACGGCGGTTGTCCGGGTCGAACGGTGAGGTACGGCAGACCGTGAGGATCATGTCCGCGGTCACGCCGCCGGTGATGAACGTCTTGGAACCGTTGACGACGTAGTGGGTGCCGTCGGCACTGAGCTTGGCGGTGGTGGAGATGTTCGCCAGGTCCGACCCGGTACCGGGCTCGGTCATGGCGATGGCGGTCATCAGCTCGCCGGAGGCGAAGGCCGGCAGCCACCGCTGCAGCTGCTCGGGCGTCCCGTACTCCATGAGGTACGGCAGGATCAGGCAGCAGTGCACGGTGTACGAGCCGAAGGACACTCCCGCTCGGGCGACCTCCTCGAACACGATCGCGCTGTACTTGAAGCTCGTCTCGCCGCCGCCCCCGAACTCCTCGGGGACCTGGACGCCTAGGATGCCGAGCTCGCCGAGCTTGTGGAAGAACTCGCGCGGGGGCCTGCCGAGCTCGTCCCACTCCTCGCGGTGGGGGGCGACCTCCTTGGCGATGAAGTCACGCACCAATTGGCGGAACTCGTCCTGCTCTCGGGTGAAGATCGTCCGCTGCATGTGTACTCCTGAGGTTCGTGTTGCTGGTGTCTGGTGGTGTCTGGCCGTGGCGTGTGGCGATGACCCGGTCACTCCGCGGCGGAGGAATTGGGCAGCCAGAGGGCGATGTCGGGGAAGAAGATCAGGGCGAGGAGGATCACGGCGCTGGTGGCCACGAACCAGGCCACTCCCTTGAACACGTCGGACAGTCGCACGGTCACCCCCAGGTTGACCTCGGGGTTCGACGCGATCCGGTGAACGATGTAACTGAGCATGCCGATCGGAGGGGTGACCAGCGCGAGCTCGACGAGGATCACCATGAACACGCCGAACCACAGGAGGCTGATGTCGTAGGTGTCGAGCACCGGCATGAGGATCGGGACCGTGAGCAGGATCATCGCCAGGCCGTCCATGAACATGCCCAGGATGAGGAACACGAAGATCAGTCCGACGAGGAACAGGGTCCGGCTCAGTCCCAGCGAGGTGATCGTGTCGGTGAGCCAGTTGGCGACCCCGGACAAGGCCACCACGCGGGTGAGCACGTGCACGCCCATGAGGAGCAGGAAGATCGAGGCGACGCCGGCCGCGGTCTCGCGGAGCGAGGTCAGCACCGTCCGCACGAGGTGTCCGACGGAACGGTCGTCACCGAACAGCCAACCCAGCAGGATTGCCGCGATCGCACCGAAGGCCCCGGCCTCGGTGGGCGTGAAGATTCCGGTGTACATGCCACCGATGATGAGGATGAGGATCAACGCGACCGGGGTGATGTCCCCGAGGGACCGGATCCGCTGGCCCCAGGTGTAGTGGGTGGTCGACCGGGGCGCGAGGGTCGGGTCGATGGTGCACCTGACGACGATGAGGGTCGCGTACGCCATCGCCGTGATCAGTCCCGGGATGAGCGCGGCGAGCAACTGCGGGCCGACGGGCGTCTCGGCGACACCGGCGTAGATCACCAGCACCACACTCGGCGGGATGAGCATTCCCAAGGTGCCGGACATGGCGACCACGCCGGTCGCCAGGGACGGCTTGTATCCGGCACGGAGCATCTCGGGGATGGTCGTGCGGCCCAGGGCGTAGGAGATCGCGATCGAGCTACCGCTCGAGGCCGCCAGTCCGGCGCCGGCGAAGTTGGTCGAGACCGCCAGTCCACCGGGCAGCCGGCCGAGCCAGGCCTGGGCCGAGGTGAACAGTTTTCCGGTCAGGTTGAACCGGCCCATCGCCACGCCCATGAGGATGAACAGCGGGATGACGGACAGGCTCCAGCTGGCGGCGGAGGTGAAGGGGACGTCCTCGAACGTGACTGCGACGGCGCTTGTGCCCGCTAGCTTCCACAGGCCGACCGCACCGGCGCCCATGATCGCGATCCCCACGTGGATACCGGCGACCATGGCGACGATCGACAGCACGATCGTCAGGAGGCCGACCATGAGGTCTGGCAGGTTCGGTGTGAACAGGATGACCGCGGCGATGATCAGCGAGAAGCCGAAGTTGCCCCAGTAGGCCCGGATGAGGTTGCGGTTCGGTTCCGGGGCGCCGAGGTCGTCGTCCGGTTCTAGGCCGGTGTAGTCGGTGGCGAGGGTGGTGTCAGACATGGGACTTCCTCGGACGGTCGTTGGTCAACAGGCTGATGATCGACACCAGGAGCTGGAGGGCGAACAGGGCGAATCCGATTGCGAGGACGATCTTGACCGGCCAGATCGGGATGGTGATCGCCCCGAGGGCGACCTGCTGGACCTCGACGGCGAAGACCGCCGCGGTGATCGAGTAGTAGGTCAGTGCACAGACGAACAGGAACATCAGACCCTTGACGACCAGGTCCGACCACCAACGCGAGACGGGGTCGAGGTACTGGGTGAGGATGGTGGCGTTGATGTGCTCGCCGATCTGCTCCGCGTACCCCATAGCGAGCATCACGATGAGGACCATCGACCAGTTTTGGGTGATTTCGAGCGTGCCGGACAGGGGGGCGCCCGTCAGGTTGCGGGAGCTGACGTCCGCGGCGATGTGCAGCGCCAGGACCAAGGTGGCGATCCCCGCGATCACGGCACACGCGTACAGCACCCGGGAGAGGGCCCGCTGTCCCGGAACGAGTCGCTCCGCAACGGTGGTGGTGGTGTCCATCATGTTCTCCAACCGGTCTGAGGGGGTCACGGTGCGGTGCGGTCGAAGATCTCCGACCGAACCGTCTGCATGTAGGGGTCCAGGTCGATCTCCACGGTTTCGGGATCGTCCGGGATCTCGGCGAGGGCCGGGTCGTCGTATCCCATGTCCTCCAGCCGGGTCTTCCAGTCGGCCATGATCTGGCGGTACCGCTCGACAGTTCCCTCGGGATCCTCTAGGCCCTCTGGTGCGCGGTCCGGCAGGGAACGCAGCGACTCCTCCTGGTAGGCCTCGAGGGTGTCCTGGAGTCCGGGGGCGACGTCGTAGAAGTTCACGCCCATGTCCGCGCCCTCGGCCAGCAGGCGCTGTTGAAGGATGATCCCCTCCTCGCGGAGGTAGCCCTCGAACCACGTCTCCCGGGCCTCGTCGATGACCTGACGGGCGTCCTCGGGGAGCTTGTCCCAGACGTTCTTGTTCATGATCACGTACTGCGTGTAGCTCGAGAACGGGATGTCGACGTAGTGTTTTGCGACCTCCCACAGGCCGAGGGCGATCATGATCTTGCCGTTAGCCAGGGAGCAGTCGATCACCCCGCGCTGCAGGCCCTCGTAGATCTCGCCGGTCGGAAGGGTCACCGGGACCATTCCGAGCGCTTCGATCTCGCCGTAGTTGAAGGCGCCGCCGCTGCGAACCCGCTTGCCGCGGGCCTCCTCGAGGCTGTTGACGGGCTCTTTGCACACGAGGTGGTAGTTGGTCGACGGGGTCCAGGTGAACAGCAGCTTGATGTCCTGGTCCGAGAACTGCTTCTCGATCAGCGGATTGGTGAGCGCGAACTCGCTGCCGCCGGCGAAGGCCTGCATCATGCCGAGCGGGTACTCCGGCTCGACGACGCTGGCCATCTGGGAGGTCCAGTCGGTCATGGGGAACTCTGACGGGTAGTAACTCGGGGTGAACATGCCCATGTCCACGATCCCGCCGCGGACCCCCTGCGCCATGTCGGCGCCCTTGACCAGGCTGCCGCCCCAGTACTCGTCGAAGGTGATCTTCCCGCCGGTCTCTTCCTCGACCTGCGCGGCGAAGTCGCGGAAGGGGCCAGCCGAGGAGACGGTCGTGTAGTCGCCGTAGCGCAGTGTGATCGGCTCCATCGTCTCGATGCTGTCGCCGGTGATGCGGTGGCCGCCGGTGCAGCCCGTGGCGACGAGCGATCCGATCATCGTCAGGGCGAGCGCTGCGCGTCGGGCCACGCGGCTTCGGGTGCTGGTGGGCATCGGGGATCCTTCTGGTTCCGGGCCGGGCGCTCGAAGGGGCGTCCGGGGTCCTGATGGATGGCCTGAGGGGGCGGGTCGAACTGGTCGATCAGCTGCGAAAGCGATGTAATCCAGGTCACGTTTCGAACGTTCGTTAAGTTAATCGGGCGTTGACGTCTTGTCAAGACAATCATTGTCATGGATTGCGCATTGCGGCACGCAGCACGCAGCACCAGGCACTCAGATGCCCAGGCGGATGGTCGTGGTGGGCGCGGCGTGTGGCGCGCCCACGCGGGATGAGCGCCGACAGCAGTCACAATCGGGACATGACGACATCCGGAGGGCCCGCGGCGACTGCCCGCAGAGGATTGCGGACCGTCCGAATGGTACTCGTGCGGTCCGTGGGGGAGTTCCTGCGCGACCGCGGCCCCGATCTCGCGGGCTCGCTCACCTTCTACGGCGTGCTCTCGCTCTTCCCGGCGATCCTGGTGGTGATCTCGCTGCTCGGCGTGTTCGGCCAGGGGAACCGGACCGTCGACGCCGTCATGGACATGCTCTCCGACGTCGCGCCGCCCGACGTGCTCGACCCGGTCCGCGGGCCGATCGAGGCGTTGGTGACCACGCCGGCCGCCGGGACAGCACTCCTCGTGGGCACGGTCGTGGCGCTGTGGTCGGCCTCACGCTATGTGTGGGCGCTGGGCCGCGCGATGAACGCCGTGTACGGGGTCGAGGAGGGGCGGCCCATCTGGCGGCTGATGCCCGCCGGGGCGCTGCTTACGGCATTGCTCATCGCGTTGGTGGTCGTCGGCGGTCTGGCCCTGGTGTTCACCGGCCCCGTCGCAGAGACGGTCGGCGGGTGGATCGGCCTCGGTGACACCGCACTGGCCGTATGGGAGATCGCCAAGTGGCCGGCCGGGATGGTGTCGGCGGTTCTCGCGCTGGCGATCCTCTACCGGTTCGCCCCCAATGTGTCGGGACGCAGGTTCAGCTGGGTGTCCCTCGGAGCGGCGGCGGCGCTGGTGATCATCGGCGTGGCCACCGCCGGATTCAACTTCTTCGTCTCTAGGTTCGGAAACTTCAACGAGGTGTACGGATCTCTCGCGGGGGTGATCGTCTTCCTGCTGTGGCTGTGGTTGGTGAACATGGCGGTGGTCTACGGCGTCCGGCTGGATGCGGAGGTGCTGCGTGTGCGGCAGTTGCGCGCGGGGATCTCCGCGGAGGAGGCGGTACTGGTGACCCCGCGGGTGACGGCCGCGAGCGAGCGCCAGGCCCGGCGACGGGAGGAGATGCTCGCCGCCTATCGGGAGCTGCTCCGCGTGCCCGACGACCACGCACTCGATGACCGCGCACTCGGCTCCTCGGACCACTCGGCAGCGGGCATCACCGGGGAGGCGGCCGAGGCGGATCGTTCGCGGCGGTAGGGTTGAGCCCATGCGCCTCGTCGTCACCGGGGGAGCCGGGTTCATCGGCGCCAACTTCGTCCACACCGCGGTCCGCGAGTACCCGGACGCCCACATCACGGTGCTGGATTCCATGACGTACGCCGCCAACCGCGCCAACCTGGACGGACTGCCCGCCGAGCGGGTGGAGTTGGTCGAGGCGGACTGCGCGGACCCGGCGGTCACGGACCGGCTGGTCGCCGAGCTGACGGGGCCGGACGACGCTGTGGTGCACTTCGCTGCGGAGAGCCACAACGACAATTCGCTGGCCACCCCGTGGCCCTTCCTGCACTCCAACATCGTCGGCACCTACGCCGTGCTCGAGGCGTGTCGGCGGCATGACGTGCGCCTGCACCACGTGTCGACGGACGAGGTGTACGGGGACCTGCAACTCGACGACCCGGCCAAGTTCACCCCGGACACGGCGTACAACCCGTCGAGCCCGTATTCGGCCACCAAGGCCGGGGCCGACATGCTCGTGCGCGCGTGGGTCCGCAGTTTCGGGGTGCGGGCCACCATCAGCAACTGCTCGAACAACTACGGCCCGTTCCAGCACGTCGAGAAGTTCATCCCGCGTCAGATCACCAACATCCTCGACGGTCGCCGGCCCCGCCTCTACGGCAGTGGGGCCAACGTGCGGGACTGGATCCATGTCGACGACCACAACGCGGCGGTCCTGCGCATCCTGGCCGCGGGCGAGCCGGGCCGGACGTACCTCATTGGCGCGGACGGTGAGCACTCGAACCTGCAGGTGATGCAGATGATCTGCGAGCTCATGGGGGTGGCTGGCGGCGTTGGGGGAAACGGGGCCGGCACCGGGGGCGACCCGGGTTTCGACCATGTCACCGACCGGCCGGGCCACGACCTGCGCTACGCCATCGACGCCACCGCCACCCGGCAGGAACTGGGCTGGGAGCCGAGGCACACCGACCTGCGCGAGGGCTTGCGGCAGACGATCGAGTGGTATTCCACCCATCGCGACTGGTGGGAGCCGGTCAAGGAGCGCGTCGAGGCGAAGTACGCGCGGACGGAACACGTGCTGGACCCGGGGGCCACGCGGTGAAGGGGATCGTCCTGGCCGGCGGCAGCGGCACCCGGTTGAGCCCGCTCACCCTGGCGACGAGCAAGCAGTTGATGCCGGTGTACGACAAGCCGATGATCTACTACCCGCTGTCGACGCTCATGCTGGCGGGGATCCGGGACATCCTCATCATCACGACCCCCCAGGACGCTCCGCAGTTCCGCCGGTTGCTGGGTGACGGCAGCCAGTTCGGCATCGCCCTGAGCTATGTGGAGCAGGCGGCGCCGGAGGGGCTGGCGCAGGCGTTCGTGCTGGGTGCCGAGCACATCGGCGACGAGCCGGTGGCCCTCATCCTGGGCGACAACATCTTCTACGGGCCGGGGATGGGTACGCAGCTGCGGCGCTTCGCCGAGCCCGAGGGCGGCGCCGTGTTCGCCTACCGCGTCTCCAATCCGAGCGAGTACGGGGTGATCGACTTCGACGCCGACGGCCGCGCCATCAGCCTGGAGGAGAAGCCCGAGGACCCGTCCTCCGATTTCGCCGTTCCCGGCCTCTACTTCTATAGCGCCGACGTGGTGGACGTGGCGCGCGGGCTCGGCAGGTCCGCGCGCGGCGAGTACGAGATCACCGACATCAACCGGCACTACCTGCGCGAGGGCCGACTGCAGGTGGAGGTGCTGCCACGGGGAACGGCGTGGCTGGACACGGGTACGCACGACTCCCTACTCGACGCGAGCAACTACGTCCGCACGATCGAGGACCGGCAGGGCCTGAAGATCGGCTGCCCGGAGGAGGTGGCATGGCGTATGGGGTATATCGACGACGACGAGCTCACCGCCCGCGCCCACGACCTGCGCAAATCGGGGTACGGCCTGTACCTCCTGGACATTCTGCGCCGCGAGAAGGGGCGCAGCCTGTGACCGCCGGCCGGTGGCCGCGGATCCTCGCGACGGGCGGCCGCGGACAGCTCGGGCACTACCTGGACAGGCAATCGAGGCGTCAGCTCGGCGGTGGCGCGGTCGCGGTGGGCCGCGACGAGCTCGACCTCACCGACCCGGCCTCGATCGCCTCCGCCCTGGACCGTCACGCACCGGAGGTCGTGATCAACGCGGCCGCGTACACGGACGTCGACGGCGCGGAGGCCGACGAGGTCACCGCGCACGCGGTCAACGCCGACGGCGTGGAATCGCTGGCCGTGGCGTGCCGCGACCGCGGGATCCGGCTGGTCCACATCAGCACCGACTACGTCTTCTCGGGCGAGGTCCCCGGCGGGGGCGACCCGGCCACCGCTCCGGCGCTCGAGCCGCACGACCCGACCGCGCCGGTGACCGCGTACGGGCGCACCAAACTCGCGGGGGAACGGGCGGCGTTGGCGGTGTACCCCGAGACGACGATCGTCCGCACCGCGTGGGTGTACACCGGCCCCGTGCGCCACGGGCAGGGGCTGCGCGGTTCGGACTTCGTCGACACCATGGTCCGCCTCGAGCGCGAGCGGGACACGCTCTCGGTGGTGGACGACCAGTGGGGTTCGCCCACCTACACGGCGCCGCTGGCCGATCAACTGCTCGGCCTCGTCGGCGGGGAGGCCTGGGGCGGTTTCGACGCGCGGGGCCTGACCCTGCACCTGGCAGGGGGAGGCCGCGCGACGTGGTTCGACCTCGCCCGGGCGGTGTTCACGTGGTTCGGGGCTGATCCCGAGCGGGTGCGACCCTGCACCAGTGAGGAGTTCGCGCGCCCCGCTCCGAGGCCGGCCTTCTCCGTGCTCTCCGATGCCTCGTGGCGTGCCGTCGGGCTGGAGCCGATGGACGACTGGACGCAGGATCTCGTCCGCGCGATCGCCCACGAGGGCTGGATCGCCCAGCGACAGCGGGAGCGGGGCGACCTCCCGGGACCCGGGTCGTGAACCGGACCCGCCACGGAGTGCTCGCGGCCGGGAGCGCCGCCGCGGTGGCGGCCGCCGCCGTCGCCGCGCTCGCTCTCACGGCGTGGGGCGCGTTCCTGCTTCAGCCGCGCGCCGACGAGCCCGTTCACGCCGACGCCGTGGTGATGCTCGCCGGCGCCGACGACGGTCGCCACCTGTACGCCCGGGACCTCGTGGAAGCCGGGTATGCCGACACGCTGCTCGTGAGCAACCCCGGCGGCACTTCCGAGACGGTGGCCCGGCGGCTGTGCACCGGAATCGCCCGACCCGCGGGCGCCGAGGTCGTGTGCTTCTCGCCCGACCCGCGCACCACCTGGGGCGAGGCGCAGACGGTCGCGTCGATCGCGCGGGTGCGCGGGTGGGACCGGATCCTGGTGGTGACCAACCGGCCCCACACCCTCCGGGCGGGGACATGGATGCGCACCGCCACCGGTCTGGACGTGCGGATGGTGCCCGTCGAGCGGCTCGACCGTGGGATGCTGCCGGTTCATCTGGTGTGGGAGGCCGCCGGATGGATCAAGGGCCGCGTCAACGGCCACTGGTGACCCCGGGCGGCCGGGGTGTTACGCGCGAGGCGGGGCTCAGGCGGTCCGGGCCCGCATCGCCGACGGGGCCGCGATGGGCGCCCGGGTCGTGAGCCGCGGCGAGGACAGGCCCTGGTGCGCCTTGGTGATCCTCCCGAACACTGCCGCGCGGTCCATCGGACGGTGCGGGAGATCCAGCGCGCGGCGCACCTCCGACGGCACCAGGCTCGCCGCGGCGTCCACGACCGTCGTGCACGACCGGTGCGCGATCACCGAGTTCTCCGTGACCCCGGGGCAGGCGCGGGAGTCCTCACGGAGCTTCCTCGCCGCGCGGCGACCGGCATCGGTGGGCCGGGCGCGGCCGCGGGACCTGCGCAGGAGCTGCTCGAGTTCGCGGACGGTCGAGGGGAAGCTGCGGGCACCGTGGAGCCGCGCGAGGCCCGCCCACTGGTAGACGTACCGGTCGGATTCGGCGGGGGACAGGGGACGCCCCGAGAAGCGCTGGAAGGCGACGAGCAGGGCCCACGTCATGGCGGCCTGCGACCACTGGATCAGCCCGGGGTCGGAGCCATAGAAGTAGTCGCCGTACTCGGTGGTGCCGGAGAACGAATTGTGGTCACGACGGGCGTGCTCGATGGTCACCATGGCGTCATCGACCGTGCCGAAGGTCGAGATCTCCACGAGGTCGTGCAGGTAGTCGTCCATCGTCCACGGCTCGGCGTCCGCACCGCACGCGACCATCACGGCGGAGTAGGCGGGGTCGGCGGCGAGCATGAGCAGACCGGTCGTGATGCCGATCGGGGTGGACACGTCGCCGTGGACCCGCCAGATGGGATCGCTCGCCGTGAACCACCGCGGGCCCGGGATATCGAGGATCGAGCACACGGGTGAGTCCGCGCCAGCGCGTGGAATTAGTGGTGACATGCACACACCCCGGGGTAGTGGAGCCGCCCGAGGGGGCGGCCGGATGGGACCTGTCACGAACTCTAGCGCCCGGCGGCGCCGTAGTGAAGGAAAGCCGGAGGGTCCGCTGAGGAGATGCCGTGAGGCCCCGGCGCGGCCTGGCACACCGACACGGCCTCTAGGCTGGGCGACGCACGCCAGACGCATTCCGACCCTCGCAAGGAGACGGCCGTGACCGCTACCCCCCTGCCCGCCCCCCGGACCGGCCCCGTCGTCCCGGACCGCTTCGCCGGCCGCACCGCGCTCGTCACCGGCGCGAGCCGCGGGATCGGCCTGGGCATCGCCCGTCGCCTGCTCGCGGAAGGCGCGTCGGTGGTCATCACGGCGCGCGGCCAGGAGGGGCTCGACGACGCCGTCGCCGACCTCGGCACACCGGAGCGGGTGCTGGCGGTGGCGGGCAAGAGCGACGACGAGGACCACCAGCGTGAGGTCGTGGCCCGGGCCGAAGAGTCGTTCGGGCCCATCGACCTGCTGGTCAACAACACGGGGATCAACCCGGCATTCGGCCGCACGGTGGACATCGACCTCGCCGCGGCCCGCAAGATCACCG
The DNA here is from genome assembly GCF_024519835.1 of Dietzia sp. Die43. NCBI lineage: Bacteria > Bacillati > Actinomycetota > Actinomycetes > Mycobacteriales > Dietziaceae > Dietzia > Dietzia sp. Die43. The sequence goes on along the minus strand of NZ_JALJRF010000006.1, from coordinate 57,528 downwards.
AGGTCAACGCCCTCGGCACCCTGTCCTGGACGCAGAAGGTCTACCACTCGGGCCTCGGCGAGCGCGGCGGCGCCGTCGTCAACATCGCCTCCATCGCCGGCCTGGCACCGTCGCCGGGGATCGGCTGGTACGGCGCCACCAAGGCGTTGGTCATGCGGCTGACCCAGGAGCTCGCCGTAGAGGTCGGACCCGCCGTGCGCGTCAACGCCGTCGCCCCGGGCGTGGTCAAGACCAGGTTCGCCGAGGCGCTGTATTCCGGCCGCGAGGAGGCCATGTCCGCGGCGCTGCCAGCCGGGCGACTGGGGGTGCCCGACGACATCGCCGGCCCCGTGGCGTTCCTGCTATCCGATGACGCGCACTGGATGACCGGGCAGACCCTCGTCGTCGACGGTGGCGCGCACATCGTCGGCGCGGGACTACAGGGCTGACGGGGCGCGGGGATCCGGAGATGACCTCGATCCAGGAGTACTGCGCGTCGACCGGTCGCATTCTCGAGGCGAGCCCACCGATGGCCGTGGCCGCACAGCCGCTGACCTGGGTGGACAGCCCGCCGTGGCAGTGCATCGAATCGCCCGAGCCGTCCGCGGTGATCTACGTGGACCCGGGTGCGCACCGTGACGGGTTCTCACCCAACGCGGTGGCCACCTGCGCCCGTGTCGCGCCCGCGATGGACACCGAGCAGGCGGTCGAGATGATCGTCGCCACCGCCGACGCACTGCCCGACTGGACACTGCTCGAGCAGGTCGCCGGTGAAGGGGACGAGTCCGCCGGAGCCGTCCGTAGCATCTACCGCTACCTGAGGGGCACCTACACCGCCGAGCCGGGCCGGATGGCGACCTCGAGTCTGATCGTGGGATGGAGCGACGACGAGGCCACCTACATCTTCCAGTTCGTCGTCACCGGATGGGACGAGGACGCCTCCGTCCACGACGACGCCATGGGTTGTCTGCTGATCGGCGAGTGGACGGCAGCGCAGATCGTGGACGCCATGCGCGGCTAGGGTGGTCGTGACCCGGGCGCCGGGGGCGACCGGGATCGATAGACAACGGGAAGGCGGGACCGGAGTGCAACTACGCGAGCTCAGCGTGTCGGGGGCGTGGGAGATCACCCCCCGGCAGATCTCTGACGACCGCGGGGTGTTCCACGAGGCGTTCACCGACGAGACCTTCCGTCGCATGACCGGCCACCGCTTCGATCTCGCGCAGGTCAACGTGTCGGTCTCGGGGGAGGGGGTCCTGCGCGGCCTGCACTTCGCCGAGGTCCCGCCTGGTCAGGCCAAGTACGTGCTGTGCCCGTCCGGCACGGTCTTCGACGTGGTCGTGGACGTCCGCGTGGGCTCGCCGACCTTCGGCGAGTGGGCCGGGGTCATCCTGGACTCCGTGGAGCAGCGGGCGATCTACATCCCCGAGGGCGTGGCGCACGGCTTCCTGGCCCTCGAGCCGCAATCCACGGTGATGTACTTCTGTTCGGAGGGCTGGCGGCCCGGGGCCGAGCACGTCATCGACGCCTTCGATCCCAAGATCGCGATCGACTGGCCCGGATCGGCCCTCGACGGCACCTCGATCGAGCACGTCATGAGCGAGCGCGACCGCGACGCCCCGAGCCTGCTCGACGTCGCCGCCGCGGGCCGGCTCCCGCAGTGGGAGGAGTGTCAGGCGCACGTCGAACGACTGCGTGAGGCCACGCCCAGGGTCGACGCCGAGTGGCGGCCGGACGAGAACTGACATACCCTTACGGGTATACCCCCTAGGGTATGACGTCGGATCTGAGGAGATTCTTATGTGTTACCCCGTCGCCTGCCCCGTCTGCGGCAAGACCACGTGGGACGGCTGCGGTCAGCATGTCGACCAGGTCAAGGACACCGTCCCCGCCGAGCAGTGGTGCGACGGCACGCACGAGGCCGCCGCGAACTGACCCGGCCCGGGGCCCGGGGTGACCGGAGGGGAGTGCCACGCGCCTCGCCACGCCCCGGCGGGGGCGCCCCGGCCCCGTCCCGGCCCGTCGACGGGCGCCGCGGGGTAGAACCAGGGGAGGCTAGTTCCTCATCCCCTCCGGAGGCCCCATGAGCACCCCCTTCGTCCTCGTCGAGCGCAGCGGCCCGATCGCCCGCGTCACACTCGATCGGCCCGAGCGTCGCAACCCGCTCTCCCTGCAGATGATGCGGGAGGCGACGGCGGCGATCCGCGACCTCGGTGACGACCCCGACTGCGGGGTCGTCGTGCTCACCGGGTCCGGCCCCGCGCTGTCCGCCGGGCACGAGATCAGTGAAATGGTCGACCGCACCCTCACGCAGGAGCGCGAAGTCTTCACCACGTGCGTGCAGCTCATGGAGACCATCCAGGCGATCCGGCAGCCGGTCATCGCCGAGGTGCAGGGCCACGCGATCGCCGCCGGCTGTCAGCTCGTCGCCACCTGCGATCTGGCCGTGGCGGTCGACACCGCGCGTTTCGGCACCCCGGGCGTGAAGATCGGCCTGTTCTGCTCGACCCCCATGGTGGCGGTCTCCCGCTCCATCGGCCGTAAGCGGGCCATGCAGATGCTGCTGACCGGTGAGACGATCGACGCCGCCACCGCGGTGGACTGGGGGCTGATCAACGAGGCGGTGCCCGGGGACCACCTGCGTTCCCGGGTCGATGAGCTGGCGCTGCAGATCGCCCACTCCAGCCCGCTGACGTTGGAGATCGGCAAGCAGGCCTTCTACCGGCAGATCGATCTGCCCCAGGACGAGGCGTACCGGGAGATGGCCGAGACCATGGCCACCAACGCCGTCACCTGCGACGCCCAGGAGGGCATGTCCGCGTTCCTCGAGAAGCGCGCCCCGCAGTGGCGCGGGGAGTGACGCGCAGCGCGCACTAGGATCGTCGCCATGGCGATCTCGGTGATGACGGTGTGTACGGGCAACATGTGTCGGTCGCCGCTGGCCGAGCGTCTGCTGGCCGCGCGAACCGCGGCAGCCGGACTCGATGTGTCGGTCGACTCCGCGGGGACGCGGGCGGCCAATGGTGTCGAGATCCACCGCGAGACCCTACGGGTGCTGCAGGGGTACGGGGGAGACGGCGGGGGCTTCGCGTCGCGACTGCTCACAGCCCGGCTGCTGACAGGACGCGACCTCGTCCTCACCGCGACCCGGGCGCACCGCGATGCCGTGCAGGAACTGGCGCCGTTGCTGTGGAAGAAGACCTACACGATCCTGGAAGCCGCCCGGCTCGCCGACTCCGACGAGTCCGTCACGCTCGCGGGTCTGTCGCGGGCGAGGTTGAGTATCGACACCGACGATCCCGCGCTCGACGTGGAGGATCCGATCGGCCGGGAACCGGAGGTGTTTGACCGCACGGGGGCGCAGATCAGCGACGCCGTGGACTCCATCGTCAGCCTGCTGTCACGCAGCTGACCCGGCCGGCGATGCCCGGCCGGGCAGAGCGGCACCGGGCAGGGCTGCGCCCGGACCCGTGCGCTGCCGACGTCAGGGGTCCAGCGGTTTGCGACGGTCCAGATCCCGTAGGAAATCAGGGTCGTCGTCCGGGGCGATCACCCGTGGGGGAGCCGGCCGTGACCCGGGCCCGAAGGCCCGCCACAGCAGGATCGCCACGGTCACCACTCCGATGAGTGCGAACAGCCAGATCACTCGAACCTCCTTCCCACCACGATACGTATCCTGGGGACCATGAGCGAGCGAGACGAGACAACACGCCCCGCGGAGGGGACGGCCAGCCCGGCGGCCACACCGGAGGGGTCCGCGCCCGGAGCGCGACTGGCCCGCAACATGGTCGTCTACACCGTCGTCCGACTCCTGCTGGTGGTGGCGTTGACGCTGCTCATCATCGGGATCGGCAGCCTGGCGGGTGTGCAGGTCCCGGTGCTCGTCGCCGCGATCATCTCCGTGTTGATCGCGTTGCCCCTGTCGATGGTGCTGTTCAGCCGGATGCGCGCGCAGATCAACTCCGACATCGCGGCGGTCGACGCCGGACGACGGGAGAAGCGCGAGGACCTGCGCCGTCGGATGAACGAGGCCTGACGCTCGTCACACCAGACCGGCGCGGTTTCCGGTCGGGCGTCACACCAGGCCGGGCGTCACGCCCGGCCGGGCGTCACGCCCGGCCGGAGTTCACACCCGGTCGGAGGGCATGCCGTCGGAAGGTCAGCCCTGCGGGCCGCCCGGCCAGAACGATCCGGGCCAGCGGAACGCGGGGAGCCCCACTGACGTCCCCGACTCGGTGGGGGTCTGCGACCCCGTGGGGCCGACCGAGCCGGACGGGGCGGCGGACATCACGGATGTCAGCGGGCCCGGCTGCGGTTCCTGCGGCGCCTCGGTCACGGTGGGCACCGTCGTCGGCTCGGACGAGCCGGTCCCCGTGGGGGTGGTGTCGCCGGGTTCGGTGGTGCCGGGAGTGCTGGTCCCGGGAGTGGTCGGATCCGTCACGCCGGGCTCGGTGCTGCCCGGCTCGGTCGTGGGCGGCGTCGTGGGCGAGGTGGGCGAGGTGGGCGAAGTGCCGTCGGTCGGGCTCGTCGGGGTATCCGGATCGTCCGTGTCGGGATCCTCGGTGCCCGGCTCCTCCGGGTTCTCGGTCGTCTCCCCGTCGCCGAGGAGCTCCTGATCATCCTCGAACCCGATATCGGTTCGCGGCTGGGCGGGCGTCCACTGTTCGCCCGTCGTCTCGACGGGTGCGGTCTCGCTGGGAGGCGCGTAGGTACCGGCCTCCTCGTCGGGTACGTACAGTGCCCCGGGAGCGGGCTGGACCCCGATGTAGTACCTGCTCAGGCAGTGATCGGTGACGTTCTGCGATCCGTCGGTGAAGATGGTGAGGCCGGGCGTCCCGCCGTCGGCCTCGGTCGCACATCGCGCGATGAACTTCCCGGGCTGCTCGTCACGCTCGGTGGTGGTCGGCGACGTGATCTCCGTCGCGGACGCAGAGCGCGGAGCCTCGGAGAGCACCTGTGGCTCCGGCTGCGCGCAGGACGCGGCCACCAGCGCTGTTGCGCCGGCGGCGAGGAGCACCCGAGTTCTCATAACGATAGTGTCTCAGTTCTGTCAAAGGATGGCTACCGGACGGACGGGGTGGAATCTTTTTCACCCCGGAGGACGGTCGGGAAGCGCGAGCATCTAGTCCGACGCGACCCGGGATCGGACCGCCCCGACGGAGGCGACGGCGGCGGCGAGGACAGCCGCGAGGGCGCCCCCGAACCCCACCTTCACCAGATCGGCCACGGGTACACCATCGTTACCGACCCCACCGAGGTCACTGAAGATGCCTCCCGCGCCGGAACCGGTCCCCGTGAGCGCGGCCGCCCCGGCCGTGCCGAAGGCCGACCCCAGCAGCACGCCGAGGGCTGCGGCGCAGGCGGCCACCAACGCGGTCTCGAGGACAAGCATGAGCCACACGCCGGTGCGGGTGACCCCGACGCCTCTGAGCAGGGTGATCTCCCGGGTCCGTTCCCGGACGGCCAGCGTGAGCGTGTTGGCGACCCCCACCAGGGCCAGTGCGACCGCCACCGCCAGCAGCAGCGAGCTGGAGGTGAGGACGGTCCGGACGGAGGTGGCGATCTGCTCGCGGGAGGCGAAGCTCTCGGTGACGGCAGCGTCGGGAGCGGCGTCCACGACGGCGGAACGCACGCCCTGCAGTGCCGACTCGAGTTGCTGACCGGCCAGGGAGTCATCCATGCGCAGCCAGACCTCGGTGCGTGGGACGAACTGGGTGGGCACCTCCACGTCGTCCGGCCACGGGGACCCGTCGGGCAACTGCGCCACGGGCCAGGCGGGCACGCTCCCGGGCGCGGCCAGGGCCCACTGATCGCTCGTCCGACGCACGACCAGGTCGCGACCGTCGGCATCGGAGAAGAAGGTGAACCGGACGGTCTCGCCGTCGCGGGCACCGGCGGCCACGGGGGAGGACTCCGGGAGCACGATCTCCCCGGGCCCGGGCAATACGACGTCGCGGCGCATCACGTCGCCGACCCGCTCCGGGTCGGCGACCCTGAGGACCGTGCGCTTTCCCCCGGGGCCCTCCGCGTACATGTCGGTCACGACCAGGGACTCGTCCACGCCCGGGAGCTCCGCCAGCGTCCACGGCAGTCCCTCGGGCAGGGTGTCGCCGCTCGATGCGGTCACGGCGATGTCCAGCGGGACGCGGTCGACGAGCCGTGCCTGGATGGCCGGTCCGAGCAGGGCGATGCCGGTCACCATCGTCGCGGTGAGAGTCACGCCCACCAGTACGGCCGCCGAGGTGGCGGCGGTGCGGCGCGGACTGCGGGCGATGTTCCGTGCGCCGAGCAGACCCACCGGGCCGAGCAGCACCCCCACCACGCTGCCGAGCGCCCCGAGCAGGGTGGGCAGGGCACCGGCGACCACGGCCAGGATCCCCAGGAACGCGAGAACGCCCCACGCGCCGGCCTCGACGACGGCCCCCGCCTCGACGGCCGCCGACATCGAGTGCCAGCCGAAGGCGCCCACCACGGCACCCACCGCGACCATAGCCAGCCGCCGCCACCACGGGTCGGGCCGTACATCGGCCGGGCGCAGCGCCTCCAGTGGGCTGCCGGAGGTGGCGCGCCACAGGGGCGGGAGAGCGGTGACGAGGGTGACGCCCACGCCCACCGCGGCGGCGAGCAGATAGGCGGATCCGGGGACGCTGACCTCCTGCAGGGGAATCGTCACGCCGAGTCGGGGGGCCTCCCGGGCCGCGAGTGAGACCGCGAACCGACCCAACGCCAACCCCGCGGCGGTCGCCACGGCGCCGACGACCAGGGCTTCGGCCATCCCGGACAGTCGCAACTGCAGCCGCGAGGCGCCCAGGCAGCGCAACAGTGCCGTCTCCCGGACGCGGCCGGCGAACACCACCGCGAAGGTCGTGCCGATGACCAGCGCGGCCACCGCGACGGCCAGCACGGTGAAGGCCAGCAGGGCCCGGGTGTAGACGTCGCGGCTGCCGATGAAGGACTCCGCGAGAGCGTCCGCCTCGGCCGCGCCGGTGGACACCTCGACGGCGGACGTGCCCGGGATCCGGTCCAGGCGCTGCTCGATCTCCGCCGCCAGCGCCTCGTCCGACACCGTGCCGTCGCCGGCCACACGGATATCGCCCCCGGCCCCGTTCGGCGCCCACTGCTGTACCTGCTCGTCGACGGTGTAGAGGGGGAACGCCGAGTTCATGTCCGGTTGCCCTGCAAGGTCGAACAGCCCCACCACCGTGACGGGGACGGGATCACCGGCGCCGCTCGGCAGCACCTCGAACGTGGCGCCCAGCGGGAGGTCCGCGTCACTGCGGATCGCCACCTCACCGGGAGCGGCGGGGAGCCGCCCGTCGGCCAGCGGTTGCCAGCGCAGACCGTCGTCGGTGGCGAGCGCCGTCGTCGTCGTCACCTGTTGGGCGCGTCCCTCGGCGCGGACCCGCACGTAGGTCTGGGCGTCCACGGTGACGGCCCGCACCCCGGGGGTGGCGGCGATGGCCTCCAGGCCGAGCCGCTGGGCCTCGGCCGCCTCCTCGCGCGCGGCGTCGGTGCCGGCGGAGGTGCGGTCGCCGAGGTTCTGCACGAGCACGGCGGTGCCCGAGTACCGCATCCCGAAGGTCGCGTCGGCGCTGGCGGTCATCGTGCGGAGTACGCCCACCGAGGCCAGGACGAAGCCGACGGCCACGGCGATCGCCAGGATGGTGCCGAGGTAGCGGCCCGCGTGTGCGCGCAGCTGACCCAGGACCAGGTGGGGGCTCACGCGGTGGCCGGCCGGCGGCCGGTGAGCGAGCGCATGGCCGTGTGGACGGCCTCGGGGGTGGGGGAGGGGACCTCGTCGGCGATCCGTCCGTCCGCCAGTACCACCACGGTGTCGGTGTGGGCGGCGGCGTGCGCGTCGTGGGTGACCATGACGACGGTCTGGCCGGCCTCGCGGACACACGCGCCGAGCAGTCCCAGCACCGACTCGCCGGACTCGGAGTCGAGGTTGCCGGTCGGCTCGTCGGCGAACACCACGTCCGGGCGCGGCAGGAGGGCGCGGGCGATGGCCACCCGCTGCTGCTGGCCGCCGGACAGCTCGTGCGGGCGCCGCTTCAGCAGGTCGCCGATCCCGAGCTCGCCGACCAGCGAGTCGAGGCGCGACCGGTCCGGGCGACGCAGCGCCATCCGCACGGGGAGCGCGATGTTCTCGCGTACCGAGAGCGCCGGCACGAGGTTGAAGGACTGGAACACGAAGCCCACCCGGGTGCGCCGCAGCCGGGTGCGTCCCGCGTCACCGAGGCGGGTGATCTCGGTCGATCCGATCGATACCGTGCCGTGGTCGGGCGTGTCCAGGCCGGCCAGGCAGTGCATGAGGGTGGATTTGCCGCTGCCGGACGGGCCCATGACGGCGGTCCAGCGCCCCTTGTCGATCGCCACGTCCACGCCGTCCAGTGCGCGTACCTTCACCCGTCCGTGGGAATAGGTCTTGCGCAGGCCGTGGGCCCGGATCGCGATCTCGGGGGGTGGGGTCACGTGGGTCCTTCCGTCGCGGCGTGGCGTCCGGAGGTGAGTGTAGGGACCCCGGTTGCGGAGACCCGGTCCGACACGACACCGCACCTGTGGCCCATGTGACTGATGTGACGTATGGTACGTGTGTGACTGGGCCGGACCCGGTCGTGCCCAGCTCCCGGACGACAAGGTGACCTCATGTTCCAGCGACGCTCGCACCGCACCGCCCCCCGTTCCCGTTCCCTCGCCCTCGGCGGAGCCCTGGCCGCGCTCGCCGTGGTCGGCGGTGGCACCGTCGCCGCGGTGGGCGCGCCCGCCGCCGTCGACGCCGGCGACATCCAGCTGACCCAGAACGCGACCGGCCAGGCCGGTGCGCAGGAGCTCCCGCTCGGTACGGCGGTCAACCTCGACCTCGAGCCCGTGGTCGCCCAGGCCGCCGGCGGCACCATCCCGCCCGGGACGACGGTGCAGGTCACCGGCCTGCCCGACGGTCTGACCCAGAACGGCTGGGTCATCTCCGGCACGCCCACCCGCGCGGGCGAGTACGAGGTGCTCGTCACCGTCTCCAACTCGGGGATCTCGCAGTCGGAGAAGGTCGCCATCACCGTCACCGACGGCGCGGGTGCCCCGTCGGAGGACGAGGAGACGACGACGAGCCCGGCCACCACCAGCCCGGCCACCACCAGCCCGGCCACCACGGCCGAGACCACGACGACCGCCACGCAGTCCGACCCCACGCTCTCGGCGGTCCCCGGTGATCCGACCGCTGAGGACGACGCCCTCGCCGGCGATGAGGGTGACGGAACGGGCGCCGGCGACGGTGAGACGACCGGGGACGACGACGAGGTCGGCGCCACCCCGGATCTGTGCGCGGTCGTCGGGGACGGGCAGATGGACGGTGCCTCGCTGGCCCAGCTGCTGCCCCTGGTGACCGGTGGCGACGACGCCGAATCGGCCGGTCTCGTGATGGTTCTGCTCAACACGGTCGTCAACCTGCTCCCGTCCGTGCTCGGCGAGGGCGGGTCGGTCGAGAGCCTCGGCTCGGTGGGGCAGATCCTCTGCACGATCTCTCCGTCGCTGCTCGGCGGCCTGGCCGGTGGCGAGACCGCGACGGGCGGTGCGACGACCTCCGCGGGCGGCGACGCCACCACGGGCGGGGCGACCACCGGTGCCGCCGTCACGGACGCCGGCCCCGCCGCGCTGCTGGGTCTGCTCACGACCGGCGCGGGCAGCCTCGGGCAGTGACCCTCCCCGCGCCCCCGGGCAATGTCCCCACGGGGCGCGGGTCGGGGCGATAGAGTCCCCCTGTCGACCTCGGGCGGCCCGGAGGGGCGCAGTGGCTCGATTACGTCCGTCGCCGTCGAAGAGGGTCCATCACACATGTTCACCCGCAAGGTCGTCACCGCCTCCGCCGCCGCACTCACGCTGGTCGCCCTGTCCGTCCCCGTCGTCAACGCGCAGGACGACGACGCCCTCCCCGGTGAGACCGCGTCCGGCAGCATCTCGCTCGGCAGTCTCGAAGGGGGCGACCCCCACGCGTCCAGCCTCGCCGGAGGGTCCGGGGAGGCCTCCGACGACGCCACCGACGACGCCTCCGGCGCGGACGGAGCCGACGGTGAGGGTGCCAACGCGGGCTCCCTCGGTGGCGGTTCGCTGGGCAGTCTCGAGTCCGGCAGCCTCGACTCCGCCAGCGGGGACGACACGAGCGTCGGCGACCTGGTGCCCGAGACCGACGCGGCCTGCGAGTTGCCCGCCCTGGGCGGTTCGGTCGCCAAGTTCTCCCCGCTGCTGGGGATCGACGGCGTCCCCACCGGCGTCATGGATCTGATCACCTCGGCGCTGGATTCCTTCCCGAACCTGCTCGACATGGTCGCGGGGGAGGGGCGCGGGTCGGCGCTGGTCGGCGAGGCCGGCTCGCTCAGCGAGGGCCTGTGCACGCTGGTCTTCGGCGGCGAGATGGTCCCGCCGCCGGTCACGGTGATCGTCGACGGTGACGGCAATCCTGTCAGCACGGTCACCGGCACGGCCACCGCCAGCTCCACCACGTCCTCCCCGGCCACCACCACGACCTCCGTCGACGACGCTGGAACCGGAACTTCGATCTCCGCCTCCGACGACGCGAGCACCGACGGTGCGAACCGGGACGGTGTCGACTCGGACGACGCGGATGCCGGTGAGGCGGCGCTCGCGACCTCCGTCCCGGTCCCCGGCGCCTGACCCCGCCTCTCGGTCTCCTGCGGCCCGGCCCCGACACGGGGGCCGGGCCGCCGTGATTTTCCCGCGGTCGTCTCCCTGCGGCGCAGCTCATGCCGAAGCAATGAGCGCGGATCCACGTGCGCGAATATACCCGGGGGGTGTGTTACTGGTGTGGCTCATGAGAACTACGTGACTTATGTGACAGGAGTAGACAGTTGGTGTGTATGTGGTTAGAGTGGCACTCGTAATGGTCTGCCCTCCCGTTCCGCGGAGTGAGCGATCTGAACCCCTCCGGAAGGAACCAGCCGATGCGTGCTCGCCTCGCCCGTCCTCGTCGTATCGTCCGGGGTCGCCTTGCCGCCCCCGTCGCAGCCGCAGCAGCGGTCGCGCTCGTGGGCGGAATGGTCATCGCCGCTCCCGATGCGCCCACCGTCCGTGACGACATCCAGACCGTCGCCGTGGCCGCCCCCTCGTTCGACGCCGGGGCGGAGTTCTCCTTCAACGCAGGAGCGCTCGTCCAGGCCACTCAGTCGGCCGGGTTCGTCGTCGAAGACGTCACCGGGCTTCCGGAAGGGCTGGAGTACGACGGCAACGGTGGCATCTCGGGCACTGTGACCACTCCGGGCGTGTACACCATCCAGGTGACCGGGCGTGGTATCGGCGGAGTCGTCACGATTCCCGTCACCCTGACGATCAACAATGCCGACGGCTCCGCGCCGACCGGCGTCTCAGGTGAGGGAACGGCCGCCGTGGACGGCAGCCTCGGCGGCGAGGCGCAGGCCGGTGGCCAGATCACCACGGGCTCCGACGGAACGGACGCGATCCTCGGCGCCGTGGCGGGTATCGTCTCCTCGCTCGGTGGAGACGCCGGTTCCGTCTCCGAGCTCGCCGCCGGTTCGACCGGACAGGGCGGGGTCACCCCCGAGAGCCCGGACGCCCCGGATGCGCCGACCGGCCCGCTCGGCAGCGCGGCCAACGGTGAGCTCGGCCTCGGCAGCCTGTCGAACGGCGCGCCGGAGACCCCAGACGTGCCGGACACCGACGCCCCCGGCACCGAGACCCCGGTCAACGGCTCGCTCGGCACCCCGGGCTCCACCGCCACCGGGGAGGCGACCGGCGATGCCACCGGCGGCCTGGACACCCAGAGCCTGGGCCCGTTGGCCCCGCTCGGTTCCCTGATCGACTCGGGCGCCCAGACCGGCTCGACCACAAACGGCGACACCGAGACGACCGGCTCCACGCTCCCCGGCTCCACCACCCCAGGCGGAACCCAGACCGGCGCCGAGATCGTCACCGGAGGGGATCTGACCGGTGGCGGCGAGATCACCGTCCCGGGTTCCTCCTTCCCGGCGGACACCGGTTCCCTCGGGGCGCTGGCCCCCGGGCTGGCGCTGACGGGCGCCGCGCTCCTCGGCATCGCCGGGCTCAGCCTCGCGCTGGGCGGCGGCTCCTCGATCCCGGGCTCCACCGCGATCCTGCCTGCCCTTCCCGGTTCGACCACCACGGGCGGCACCACCACCGGCGGATCGAGCGACACCGGCAACGGTGGCTCCTCCGGGTCGGTCGCCCCGACCGTGGCCGCTGGTGCGCCGACTGTCGCCGCCGGCGCCCCGAACAGGGTCCAGGCCCCCGGGCCGACGGTCGCCAACGGTCGCGGCTGATCGACAGGCTCCCGGCGGCCGGGTAGGCCGCCGGTGACCACCTCCACCCCGGGGTCGTCTCACTTCGTGAGATGGCCCCGGGGTGTGGTGCATTCCTGGGTTACCGTGGGGCGGTCGCGATCTCGCGGCGGTAACCACCGAAAGGCGTATATGCGTATCTCCCGTCCTGTCGTCGCCTCCTCCCTCGCACTCGCCGCCATGGCCGCGGTCGGGGTCGCGTCCGGCCAGACGGAGGCGCCCGACCACGCGCCCCTGGTCGTCGAGGCCACCGACGTGGCACCCGCGGCCCTGCCGTCCCTGACGCTGCGCGTCGGCGAGTACATGGAGCGGCGGGTCAGCGACTACGTCACCCCGCCCCCCGGCGCCTCGATCCAGTTCCGAGGCCTGCCGCCCGGGCTGTCCTACGATCCGGCCACCACCGCGATCAGGGGCACCCCCACCGTCGCGGGCGTGTACGAGCCCGTGGCGACCGCCTTCATCTTCGGCGTCCCGGTACGCACCGAGACGACCACGGTCACCGTCACCGGCGGTGCGGGCGGGACCACCGGCGGTACCGGTGGCGGCGGCGCCCCGGCACCGCGTCCCGCCCCGGCCCCGGCTCCGGCGCCCGTGGCCGAGCCGGTGGCCCCTCCGGCGCCCGGCACGATCACCATCGCCGACATCGACACGCTGCCGGTGCCCGAGCAGGTCAAGGACGCCCTCCGCGGTGCCGCCCTGGCCCTCAACAACGGGATCCAGTCCGCCTGGAACGCCGTGCCCGAGGGCTCACTCGGCAAGTAGCCCACCCGGCATTCAGTACATCCGGCACTCAGTACATCCGGCAGGTAGTCCGCACGTACATCGACGGCGGCCGGTCCCCGAGGTGGGGGCCGGCCGCCGTCGTCTGTACCGCGCCGGGCGCGGGGGGCTCGTCGCCGGGCCTCCGCGGACCGCCGGGGTGAACGCGCACCGCCGTGTCACAGCGAGGCGATCACGAACCCGGCGCTGACCAGCACGCTCCACGCGAGCATTGCCATCCCGGCCATCGTCAGCGCGGGGATGAGTCCGGCACCCGTCGCCCGTGCGCGCACCGGCGCGTTGGCCTTCCACGCCACCGGCAACGACAGCAGCCCCAGCAGCGCCCAGGGCGTCGCCGGGATCAGTGCGAGCGTCGCCAACAGCGGCACCAGCAGTTCCAGGACCGCGTGCAGGCCGCGGGTCCGCGAGTCGCCCAGGCGCACGGCCAGCGTGATCTTGCCGGACTCGGCGTCCGAGGGGATGTCCCGCAGGTTGTTGGTGAGGTTCACCGCGCAGGAGAAGCTCCCCACCGCCACGGCCGCGACCACCGCGTACCAGGTGACCGACCCGAGCTGCGTGAACTGCGTACCGATCACGGCGACCAGGCCGAAGAACACGAACACCGCGACCTCGCCGAACCCGCGGTACCCGTACGGGGTCCTGCCGCCCGTGTAGAACCAGGCCGCCAGGATGCAGGCCACCCCGACCAGGATCAGCCACGGTGCCGACGTCGCACTGAGCACCAGCCCGGCGAGTCCGCCCAGTCCGAGGAACCCGAACGCGGCGCGCTTGACCGTCGCCGGCCGGGCCAGTCCCGAGCCCACCAGTCGCAGCGGGCCCACGCGGTCGTCGTCGGTGCCGCGGATGCCGTCCGAGTAGTCGTTGGCGTAGTTGACGCCCACGATGAACGACCACGCCACCACGAGCGCCAGGAGCGCCTGCCACCACACGAACCCGCCCGCGAGCGCCGCGGCCGCCGAGCCGACGAGCACCGGGGCGAACGCGTTGGGCCAGGTGCGGGGGCGGGCGCCCTCGAGCCAGTGGAAGAGCGTGGCGCCCCCGGGCTCGGTGAGGGCGGCGTCGGTGGCGGGAGTGGTCTCGCGGTGGGTGACGGGATCGGTCTCGCGGCTCATGCCCCGATTGTCCCATCGATGACGCCCGCCGCGACGCCGCGTCGGTCCACCTTGCCGCCCGGCAGCGTCGGCAACGCCTCCAGCACGGCGACGACCGCCGGCGCCGAATGCGCCCCCAGCGACGCGGCCACGTGGGCGCGCAGGGCGTCCGGGGACGCGGGGGAGCGGAGCGTGACCGCCGCGACGGGCCTGGTCCGGAGCCGGTCGTCCGGGATCCCGACGACGACGACGTCGACCACCGCGGGATGCGTGCGGAGCGCATCCTCCACGGTCTGCGGGAGGAGAGTGAGCCCACCGACGCTCAACGCCTCGTCGAGCCTGCCGAGGATCCGGAGCCTGCCCCCGGGGTCGAGCGTCCCGGCATCGTCGGTGCGGAACCATCCCGCCCGGGCGAACGCGGGGTGATCCGGTGCGTTCCTGTACCCCGACGCGAGCTGCGGGCCGGCCAGCCAGACGCGGCCCTCGTCGTCGTCGACCTCCACCGTCACCCCGGGGAGCGGGGCGCCGTCGTACACACATCCGCCCGCGGTCTCGCTCATGCCGTAGGTCCGGACCACCCGGATGCCGGCGTCGGCGGCGCGGGCGAGCAGCTCCGGCGCGGCCGCGGCCCCGCCGAGCAGGACCGCGTCGAGCTCGGCCAGTGCGGCGATGGCGTCGGGCAGGCCGTCGTCGAGGACCTTGGCCAGCTGGCCCGGGACGAACGAGGTGTAGGCGCGGTCCGCCACCGAGCTGTTGCCCCCGGCCGCGGACTCTCCCGTCCCGGCGCGGGAGCTGCTCCCCGCCCGGCATGCGGCCACCGCGTCGGGCAGGGACGCGGGGTCGAACCCGCGGGTCACGTCCATCACGACCGGCTCGTGCCCGGCGCGCAGCGACCGCAGGATCACCTGCAGCCCGGCGATGTGATGCGCGGGCAGCGCGAGCAGCCACCGGCCGGGCCCGCCGAGGGCGGTGTCGGTCGATTCGGCGGAGGTGGCGAGCGCGGCGGCGGAGAG
This sequence comes from Dietzia sp. Die43, assembly GCF_024519835.1. Classification (NCBI taxonomy): domain Bacteria; kingdom Bacillati; phylum Actinomycetota; class Actinomycetes; order Mycobacteriales; family Dietziaceae; genus Dietzia; species Dietzia sp. Die43. Next base: position 42,339 of record NZ_JALJRF010000006.1, on the reverse strand, counting down.
CATCGCCCCCTTGGGCGTGCCCGTCGACCCGGACGTGCTCACCACCAGCGCGGTGCGGTCGTCGATCGGGTCACCGGGGCGCTGGCTGTCGACGAGGATCCGGGAGCGCACCGGGTCGTCGGCCGGCACCGGCAGCAGCGCCGGCCCGCGGTCGGCGAGCATCTGCGCCAGCGCAGGGAACACCTCGGCGACCGCCGCGCCGCCGGGGACGGGCAGGGTGCGCAGTTCTCGGGTGGCGGCCATGGCCGGTAGGCCCCCGACCGTCAGTAGTAGTACGGGTAGTCGTCCCAGTTGGGCTCGCGCTTCTCCAGGAACGCGTCGCGGCCCTCCACGGCCTCGTCGGTCATGTACGCCAGTCGCGTGGCCTCGCCGGCGAACACCTGCTGGCCCATGAGGCCGTCGTCGGTGAGGTTGAACGCGAACTTGAGCATCCGCTGCGCGGTGGGCGACTTGCCGTTGATCTGCCGCGCCCACTCGATGGCGGTGTTCTCCAGCTCGGCGTGGTCCACCACGCGGTTGACCGCGCCCATCTGGAACATCTCCTCGGCCGTGTACGCCTGGCCGAGGAAGAAGATTTCGCGCGCGAACTTCTGGCCCACCTGTTTGGCCAGGTAGGCACTGCCGTAGCCGGCGTCGAAGGACCCCACGTCGGCGTCGGTCTGCTTGAACCGGGCGTGCTCGCGGCTGGCCAAAGTCAGGTCGCTCACCACGTGGAGCGAGTGCCCGCCGCCGGCCGCCCACCCGTTGACCAGGCAGATCACGACCTTCGGCATGGTGCGGATGAGCCGCTGAACCTCGAGGATGTGCAGCCGTCCGCCCTCGGCCTTGACGCGCGCCTCGTCGACCTTGTCGGCCGTGGCGCCGGCGACGTCCGAGTCGTGCTCGGTCGAGTACTGGTAGCCCGAGCGGCCCCGGATCCGCTGGTCGCCGCCCGAGCAGAACGCCCACCCGCCGTCGCGAGTGCTGGGCCCGTTGCCGGTGAACAGGATGGTGCCGACGTCGGGGGAGCGGCGCGCGTGGTCGAAGACGCGGTACAGCTCGTCCACGGTGTGCGGGCGGAACGCGTTGCGCACGTCGGGGCGGTCGAACGCGATCCGCACGATCCCGTTGACACGGCCCTCGCCCACGTGGCGGTGGTAGGTCAGGTCGGTCAGGTCCTCCCCGTTCCGGAAGCCCTCGACCTCCCGCCACTGCGACGGGTCGAACGGGTTTCCGGTGGCCTGGTCCTGCGGTGCGCTGCTCTCGGTCATGGGTTCGACGTTAGCGTGGAGCCATGACATCCGTACCGGGCCCCGAGTCGATCGACGATCTGCTCGCCCGCGTGCACGTGGTGGCCCTGCCGATGAGGGTGCGGTTCCGCGGCGTCACCGAACGTGAGGTCGCGCTGATCGAGGGCCCCGCCGGGTGGGGCGAATTCGGTCCGTTCGGGGAGTACGACGATCTCGAGTCCGCCCACTGGCTGGCCTCCGCGCTGGAGATGGCGTGGCAGGGCCCGCCGCCGGCGCTGCGTTCCCGGGTCCCGGTCAACGCCACGGTCCCGGCGGTCGCGGCCGGGGACGTCGCGGCGATCCTCGACCGCTTCCCGGGCTGTATGACGGTCAAGGTCAAGGTGGCCGAGTCCGGGCAGCAGCTCGTCGACGACGTCGCCCGCGTCGCCGCCGTCCTCCAGGCCCGCCCCGGCGCGCGCGTCCGGGTGGACGCCAACGGGGCGTGGTCGGTCGCCGAGGCCGCCCACGCGATCCGGGTGCTGGACCAGGCGGTGCGTGCGGACGACGTCGCACGGGGCCCCGGCACCGGCCCGGTCTCACTGGACGGGCCGGGCCTGGAGTACGCCGAGCAGCCCTGCGCCACCGTCGAGGAGCTGGTGCAATTGCGGGAGCGCCTGGCCGCCGACGGGGTGCACGTGGACGTCGCCGCCGACGAGTCCATCCGCCGCGCCGAGGACCCGCTGCGGGTGGTGCGCGCGGGCGGCGCCGACCGGGCGGTGGTCAAGGTCGCGCCGCTGGGCGGGCCGCGGCGCCTGCTCGCGGTGGCCGCAGAGCTCGGGGTGCCGGTCACCGTGTCCAGCGCTCTCGACTCGGCGGTGGGGGTCGCCGCGGGTGTCGCCGCCGCAGCGGCGCTGCCCGGTGGTGCCGGGCGTGGCCGTCCCGGACCCGACGACGACAACGCGATCCCCGCCGCAGGTCTGGGCACCGGCGGGTTCTTCGTCGAGGACGTGGTCGAACCGGGCACGTTCGCCCTCGAGGACGGCTGTCTCCCGGTCCGCCCGGTGGCGCCGGACCCGGCGAGGCTGGAGGGTCTGCGCGTGGGCGGTGAGGTCCGCGACTGGTGGCTGGACCGGATCCGCCGCTGCTACGAACTCCTCTGAGCGGCCCCGCCGCAGCTGCCCCGCCGCTCCGCCACAGCCGCCCCGCCGCAGCCGCCCCGCCGGGGACGCCCAACGCGGACAACGGCAGGAGCACGACGCCAGATCCAGGAGCGGCTGGCGGGGGATTTCGACGCCGCGCCGGGCGCGAGACGCCAGGCCCGGAAGCGAGACGCCATGCCCGGGAGCGAGACGTCATCGGCGGGGGTGGGGGCGGGGGCGCCGGGCGCTGGCCCGAGGTCACGCTGCGCGGCCCGGGCCCCGTCCGAGGGAATTCTGGATCCTCATCGCCTCGCGGATGATGGGCACGATCCTGCCGCGCAGATAGTCCTCCCACTGCCAACGCCGGAAGATGTTGCCCAGTGCTTCGATGTTGTTCTGCCGCTTCTTCTCGTCGCGCAGCTTCTGGCGGACGGACCCCTCGCCGTCGTCGATCCCGTACTTCCCCGACCCGTCGGCCTCGCCGACGAGCCCCCATTCTTCCCAGTACATGTCTACGAAGGTCGAGGTCCCGTCCGGGAAGATGAACTCCCGCTGGAGTTGCGGCATCGGCAGACCGGCGCGGCTGATAGTGACCCTGCTGACCGATTCGAGGACAGACTGGGCGCCCGGATCGGCGAACGCCACCACCGCCCGGGCCCTCGCGATGCCGACCCTGCCGGCAGCTGCCTCGAGCTCGGACGCCAGGTCGCCCGAGCTGCACAGATTGCGACGCAACGCCTCGTCCGCCGCACACACCGCGCCGGTGAAGGGACTCGACCGCGCGACGTCGACGATCGTCCGCGCCGGGGTCGTCACCGGGATCCCGTCCACCTCGGTCACGACGTCGGCGAGATCGAGATTGTGGCAGATCGTGCTCTTCCTGCGCCTGCTCCCGCTCCCGGGGCGGTGCCTGGTGGTGGTGACCCGCAGGGTATCCATTCCGTGGACGGGGAGGCCGTGCAACACGAGGGCCGACGTGTGGGACATCGCAGTCCCCGGGCTGATGCTCCCCGCCGCGGCCCGCGAGCGCATCTCGAGGATTGCCTCGGCCTGGTCGGGGCCGGTGGGGACGTCCGATGCGAGCGCGTAGACGCCGTGGCGAACGCGGTGGAGCTGACCCGTTCGTTCGGCGTGTTCTCGTGCTCGGCGGCTGTACCCGCGCGCGAGGAGTTCGGCTGCGGACATGACGACTGGGCGGGAGTGATCGGTGCTCATGTCCAGGCAGTATTGCGCTGGGGGAGGCGGGGATCGCCGCAGCGGGGGCCGCTTCCGGCTCGGCCTGTGGAGACGGCCGGGGTTGTGGATTCCGGGGCACGGGCGGTCGTGTGCAGGCGCGTCGGAAAGAGTTCGACGACCTGCCGGCTGCTCGACGGACTGTCGTCTACTTGACCGGCTATGCACCGCCCGCGCCCGCCAGCCGCGTGCCACCATGGCGTCCCGCCCACACCGCGGTGCACGCGAGACGCCATGGTCAGGGGCGGCTGCAACAGGGGCGGCTGCAACAGGGGCAGCTGCGGCAGAGCTACTGCGACAGGGCTAGTGCGACTGGGGCGGGCGCCGCAAGGGCGGCCGACGCACGGGCTGCTGCTGGAGGCGCGGCCGGACGCGGGACCGGTCACCTCCGGGACCCACTCACCTCCTCGGCCGGGGCAGTTCGCGCGTGCGCGGGGCGTATCCCCACTGGTGGCGGCCCAACCGAGACGGCGGCAGCAGTGATCCGAAGTCGGGCAGACCGTCGTCGGCGAGCATCTCGTCGTCGATGGTCACGCTCACCACGCGTCCGAGCAGCATCGCGCTGGTGCCCAGGTCGATCACGTCATGGCGCACGCATTCGAACGCGATCGGCGCCTCGGCGACCCGTGGCGGCGCGACGACGTCCGAGGGGTCGGCGGTCAGCCCCTGCATCTCGAACTCGTCGACCTCAGGGCCGACGGGCGCCGAGGTGGCGTTCATGACCTCCATCAGCGACTCTGTGCCGATGTTGACCACGAACTCGCCCGTGTCCACGACGTTGCGATAGGTGTCCTTTCGCCCGATCGAGGTCACGGACAGGATCGCCGGGTCGGCGCAGGCGACGGTGAAGAACGAATACGGCGCGAGGTTGGGCACCCCGTCGGCGGAGATCGTCGACACCCACGCGATCGGGCGGGGTGTGATCGAGGCGGTGAGCAGGGCGTACATGCCCTTGGCCGGGGGATCATCCGGGGTGTGAACGATGCGCATCCGCCCATTGTGCCGCCGTCTGCGTTGCCGCTTCGGTCATAGCCCGGTGGGGCATGTCGACGCTGCTCTAGCGTGGGGACGAATCGACGGGTGCAAGAGTGAGCGGTCGGCGGCGAGCGGTCGGCGTTGACTGGTCGGCGAGCGAGAGGAGCCGGGGCTATGGCGGCGAACGACGGGATCCGGATCCCCCTGCGCGACCAGCTGTGGCTGCTCATGGACCGCCCGGACAACCTCATGTACATCAACTGTCTGGTGTGGTTCGCCGAGATCCCCGACTGGGACGAGGTCACCCGGGCCATCCAGACGCGGATGGTCGAGGCCCACCCGGTGTTCCACCGCACCCCGGTCCGCCGGGGCCGCCGCTGGTATTGGGTCGACGACCCCGACTACGACATCTCCAACCACCTCGTGCGCAGCAGGCTTCCCGAGCCGGGCGGTCGCGCCGAGGCCGAGGCCTACATCGCCGAGCAGATGGCGGTGCAGCTGCCGAAGGGGCAACCTCTGTGGCGGGCCGAGTACATCGAGGGCTACCACGGGCACGAGGGCGAGCAGGAGGGGGCGCTGATCCTGTTCCGCGTCCAGCACGGCGTCGTCGACGGGATCCGGCTCACCCAGCTCGTGCTGGGTCTGTGCGACCACGAGGACGACTCGTCCCTGCCCAGCGTCGGCCGGGATCTTTCGCCCTCCGGCGGCGGCATCCTCGGGGCGGTCACCGGGGCCGGTGCCGGGCTGGCCAAGGACTCGTGGGGGATCGCCCGTGGCGTGACCGGCGCCACAATCCGGTTCCCGCTGACGCTGGCCCGCCTGGCGCGGGACGTCGCGGCCCCCGGCCGGTCACTGACGCGGGTCCCGACGCGCGTCGTGGAGTCGTTGACGGACAACATCAACGCGGAGAACCGGACCGCCAACACCTACCGGGGCGTCTTCCGTCTGCTGTTCGAGCCGCGATCCCCCGAACTGTCCTGGAGCGGAAAGGCGCACGCGGAGAAGAAGGTCTCCTGGATCGCGGGGCTCGACCTGGCGGCGGTCAAGCGGGTGGCGAAGGTGCACGACACGACCGTCACCACCGTGATGCTGGCCGCCGTGTCCAAGGCGCTCACCGAGTACCTCGACACCCAGGGCGACCGGCGGGTCTCCGACATCAATCTCATGGTGCCGATGGCGGTCTCCCCGGTCGGTGACGAGTTGCCGGAGGAACTGGGTAACCACATCACGCTCATCCTCATGAGACTCCCGTTGTGGGTCGACGACACCGACGAGCTCCTCGAGGCGATCACCACGTCGATGACGCGGGTGCGCTATTCCCTCGAGCCGCACGTCAACTTCGCCACCATGCTCACCGTGGCCGTCACGCCCGGCCCGGTGGCGCACGCGGTGATCGACCTGTTCGCCAACAAGACCGTCGGCCAGCTGACCTCGGTGCCCGGGCCCGTCTCCACCGTCTCGCTGGCCGGCACGCCGGTGTCGGGGATGCTCGGGTGGGTGCCGATGAGCGGCGACCAGGCGTTGGGGATCTGCATCTTCAGCTACGACGGCACGGTCTCCGTGGGCATCGCCACCGACGCCGAGCTCATCCCCGAACCGGGAGCGGTCGCCGGGATGATCGAGGGCCAGTTCACCACGTTCGACGGCTGGTACGACGAGGACTGAGCCCGCCGCCGGCCACCGAGGGCCGGCCACCCCGCCGCCGGCCACCCCGGCGCCGGTCACCACTCCGCCCGTCACCACTGCGGGGCCGGCACCTCCGGGTGCGCGGCGAACCAGGCTCCGATGTAGGACATGTCGATGCCCTGGTCCTCGGCGATCAACTCGTACATCGTCCGGTTGTCGACCGCCTCACGCAGGATGTCGGCGTGCCCGGAGTGGCGGGCGATCTCGTTCAGCGCGTGCATCGCCGCCCAGCGTCCGTTGAACGCCGGCTGGCCGGGCGGGAACCACGGCATCTCGGCGGGTACCGGCACCGGGGCGTCGAGGTCGCAGGTCCGGAGGTTGTCGAGCGCGGCGGCGTGCCGCCGGTCGAATTCGGCGAGGATCTCCTCGGCGGTGGCGTCGGGGTCGACCCGGTTGACGGTCTCGGCCCAGGCGAACGCCTCCGGCAGTGACCGTCCCGTCGCGGGCGCGTCGGGTGCGGCGGCGGCGCGGGCCGTCCAGCTCTCGGCGACCTCGCCGATGTGCAGGATGAGCCAGCCCAGCGTCAGCTCGCTGGTGGGCACGGGGCGGACGCGCAGCTGGTCTCCGCTGAGGCCGTGGACGATCGACCGGGCGTTGACGAGCGCGGCGTCGATCCATTCGAGCAGGTTCTCCCGCTCGGTGTCGCGGGTGGTGGGGAACAGGGGCATGACGACTCCTCGATGGGTTCGGGTGGGGCAGGGCGGGTTCGGGTGGGCCAGGGCGGTTTCGGTCGGGTCAGCGGGTGTGGGCGTACAGGTCGCGGAGCAGGCACATCTCGGCGCCGTGGTGGATGACCTCACGGTTGATGTGCAGGACCAGGGCGGCCATGGAGTACTCGGCCCACGGGCCCTCGGCCTCGCCCACGGGGGCGGCCAGGGCCTCGGCGTCGAGCGCCCGCACGCCCTCCATCCAGCCCGCGTAGGTGCGATCGAGTTGGGCGAGTCCGCCCGCGGCGTCACCGGCGTAGGTGTGGGTCATGTAGTCGTGGGGCGGTCCGCCGAAGTGGGAGTGCCACCGGGCGCCGAGGACGCCGACGACGACGTGGCCGATCCGCCACGCGATGGTCGTCAGCGGGGTCGGCACCGGCTCCGGGAACTCGAAGTCGATGGTGTTCTCGCCCTCGCCGCCCTGCATGGGCGCGGTGCCGGTCCCACGGGGTCGGACGTCCCAGGTGCGCTCGTCGGCGGCGGGGGAGAAGTGGTATTCGTCGTCGGTCATGCCCTCCAGGCGAGGCCGCAGTTGGCCGTTCCAGTGGAAGTCGAGTTGGTCGACGAGCTGGGCTGTCCAGTCGATGGGGCGGGTCGTGGCGGTCACGGTGATCTCCTGACGGTGGTGGTGTCCGCCCAGCGTGTCAGCCCATCCGGACAGGATCGGTCCGCTGAGGGTGGGACACTGCTGGCATGACCGAGGACAGGATGCCCACCACCCAGCGCGTGCTGGGCCTGCTCGACCTGCTGCAGCGGCGATCGGTGTGGACGGGCGACGAGCTGGCGGCCGAGCTGGGGGTGACCACGCGGTCCATCCGCCGTGATGTCGACCGGCTCCGTGACCTGGGGTATCCGGTGGAATCTGAGCGGGGCGCGGGTGGCGGGTACAGGTTGGGCTCGGGCCGACGACTGCCGCCGCTGTTGCTCGACGACCGCGAGGCCGTGGCGGTGGCGATCGCCCTGCGGCTGGCCGCGGGCGGCGCGGTGGCGGGCGTCGGCGAACACGCGCTGCGCGCCCTGACCAAACTGGACCAGGTCATGCCCGGCCGGTTGCGCGAGCGGGTCGCCGACGTCACCGAGTCGATGGTCGCGGTCCCCGGCTCGGACACCCCGGTGGAGCCGGAGCTGCTCATCGACCTGGGCCACGCGGTCCGCGGCACCGAGCAGGTGCGACTGGAGTACCGCGACCGCGCGGGCCGCGACACCGAGCGTCGGGTGGAGCCGTACCGGATCGTCGTGCTGGGCCGGCGCTGGTACCTGCTGTCCTACGACCTCGACCGCGCGGACTGGCGCACCTTCCGCCTCGATCGCATCCGGGCCGTCCACCGCAGCCGCTGGCGCTTCACCCCCCGCCCCGACGTGCCCGATCCGGCCGCGCACGTGCAGCACGCGGTGACCGCGGCGCCGTACCAACACCTGGCCCGGGTGGTGGTGTTCGCACCCGCGGCGGAGGTGGTCGAGCAGTTCCCGCCCACCTACGGCACGGTCACCGAGCTGCGCGCCGAGGATCATCCGGACGGCCCGGCCTGCCGGCTGGAGACCGGGGCCGCCGACCTCGACGCGCTGGCCTGGTACCTCGCGCGGTTGCCGGGCACGTTCGCCGTGGAGTCGCCGGACGGGCTGCGGGAGCGGCTGGCGGGGTTGGCCGGGCGGCTCGCGCATGCGGCCGACCCGGGCACGTCCCCCGACTAGGCTGGGGGGCGATGAACCCCACCGTGAGCAACCCGAGCACCGCGCAGGCCCGTGTCCTCGTCGACGAGTTGGTCCGCCACGGGATCACCGACGTGGTCCTGTGCCCGGGATCGCGCAGCGCTCCGTTGGCCCTGGCGTTGGCCGCCGCCGAGCGGTCCGGCCGGCTCGCCCTGCACGTGCGGATCGACGAACGCGCCGCCGGGTTCACCGCGCTGGGGCTCGCGCTGGGGTCGAGGCGGCCGGTCCCCGTCGTCGTCACGTCCGGCACCGCGGTGGCCAACCTCCATCCGGCGATGGTGGAGGCGGCCCACTCAGGCGTGCCGATCCTCGCGCTCACGGCCAACCGGCCGCCCGAACTGCGCGGTACGGGTGCCAATCAGACCATCGACCAGGTGGGATTGTTCGGCCCGCACGCGCGCGCGGTCGTCGAGCTCGGGGCGGCCGGGGACCCCGAGTCCGAGCACCGGCACTGGCGCAGCGCGATCGGCCGGGCGATCCTCACCGCCACCGCGGCGGCCGACCCGGGTCCGGTGCAGGTCGACGTCGCGTTCCGCGAGCCGCTCGTGCCGGGCGAGGGCGACGAGGCCTTCACTCTCGGGGGAGACTCACCGGGGTACGACGACGACGAGGTCGGCGACGGCCCGGAGACCGGTCGTCTGCCGGAGGGGCGTGCGGACGGTCGTCCGTGGGTGCAGCGAGCGGGGGCGGGGGTCGACTCGGCGCCCGCCGATTCGGCCGTGGCGGTGGATCTCACGCGGCCCACGTTGGTCGTCTCGGGGGTCGGGGCGGCACCGGTCTCGGGGCTGGTGGCGGTGCCGACGGTGGCCGAGCCCGGCGCCCCGGTCCCGCTGCACCCGGTGCACCCGCTGGCGATCCCGGCGCTGCGGCCCGAGCAGGTGGTGGTCACCGGCCGGCCGACGCTGCACCGCGCCGTCACGCGGTTGCTGGCGGACCCGGACGTCGACCTCGTGATCCTCGACGCCGGCCCGCGCTCGCCCAACCCCACCGGTAGCGCCGCCGAGCTCGCCGACTCCGTCCTCACCGGGTGGGGCGTGGACCCCGAATGGACCGAGACCACGGCCCGCGCCGACGCCCACGCCCGCGCCGCCGTGGACCGGCTGCTGGACCGGCATCTCGAGACCGGCGCGCCGACGGGACTGCACGTGGCGCGTGCCGTGGCCCGCGGCGTCCGGGCCGGGGACAACCTCGTGGTGGGTGCCTCCAATGCCGTGCGGGACCTGTCGTTCGTGGGCCCGCTCGACCCGGACGTGGCGATGTACGCCAACCGCGGGGCGTCGGGGATCGACGGCACGGTCTCCACCGCGATCGGGGTCGCGTTGTCGGCGCCGGGGCGGACCGTCGCGTTGCTGGGCGACCTGACCTTCCTGCACGACGTGTCCGGCCTGCTGCTCGGGCCGCGGGAGCGCCACCCCGACGACCTGACGATCGTCGTGGCCGACGACGACGGTGGTGGCATCTTCTCCTTGCTCGAACAGGGGGACCCCCGCCTGGCCGCCGACTTCGAGCGCGTCTTCGGCACCCCGCACGGCGCCGACCTGGGCGCCCTGTGCGCGGGCGCCGGGGTGCCCTTCACCGACACCGACCCGGCCGGACTCGAGGCCCTGCTCGCGCAGCCCGCGTTCCCGAACGGGCACCGCGACATCGTGCCCGAGGGTCTGCGGGTGGTGCGCGTCGCGACCGACCGGCAGGGATTGCGCGACCTCCACGCGGCCCTGCGCTCGGAAGCCGTGGCGGACGGGTGACCGCGACGGCCCCGGTCTCGGCCCGGCAGATCCGTCGCGCTCGCCGTATCCGGTGGGGCGTGCGGGTGGTGGCCGTGACCGCGGGAGTGTTCTCACTGCTCACAGCCGTGCTCCTCGTGCTGGCGTGCTTCATCAACGACCAGCGGATCGACCGGGACATGGGCAGCGCCACCGCCTTCGTCACCGAGGTCACCGATCGGCGGGCCGCCGTGGAGTTCGACGCCGGCGGCGGCCGGACCGTCCGACCGGTGACCGGCGTGTTCTACCCGACCGGGCTCGTCGAGGGGCAGCGGGTGCAGGTCGAGTTCCGGCGCGCGAACCCCGATCTGGTGCGGGTCTCGGGACGCAGCTGGACCGTCGCCGTCGTGCCCGCCCTGTCCGTGCCCGCGGTGGTCGTCCCGTTGGCGGCGCTCGCCTACGCCGCCGCGTCACCGAGGGTTCACCGGGCGGCACCACGAATTCGACGCACCGTTTCTCGCTGATCACCGGCCCGTGTCCCGGCCCGGCGACAGTGGGGTCGTGCGCGTAGCCATCGTCACCGAATCGTTCCTGCCGAACGTCAACGGCGTCACCAACTCCGTCCTGCGCGTGCTGGAGTACGCGCGTCGGCACGGGCACGACTGTCTGGTGGTGGCCCCCTCCGGACAGGTCGGCTTCTGGCAGGGCGCCGCCGGTGCCGTCCGGGCGCACCCGCTGGTCAGCGCGGTTGCACCACTGCTCGGCGGGCCCGGGGCGGACGCGAGCGGCCCCGACCACCACCTGGGCTATCCCGTCCACCGGGTCACCGCGGTGAGGGTGCCGGTGGTGTCCTCCCTGCCGGTCGGCGCACCCAGCCCGAGCGTGTTCGGCGCCCTGCGCGACTTCGGCCCCGACGTGGTGCACCTGGCGTCGCCGTTCGTGCTCGGTGCCGCCGGTGCCGCCGCGGCCCGCGCCCTGGACGTGCCCGCGGTGGCCGTCTACCAGACCGACGTGGCCGGGTTCGCCGACGCCTACGGGATCGGTGTCGTCGCCGATGCGGCCTGGACCTGGACCCGGGCCATCCACGCGAGCTGCGACCGCACCCTCGCCCCGTCGACCGCCGCGATGGAGGATCTCGCGGCCCACGGCATCCCGCGCCTGTACCGGTGGGGGCGGGGCGTCGACACCGAGCGCTTCTCGCCCTCCCGGCGCAGTGCGGCCCTGCACGCGCTGTGGTCCCCGCAGGGGCGGCCCGTCGTGGGATTCGTCGGCAGGCTCGCCCCGGAGAAGCACGTCGAGCGCCTTCAGTCGCTGGCCGACCGGTCGGGCCCGGGGGGAGACCTCCACCTCGTCGTCGTCGGAGACGGCCCCGACCGCCCCGCACTCCAGGCCGCCATGCCCCACGCGATCTTCACCGGCGAACTCCACGGCGACCAGCTCGGGCAGGCCTACGCCACGATGGACGTGTTCTGCCACCCCGGTGAGTTCGAGACGTTCTGCCAGTCCATCCAGGAGGCGCAGGCGTCCGGCGTGCCCGTCGTCGGCCCGGACCAGGGCGGGCCCCGCGACCTCGTGCAGACCGGGGTCAACGGCGTCCTGCTCGACCCGCGCCGGTACGCCGCCGAGGTGTCGCCGGCCGTGGACGCGGTGCTCGCCGACCACGAGCGACTGGCCGCCGGCGCCCGCGCCACCGTCCTCGGTCGCACCTGGGACGCGATCTGCGCCCAACTCTTCGACCACTACGCGGCGGCGGGCGCCCGGTCCGATTCGGGCAGGGTCGGCGTGGGCAGGGGTGGCATGGGCAGGGTCGGCGTGGGCAGGGGTGGCGCGCGCACGATCGGGGTCGACCGGACCAACGCGCGTGGTGTGGGCGGGAGCCGAGCCCCACGTGTGGTGGCCTGATCGGCCACGCGCGCCGGGGGCGGGTAGCGTCGACGGCGTGTCCCGCGCCAATCTCGACAAGCAGCCCCGCGACGTCGCGTCGATGTTCGACGGTGTCGCCAAGCGCTACGACCTGACCAACACCGTCCTCTCCGGGGGCATGGACCGCGTGTGGCGGCGGCGGGCCCGCTCGCTGCTCGCGCCGCGCCCCGGGGAGCGGATCCTCGACCTGGCCGCCGGCACCGCCGTGTCGACCGTCGAGCTCGCCAAGTCCGGCGCGTGGTGCGTGGCCGCGGACTTCTCGCTGGGGATGCTGCGGGCGGGCTCCGGCCGGGACGTGCCCAAGGTCGCGGGCGACGCCATGAAGCTGCCGTTCGCCGACGACTCCTTCGACGCCGCCACCATCAGCTTCGGGCTGCGCAACGTGCAGGACACCGCTGCCGGACTGCGGGAGATGGCCCGCGTCGTCAGGCCCGGAGGGCGACTGGCCGTGGTGGAGTTCTCCACGCCCGTGTTCCCGCCCTTCCGCGCGCTGTACATGAACTACCTCATGCGGGCGCTGCCGAAGATCGCCACCAGCGTCTCGTCCAACCCGGACGCGTACGTCTACCTCGCCGAGTCCATCCGCGACTGGCCGGACCAGCAGGCACTGCTCGAGATCATCGAGGCCAGCGGCTGGGAGCGCTGCAGCGTCACCAACCTCACCGGCGGCATCGCGGCGATCCACCTGGCGCGCCGCCCCGCCTGACCCCGGCGCGGCCTGACCCGACCGCCGCCGCGCCCGCACCCGCCGCCGAGGCGGAGGCCCGGGGCCAGCTCAGTCCGCGAAGAGGGGCCGGCGGTCCAGCCTGCGGGCAATCGACCCCGCCGCCCGCCAGCCGCGGGCCACCACATCGCGGTCCGAATCGGCGACCGTGTTGGACATGCACCGCACCGCCGCGGTCATCAGCGCCTGCGAGCGCATCCCGACCGGTCCCGCCAGCGGCAGGAACTTCGGATAGGTGAGCAGGCGGGCGGCGTCCCGCGCGATCGCGAACGACTCGCCGTACGTCTCCCGCAGCACCTGAGGCCACGCGTGCGTGAGGGCGTTCGCGGATGCGCCTGCGCCCCGGCCGGCGCGGGAGCCCGCCGTGCCGCCGCCGGAACCCGCAGCGCCGCGGCCCGCCCTGCCGACGCCGTGGCCCGCCACGATCAGCTCGGCGAGCAGGCGGCCGCCCTCGAGCGCGTAGTCGATCCCCTCACCGTTGAGCGGGTTCACGCACGCCGCGGCGTCGCCGACCGCCGCCCAGTTGGGACCGGCGACCGTCGAGACCGCCCCGCCCATCGGTAACAACGCGGACGTCACCGCCCTCGGCTCGCCGGCCAGGCCCCATTCGCCACGGACGCTACGGGCGTAGTGCTGCAGCAGCTCCTTGACCGCGACGTTCGCCGGCCGCACCGAGGTCGCCAGCGCACCCACCCCGAGGTTGACCTCGCCGTCACCCAGCGGGAACACCCAGCCGTAGCCGGGCTGGATGGCGCCCGCCTCGTCGCGGAGCTCGAGATCGGAGCCGATCCACGGATGATCATGACGCCCGGACCGGACATAGGATCGCGCCGCCACGGCATACACCGTGTCGCGATGCCAGGTCCGGCCGAGCAGTCGGCCCACCGGCGACCGCACGCCATCGGCCACCACGAGGGTTCGGCACTCCACGCGACCGCCCTCGGTCCGGACAGCGGTCACCTCGCCGTCGTCGCCCCTCTCCACGCCGGTCACGCGCACGCCGTCATGCACCACGGCGCCCGCCTCCACGGCCGCCTGCCGTAGCCGGTCATCGAACACCGTCCGCCGCACCGCCGACCCCGTCCCACCGTGCTCACCGGCCGGCCACGGCACCCGGCGGGAGTGGCCGAAGCCCCGCAACTCGAGCCCACGGATGGTGATCCGATCCCGTGCCCACCCGCCGAGACCCAGCCGGTCGACCTCCAGCATCGCCCGCGGCGTGAGCCCGTCGCCGCAGGTCTTGTCGCGCGGGAACCGTGCCGCGTCGAGCACCGTGACCTCGCGACCGGCACGCGCCAACCACGTCGCGGTCGCCGAACCGGCGGGGCCGCAACCCACCACGAGGACGTCCGTCGACGCGGGAAGACCCATACCTGACTCCATGCGCTCCATGGTGGCAGGTCGGCGGGTGCGGCGGTCGCCGGGACCTCGGGCGGGGTGGGGTGCCACTGCCCGCGACGCGGGACCGTAGTCTGTCGGGAAGGGCGGGCCACGCCGACCCTTCACCAGGCGACGAGGACGAGTGGGGATGTCGAGCGATTCAGTGACCGGCACCGCGGAGACGGCGACCGACCACACGGTGGCGGGCGTGGACGTCGGCGACGCCGACCTCGCAGCCGACCTGCGCGAACGGCTCGACGAGGTCGAGAAGCTGCTCGTCAGCCGACTCCAGACCGGCGAGGACTTCCTCTCCGAGGTCGCACTGCACCTCGTCACCGCCGGCGGCAAGCGGTTCCGGCCCGTCGTCACCCTTCTCTCGGGCTCGCTGGGCCCCGCGCCCGACCGCGAGCGGCTCGTCAAGGCCGCCGTGGTGTGCGAGATGATCCACCTGGCCACGCTGTACCACGACGACGTCATGGACGAGGCCGCCATGCGCCGCGGTGTCGAGTCGGCCAACAGCCGCTGGGACAACTCCACCGCGATCCTCGCCGGCGACTTCCTCTTCGCCCACTCCTCGATGCTCCTGGCCGACCTCGGACCCGAGGCCGTGCAGCTCATCGCCCAGACGTTCGCCGAGCTGGTCACCGGGCAGATGCGCGAGACCGTCGGCCCGGGCGTCGGCGGTCGTGAGGAGGGTGCCGCCGAGCACTACCTGCGGGTGATCTGGGAGAAGACCGGCTCGCTCATCGCCGCGGCCGCCCAGTTCGGCGGCGAGTACTCGGGGGCGACCGCCGAGCAGATCGGCAGCCTGCGCCGCCTCGGTGACGCCGTGGGGATCGCGTTCCAGATCGCCGACGACATCATCGACATCGCCTCGCCGTCCACCGAGTCGGGCAAGACGCCCGGTACGGACTTGCGCGAGGGCGTCCACACCCTGCCGATGATCTACGCCATGGAGGCCGGCTCCTCGGACAGTGCACGCCTGCGCGAGCTGCTCGCCGAGCCGCTCACCGATGACGCGGAGGTGGCGGAAGCCCTCGAGTTGCTGCGCGCGTCCGACGGTATGCGGCGCGCGCGGGCCACGCTCGAGAAGTACGTCGATGACGCCATGACCGAGCTCGACGTCCTGCCCGCCGGCCCGGCGAACGAGGCGCTGCGTCGGCTCGTGCGTTTCACCGTCGACCGCGTCGGCTGACCTTCCCCCAACGACCCGGCAGCCGCACGGGCGCCTGTGTGGCCCGACGACAGTCGCACGCGCGCCTGCCCGCCCCGACAACAGCCGCACGCGACCATGGCGTCTCGCGCACGCTTCGGTGCAGGCGAGACGCCATCGCGGGGGCGCCTGTGTTCGAGAGGGCTGCCATTGCGGGCAGTGGCTGGGTGGCCGGGGCCCGCTCAGACCGCGGGTCAGCGGCGCGTGTACAGCCCGACCTGGGCCGCCTTGACCACGAGGATCACGGGCGAACCCGGGGCGAGCTCGAGTTCGGCGGCCGAGCGGCTCGTGATCTCGGCATCGACCCGCTGACCGTCCCGGAGTTCCGCCGACACCCGCGTCAGCGCCCCGGCGGGAGCCAGTGAGACCACCCGCGCGGGCCAGGAGTTCCGCGTGCTCGCGGCAGGCGCGTGCGCGGATGCCGGGGTCGGGGTCGGCATCGGGCTCGTGGTGGCCGGAGCCGAAGTCGGGGCCTGCGTGGAGCCGGTGGGCGCGGGATCAACGTGGACGGCCACCGCCCGCGGAGCAACGGTCGCCACCGCCCGCGCACCCGGCCGCCATCCCGCCGCCGCGGTCGCGCGGACCCCCGAGACGCGGTCGCCGCCGGGGGTGCGCAGCTCGTCGTCGTCGACGATCCCCTCCACCAGTGAGACGCCAGCCAGACGCGCGGCGAAATCGGACGCGGGGCGGGCCAGGACCTCCTCGACCGTGCCGGACTGGGTGACGCGGCCGGAGGCGACGACGACGACATCGTCGGCCAGCGCCCACAGGTCCAGCGGATCATGGGTCACCAGGACCACGGCCCGTCCGGCGAGCCGATCAGCGAGGAGACGCCGGATCGCGGGGGCGACCTCCACGTCCAGGGCGGCCAGGGGCTCATCGAGCAGAACGAGCTCCGGATCCACGGCGAGGGCCCGGGCCAGGGCGACGCGCTGCGCCTGCCCGCCGGACAGCTCGTGGGGTCTGCGGTCGGCGAGGTCGCCGCACCCCACGGCCTCGAGCTCGGTGCGGGCGCGGTCGAGCGCGGCCCGCCTGCGGACGCCACGGGCGCGTGGGCCGTACGCGACGTTGTCCAGGGCGGACAGGTGGGGCAGCAGCCCGGGACGCTGCTCGAGCGACACCACGCGGCGGCGGTGGGCGGGCAGGTGGATGCGGGGCGAGCCGACGACGCGGCCGTGGAGCCGGACCTCGCCCGAGTCGGGCCGCAGGTGCCCGGCGAGCAGCGACAGGGCGGTGGACTTGCCCGCGCCGTTGGGCCCGACGATCGCGACCCGGCGGCCCGCGGGGATGCTGAGGCGGAGGTCGACGTCGCGGGCGGCGACCCGGCAGTCCAGCTCGGCGGCGGGATGCGACGCGGCGGGATGCGAGGTGACGGGGTGTGACTCGGCGGGGTGTGGCTCGGCGGGACGCGACGCGTCGGGGTGGTCAGCCACGGCCCACCACCGCCCTGCGGGCGACGAGCGCGGAGACCGCCATGAGCGCGGCGGCCACCGCGATGAGCACCACGGCCAGGGCGAGGGCGGTCTCGGTGTCCGCCTCCCGGCTGAGGTAGATCTCCAGCGGCAGGGTGCGCGTGGTGCCCTGCAGGGAACCGGCGAAGGTCAGGGTGGCGCCGAACTCCCCGAGAGCGCGGGCGAACGACATGGTCGCGCCGGCGACGAGGGCCGGCAGGACCAGCGGCAACGTCACGGTCGTCAGGACCCGGGTCGGGGAGGCGCCCAGCGAGGCGGCGGTCCGCTCGAGGCCGGAGTCCACCGAGCGCAGCGCGCCTTCGAGCGCCACCACCAGGAACGGCATCGCCACGAACGTCTGCGCGATCACCACGGCCGCGGTCGTGAACCCGATCTCGATGCCCAGCACGGACAGGTGCTGTCCCACGACGCCGGTGCGCCCGAGCGTGATGAGCAGGGCCAGGCCGGCCACGACCGGGGGAAGGACCATGGGCAGCGCGGTGACCGTCCGGGCCAGTGCCGCCAGCGGCCCACTGCTGCGGGACAGCACCACCGCCAGCGGGGTGCCGAGCAGGATGCACAGGACGGTGGAGAGCGCGCACGTCCGCAGGCTCAGCAGCAGGGCGTCGCGGGCGGCCTCCGAGCCGAGGAGTTCGGGAACCCGCGCCCACGGGACGCGCGCGGCGAGGCCAGCCAGGGGCAGGGCCGCCAGCAGGACGGCGAGCACCGCGGCCACGAGCAGCCAGCGGGGGAGCGGGGGCCGGGTCACGGCGGACCGAAGCCGTACTCGGCGAGGACCGCGCGACCCTCGGGGCCGGTGACGGCGTCGACGAAAAGGCGGGCCATCTCGGAGTCCGCGGCGCGGTCGAGGACGGCCACCGGGTAGACGTTCGGCACCGCGTCGGCACCGGCGATCGGGACCCGCTCGACACGGTCGGCGACGGCGCGGGCGTCGGTGGCGTAGACGATCCCCGCGTCTGCCTCGCCGGAGGTGACCTTGCCGCGCACGTCGGTGACGGTGGACTCCTCGCTCACCGGGGCCAGGTCGATCCCCGCCGCGTCCGCCAGCGTGCGGGCCGCCGCACCACACGGCACGACGGCCGCGCACACCACGAGTCGTGCGCCGTCCAGCGAGTCGTCGAGACCGGTGATCCCCGCCGGATTGCCGGGCGGGGTGATGAGGGTGAGCACGTTGGTGGCCAGCGGTGTCGGCTCGCCGGCGACCAGGCCCTCGGCGACGGCGCGGTCCATCGTCCGGACGTCGGCGGAGGCGAACACGTCCGCCGGGGCACCGCCGGCCAGCTGGTCCACCAGGCCGGAGGAGCCGTCGAAACCCAGTCGGATCGACACACCGGGATGCGCCCCCTCGAACTCCTCGGCGATCTCGGTGAACGCCCCGCTGAGCGACGCGGCGGCGAAGACGGTCAGCTGCTGCGCGACCTCGTCGTCGTCGCCCCCGGACGCGCACCCCACCAGCGAGGACAGGCCCACGGCGGCGACCAGCGCGGCGGCGCGGAGCCGACGTCTACCCCCGCCTATGCGGAACGGCACCGTCGGCGGGTCAGCGGTAGTTGGTGAACTGCAGCGCGACCTCGAAGTCGGCACCCTTGAGCAGCGAGATGCACTCCTGCAGGTCGTCGCGCTTCTTGGACGACACACGGATCTCCTCGCCCTGGATCTGCGCCTTGACGCCCTTGGGGCCCTCGTCGCGCAGGAGCTTGGTGATCTTCTTGGCGTTCTCCTTGTCGATGCCCTGCTTGAGCGAGCCGACCAGGCGGAACGACTTGCCCGACGGCATCGGGTCGCCCACCTCGAGCGCCTTCATGCTCAGCCCGCGGCGCACCAACTTCTCCACGAAGACGTCCTTGGCGGCCAGCACACGGTCCTCGGAGTTCGCGACGATCTCCACCGCGTCCTCGCCCTTCCACTCGATGCTCGCGTCGGTCCCGCGGAAGTCGTAGCGGGTGCCCAGCTCCTTGGCGGCCTGGTTCAGGGCGTTGTCCACCTCCTGGCGGTCGAACTCCGAGACGATGTCGAACGAGGACTCCGAGGCCATGGACGTACTCCTGTCGTTGGGGGATGTCCCGGCCAGGCTACCCGCCACGGCCGGGGCCCGAGGCGGCCACGGCCAGGGCTCGAGGCGGCCTCGGGCGGGCCCGGGAGGCCGCCGCCGCACCACCCCTGAGCACCCCGATTTGGCACCAGGGGTCACAGCCGTTGTATCGTGTCGTAGCGCCCTTGAGGTGCACGCCAGATTGCCCGAGCGGCCAAAGGGAGCGGATTGTAAATCCGTCGGCTTAGCCTACGTTGGTTCGAATCCATCATCTGGCACGCGAGACCCCTGCCACAAGCGGGGGTCTTCGTGCATTTCGGGACCTGTCGCCCGGGAATCCGTGAAAATGTGAACTCGCGCGGTCCCCAGTGTCACGACCCCACGACCTGTCACGCCGCATCTCGTCGAGAAGAATCGAGGTGAGACGTATCCACGACGGCCCCGGCTCCGAACCACCGGACATGACACTCCTTTCGATGACCGCCGCACATCGGATGACGACCGGCGACCTGCCGGCGGGCCTGGGTTCCGCAGTGGACGACTGGGCCGATGACCTCGGGCGGACCACCCGCTCCGGCAAGGGGATGCGTTCAGCGCTCTTCGACGCCGTGTACACCACCTCCGGGGGCACCGACGAGGCCGTGCGGGCCGCCGCGGGCCAGGCACTGGAGTTGCTGCACGAGGCGTTCCTGGTCCACGACGACCTGGCGGACGGGGACGACCAGCGCCGCGGCCAGCCCAACCTGCAGGGCCGCACCACCGCGCGGGCCACCGCCGGGGGGATCGGGACCGAGGCCGCGGGGCACCTCGGACAGGTCGGCGGGCTGCTCGGCGGCGACCTGCTGCTCGTGGCCGCGATGGCCGACTTCGCCCGCCTGCCCGTGCCGGCGCCACTGCTGCACCGTGTGCTCGACGAGGTGCAGAGCGCGGTCGTCGCGTCGATCGCCGGGGAGTACGCGGACGTCCACGGCTGCGTCGAGCGCGAGCCCGCCGACCGGGAACGCGCGCTGGCGATCGGCGCGGCCAAGACCGCCGCCTACTCCGTGTGCCTGCCCCTCGTGCTGGGCGCGATGCTCGGCGGCGCGCCCGACGAGGTCATCCCCCCGCTGCGTGAGGCCGGCCGCCACCTGGGGACCGCCTACCAGGTGATCGACGACGTGCTGGGCGTGTTCGGGGATCCGGCCGTGACCGGCAAGTCCAACGAGGGCGACCTGCTCCGGCGCGCACCGACCGTCCTGCTGGCCCACGCCGCCACCACCGAGGCCTGGCCGCGGATCGACGCCGCCCTCGGTCGTCCGGCCGCCGACCCCGCGACGAGGAACGGCCACACGCCCGACCCCGACACCGCGCGCGAGCTGCTGCGCGAGTGCGGCGCCCGCGAGCACGCGGTGGGCATCGCCGAGGACCTCATCACCGCCGCCCGCGCCGCGCTGGACTCCCCGGCCGTGCCGCACGACGTCCGGGCCGCGCTCGGCCCCCACCTGGCCACCGCCCTGGAGAGGACCCGATGACCCAGCAGAGCCCCCACGCGGAGTTCACCGACGCCGCCCGCCGGTGCAGCGAGGTGATCCTGCGCCGGTACTCCACGTCGTTCGCACTGGCCTGCCGACTGCTCGCACCCGCCACCCGCCCGCACGTCGCCGCGATCTACGCGTGGGCGCGGGTCGGGGACGAGGTCGTCGACGGCGCGATGGACGACCCGGTCGCCGCGCGCGAGCTCATCGCCGAGGCGCGCCGCCGGACGCACCGCGCGATCGAGCGCGGGCTGGACCCCGATCCGGTGACGCACGCCTTCGCCGACACCGCGCGTCGGTTCGGGATCGACGCGCGCCTGGTGGATCCGTTCTACGACTCGATGGAGGCCGACATCGACGTCACCGAACACACCGAGGAGTCGCTGCGTCGGTACATCCACGGGTCGGCGGAGGTCATCGGGGAGATGTGCCTGCGGACGTTCGCCGGTGGGGGACTGGGTGACGACGACGAGATGGCCGCCGGAGCGCGCGCACTCGGAGCGGCGTTCCAGAAGGTGAACTTCCTCCGGGACATCCGGGAAGACTTCACGGAACTCGGTCGCAACTACCTGCCGGGCCGTGACCCGCGGGCACTGACGGAGAAGGACGTACGCGAGTTGGCCGATGACGTGGACGCGGACCTGCGCATCGCGCGGGCGGCGATCAACCGGATCCCGGGCCGCGACCGCCTGGCGGTGGCCGCAGCCCACGACCTGTTCGCCGAGCTCAACGATCGCCTACGGGCGGCCGGGGCATCCGGGGTGAGCGCGGGCCGGGTGCGGGTGCCCGATCCGGTGAAGCTCGCGGTGATCGGCCGCGCTGCAGCCGGGCGCGGCCGGTCCGGCGCCCGCCCCGGTGCCGCGCGCGGTGGGGCGGTGGCCCGATGAGCCGCCGGCACGCCCCGGAGGGGCCCGTCGTCGTGGTGGGCGGCGGCATCGCCGGCCTGGCGACCGCCGCGCTCTTGGCCCACGAGGGGCGCGACGTCACGCTCGTCGAGGCCACCGACTCCGTCGGCGGGCGCGCGGGCAGCTGGTCGGCGGGCGGGTTCCGCTTCGACACCGGCCCCTCCTGGTACCTCATGCCGGAAGTGTTCGACCACTTCTTCCGCCTCTGCGGTACCTCCGCCGACGAGCAGCTGGACCTGGTGCGCCTGGACCCCGGGTACCGCGTGTACTTCGAGAACCGCCCCGAGTCGGTCGACATCCGCTCGGATCGCGCGGCCTCGACCGCCTTGTTCGAGTCGCTCGAACCCGGCGCCGGCCGCGTGCTGGGCAGGTACCTCGACTCGGCGCGGACCACCTACGACCTCGCGCTCAAGCGGTTCCTCTACACCAACTTCACCTCGTACCCGGCCCTGGTGCGCCCCGACGTGGTGGCCCGGGCCGGTTCGCTGGTGGCCCGCCTCGTCCAGCCGCTGCACTCGTTCGTGGCCCGCCGGTTCAGCGACCGCCGCATCCAGCAGATCCTCGGCTACCCCGCGGTGTTCCTCGGGTCCTCGCCGTACCTGGCGCCGTCGATCTACCACCTCATGAGCCACCTCGACCTCACCGACGGTGTCCTCTACCCGCGCGGAGGGTTCACCGAGGTGATCGCCGCGATCCGCAGGGTCGCCGAGCAGCAGGGTGTGGTCATCCACACGGGCACCGAGGCGATCGAACTTGTCACCACATCCGAGGGCGCCCGCGCGCGCGGGTCCCGCCGGTCGAAGGCGCAGCTCAGGGGCGTCCGGGTGCGCGACCGGGCCGGGGCGGAGCGGACGCTGCCGGCCGGCCTCGTCGTCGGGGCCGCGGACCTCCACCACCTCGAGACCCGGTGGCTCCCCGAGCACCTCCGCACCTACCCACAGTCCTACTGGGACTCGCGTACCCCCGGGCCCGGAGCACTGCTCATGCTGCTCGGTGTGCGCGGTGAGCTTCCGCAACTGGCCCATCACACGCTGCTGTTCACCGACCGGTGGGAGGAGGGGTTCGACGCCATCTTCGGCGAGCAGCCGCACATCCCCGACCCGGCGTCGCTCTACGTCTGTCGCCCCAGTGCCACCGATACCGACCCGGACGCGGGCATCGCGCCGGAGGGGCACGAGAACCTCTTCGTCCTGGTGCCCATCCCCGCGGACCCCTCGCTGGGCCACGGCGGCGTCGACGGTGCGGGGGACGCCACGATCGAGGCGGCCGCCGACCGGGCCATCGCCCAGATCGCCGACTGGACCGGGATCGACGACCTAGCCGAGCGGATCGTCGTGCGGCGCACCATCGCCCCCGCCGACCTCCAGGACGACCTCGGCGCGTGGCGCGGCACCGCCCTCGGGCCCGCGCACACCCTGGCGCAGAGCGCGTTCTTCCGCACCCGCAACGTCAGCACGCACGTCGACGGGTTGTACTACGCCGGCGCCTCGACCATCCCCGGGATCGGGCTGCCGATGTGTCTCATCAGCGCCGAGCTGATCCTCAAGCACGTGCGCGGCGACACGGGCACCGCGCCCGTGGCGGAGCCCGGCGGGGGCACGGTGTTCGATCGGGGCACGGTGTTCGATCGGGGCACGGTGTTCGACCGGTGATCGGGCTGGCCTACCTGGCGGTCCAGGTCATCTCGTTCGCCGGCATCCTCGTCATCGACCACCGTTGGAAGCTCGCGGCGTTCCGCGCGCCGGCCGCGACCGCACTCGCCGTGACCGCGGCGGTGGCGTTGCTGCTCACGTGGGACGTCCTCGGGGTGCGCAGCGGGGTGTTCTTCCGCGGCCAGACCGACTTCATGACCGGCCTGCTGGTCGCGCCGGAGATCCCGCTCGAGGAGGTCGTGTTCCTCGCGTTCCTGTCGCACCTCGCACTGGTGTGCGCGACGGGCGTGGTCACGGCCGTCGAGCACATCTCGCGGCGGCGGGGCGCGCGGTCCGGCGGCGCACGGTCCGGCGGCGCCCAGAACGACGGGGCCCAGAACGACGGCGCCCAGAACGACGGCGCCCAGAACGACGGGGCGGGGGCGCGCCCGTGAGCATCTACTCGACCATCAACGCCACGATGGCCATCCCCGTGATCGCGGCCGCCCTCATCGCGCTGTGGCGCCTGCGGGGGCCCGAGCGCCGACGCTGGCTGATCGCGGTCGGCGGCTCCCTCGTGGTGCTGCTCGTCCTCACGGCGATCTTCGACAACGTCATGATCTCCGCCGGACTCGTGGCCTACGACGACGCGCTGACCAGCGGCATCCGCCTGGGCGTGGCCCCCATCGAGGACTTCGCCTACGCCGTGGCCGTGGCCGTGTTCATGCCCTCGGTGTGGTTCGTGCTCACCGCCCGGCCGCGGGCCGGTGCCGTGGTGGGCAGCCCGACGGTGTCGGGTCGGGGGGACGTCGCGCTGGCGGGCACCCCGGAACCGGGGGAGAACGACGACGACAAGGTCCGCACCCCCGAGCGGCCGGCGACACCGGGTCTACTCACCACCCTCTTCTGGTCGTCCCGCCCGGTCTCGTGGGTGAACACCGCCGCCCCGTTCGCGCTGGCGTACTTCCTGGCCACGGGCGGGTTCGACCTGCTGGGCGTGATCGGCACGCTCTTCTTCCTGGTGCCGTACAACCTCGCGATGTACGGGATCAACGACGTCTTCGACTACGAGTCGGACCTGCGCAACCCCCGCAAGGGCGGCGTGGAGGGCTCGGTGCTGGCACGGTCGCGGCACACGGCGACGCTCGTGGCCTCGGCCGTGACGACCGTGCCGTTCCTGGTCTACCTCGTGGTGGTCGGGACGCTCGAGTCGTCGCTGTGGCTGGCGGCGAGCGCGTTCGCGGTGATCGCCTACAGTGCCAAGGGTCTGCGGTTCAAGGAGATCCCCTTCCTGGACTCGGTGACCTCGGCGTTCCACTTCGTCTCCCCGGCGATCGTCGGCTGGACCATCGCTGGCGCCGACCTCGGCGGCGGGGTGTGGGCGTGCCTGATCGCGTTCATGCTGTGGGGCGCGGCGTCCCAGGCGTTCGGCGCCGTGCAGGACGTGCGCTTCGACCGCGAGGCCGACCTGAAATCGGTCGCTACCGTCCTCGGCGCACGGGCAGCCGTGTGGTTCGCGCTGGCCTGCTACGCCGCCGCGGTACTGGTGCTGCTGATCGCCGCGCCGTGGCCCGCGTCGGGGGCGGCGTTCGCGATCCTGCCGTACCTCGCCACGGTGGCCGCCTACACGCGGGTCACCGACGCCACCGCCGAGGCGACCAACGAGGGCTGGAAGCGCTTCCTGGTGCTCAACATGCTGGCGGGCTTCTGCGTCACGCAGCTCATCCTCTGGTCGGTGCTCGTCTGGGCGTGAGCCCGCGCCGCCTCACCGGCTGATTCGGCCGACCGGGCCGGGTCAGCGCTGGACGCGCTCCAGCCACCGCCGCGACGGCGGGCTCGACCGCCAGTTGAGGAAGATCGTCCGGAATGCCCGCGAGAATCGTCGCCGCATGGCCGCGGGGTCGTCGAAGGGTCGGGCCGAGATCCCCACGGTCAGGGAACGGTCGACCAGCAGGCGGTCGTCGGCGCCGAACTGGAACGACAGGTCGATGTCGTCGTGCAGCTCCGGGTCGGTCCGGTTGACCCCGTCGCGCACCCGTTCCCAGGCGCTGCGGCGCATCGCCAGGTTCGAGCCGAACAGGACGGGGTGGGCCATGGCGGCGCCGACGGAGACGAAGAACGCGTCCATGTAGAGCAGCTTCGCGGCGCGGGCCCGCCACCCCTCCAGTCCGATGAACTCGCCCGGGCCGGAGATGGCCGCGAGTTCGGGATCGGCGGTGAACGCGGCCTCTATCCGGGCGAGCCACCCGGGTCCGGGCCGGGAGTCGGCGTCGAGTCGGGCGATGATGTCGCCCGTCGCGGAGTCGTAGCCGGCCGCGGCCGCTGCGGGGATGCCGCGGACGGGCTCGACGGCCACCCGGACCCCGATCCGCGCATCCGCGGCCAACGCCACCGCGACGCTGTCGTCCGAGCACCCGTTGTCCACCACCACGACCTCGTCGGGCGACCGCGTCTGCGTGGCGAGGGAGGCCAGGCATCCCTCGAGTTCGCGGGCGTCGTCGAGGACGGGGATCACCACGGAGATGTGCACCGGACCATCCTGCCAGCGGGCCCGGCGCAACTGCGTCTCACCGGGCGATTTGTGCCGCGTTCGGCCGTGTGTGTAATCTGCTAAAGGCTTACGCGCCAAGCGGTTGGGTGACCAACAGCGAAGCGCGGCCCGCCCCCTTAGCTCAGTCGGCAGAGCGTTTCCATGGTAAGGAAAAGGTCGTCGGTTCGATTCCGACAGGGGGCTCGCACTGTGCGGGGCGGCTCGATCGTCCGACTGGCAGGGCATGCCGGTGTAGCTCAGCTGGTTAGAGCGCACGACTCATAATCGTGAGGTCGGGGGATCGAGTCCCCCCACCGGTACTCTCAACACGAAGGCCGCCCGCTCGCCGCGGGCGGCCTTCGTCGTCTTCTCGGCTCCTACGGCATCAGGGTCTGATCACACCCGGCTCACGTCCCGTGCTCCGGTCCCGAGGACGAGGTCCCCCGCGTGTCCCGGGATCCCGGTTCCGTCCTTCTCGAGGGTCGGCCGCAGGAGGAGCATCGCGATCGCGATCACCGCGAGAACGGACACCTCGTGGACCAGCATCCCGATCGACATGGTCACGCCCCCGAGGAACAGCCCGGCAAGAAGCGCGGCAACGGTCACCAGGGCGATGGCGATGTTGAGTCGCATGGTGCGGACGGTCCGCTTGGCCAGGGAGAGCGCGTACGGGAGCCGCGGGAGCCTGTCCGCCATCAACGCGATGTCGGCGGTTTCGATCGCGGCCGGCGAGCCGGCGGCTCCCATCGCCACCCCGATGTCGGCCAGTGCCAATGCAGGGGTGTCGTTGACCCCGTCACCGACCATGGCCACGGTGTGGCCGCGGGACTGCAGCTCGCGCACGATCTCGACCTTGTCCTCCGGCATGAGCTCGGCACGGATCTCGTCGACCCCGAGTTCGGCGCCGACATTACGGGCCACCCGCTGGGCATCGCCGGTCGCCATGACGACCCTGATCCCTGCGTCGTGCAGTGCCCTGACCGCTGCCGGGGCGTCGTCACGGATGGTGTCGGCGACGGTGACGATCCCGACCGCCCGTCCGTCGACCCCGACAAACATCGCGGTCCTGCCCTGGTCGTTGAGTTCGAGGATCCGTGCGTTGTCAGGCCGGTGGTCGAGTAGATCCGCGGAGCCCACCGCGACCACTCGGCCATCCACCTCGGCGCGGATGCCCTTGCCGGCGACGGGCTCGGCCGCTTCGACCAGGTCGATCTCCAGTCCCGCCTCCCGGGCACCCGAGATGATCGCCTCGGCGAGCGGATGCTCGGACGCGGTCTCGGCTCGGGCGGCCAGCCTCAGGACGTCCTCACGCGAATAGTCGTCGTCGAGCACGTCCACGTCGGTCAGGACCGGCCGACCGTTGGTGAGGGTGCCGGTCTTGTCGACGACGACCGCGTCGACCCGGGCCGCACTCTCGAGGTACTCGCCGCCCTTGATGAGAACACCGTCCTTGGCGGAGCGGCCGATCCCGGCGACGATCGACACGGGGATCGAGATCACCAGGGCGCCGGGGCAGCCGATCACCAGGAGGGTGAGCGCGAGCTCGATGTTGCCCATGGTGGCGACCAACGACCAGGGGATCAGGGCCACCACCAGCGCCGAGATCATCACGGCGGGGGTGTACCAGGTCGAGAACCGTTCCATGAAGGTCTGGGTGCGGGCCTTGTCGTCCTGGGCGTCCTCCACCCGGTGGACGATCCGGGCGAGGGTGGTGTCGGCACCGATGCCGACGGCCTCGATACGCAGGACTCCCGACCGTAGCCAGGTGCCGGCGAACACCTCGGAGCCCTCGGACTTCTCGGCCGGGACGGACTCGCCGGTGATGGTGGCCTCGTCCACGCCGCCGTTGCCGGAGAGCACCCGGCCGTCGACGGGGACCTGCTCCCCGTTGCGCACCAGCACGAGGTCGCCGGGTTCGAGTTCCCAGACCTCGACGGTCTCCGGCTCGCCGTCACGAAGGATGGTGGCGGTCTCGGGCGCCGAGTCGACGAGGTCGGACAGGGCCCGGCGAGTGCGGTTGAGAGTCGCCTTCTCCAGGGCCTTGCCGAGGGCGAAGAGGAAAGTGACCGCCGCAGACTCCCAGTAGTTGTCGATGAACATGGCCCCGACGGCGGCGACCACGACCAGCAGATCGATCGAGATCATCCGGATCCGAAGCGCCTGAACCGCCGAGACGGCGATCCGGTAGCCGGCCACGAGAGCGGCGATGATCATCAATCCGTCCGCCACCGCGTCGGCCGAGGTGAGTCGGCCGACGAGCCACGAGGCGACGATGAGCAGGCCGGAGGCCGCCACCACGCCCCAGGTCTTCCATGATTTCAGCATTGTCCTGTCTCCTTCGGTCGCCGTCGTGCGGTCGGTGTCGTCGCGTCAGAACGCCGACGGCTTGACCGCGTAGCCGACCTCGGCGACCGCTGCGACGAGATCACGTACCGAGACCTTCGCGGGGTCGTAGTCGACCAGTACTCGTCCGGAGGCGAACTTGACCTCCGCGGACTCGACACCGTCCAGACCGTTCAACTTGTTCTCGATCTTCGCGATGCACGACGGGCACGAGAATTCATCCGAACGCAGAACGATGCTCTTGACCTGTTCGCGGACACTCATGGTGATCCCAGCTCCTCTACGGTTGCTGTTCCTCGGGGGAACGGTGCACGTTCCTTACGTGCATCTCCGAACCTAGGAGCAACCGGAGAGGACTTCCTTGACGCCAATCAATCAGCGGGAAAGCGGCGCCGACCAGTTAATCGCCCGCGATCAGCCTCTCGAGTGCGGCGCGGTCGAGGACCGAGACCCATTCGCGGCCGGAGTCGATGACGCCCGCCTTCTTCATCCGCGCCATCGCGCGCGAGGCGGATTCCACTGTGGTGCCGGCCATCCCCGCAATGTCGTCGCGGCGCAGTCGGACCTGGAGGAGACTCGAGCCGTCCCGCTGGAGGCTTCCGAGCTTGCGGTCGAGGTACCGCAGCGTCGAGCCGACCCGCTGCTCCACCGACTGCGTGGTGTGCCCGATCTCCTGTTCCCGGGCCTGCGCGAGCCGATCCTGTTGCATTCGGATCAGGCCCAGGGCGAGGCTCGGGTGGTCGCCGACCACCTCCGCCAGCGCGTGAGCGGGCAGGAAGAGCGCACAGGTCGTCTCCATCGCCCAGGCGGACTCGGTCGCGACGGCAGCCTCCGTGTGCAACGGCCCCACGGTGTCTCCGGGGGCGGCGATGTCCACGGTGAGCTCCCGGCCATCGGCGGTGTCCCGGGTAACCCGCGCGCGTCCGGAGACGACGAGATACGAACCGGGGATTTCATCCCCGGCGAGCACCATCGGATCGCCCTCGGCCCAGGACCAGGCGGTCAGGTGCCCGTTGAGGTCGCGCCGGTCATCAGGTGAGAGCTCCCGGGTCAGTGGGGCATCGGCTAGTACCCGCAGCCGGGTCTCGTCCGAGCAGGAGTGCGGGTGTGCGCAGTTGCGCCGGACCGGGTTTCGGGACATCGGTGCAGCGATTCAGTTCGAGGAGTGCAGATGGGTAGAGACCACCCGGAAGTCTCCCGCGCGGGCGAGGGCCTTCTCGATGATCGCCGGGTCCGGGCGGACCGTGTCCGGGTGTTTGACGTACAGCTGCGCGTGTTCGGCCCCGGTGAGTTCGAAGGTCGCCTGGCCCAGTCCGTGCTCGGCGAAGATGTCGTAGAGCGCCTGGAGGGCCTTCTTGACGTCCCTGTCGTTCCGGACGCCGCTGACCTCGAAGCGGCACGAGACGATGTGGGACACGTCAGATCCTTCCGTTGAACGCCTGCAGCGCGGAATCCTCGCGGGTCCCGCCTCGGCCGTCACCGTACTCCGCGTAGTCGGCTATCCACCGGATCGAGCGCACCCACTTGACGTGCTTGTAGCCGTGGTTTGACTCCACCCGCAGGCGGGCGGGGGCGCCGAGGTGCGTCTCGAGAGGGGTTCCGTTGCGCTCGTAGGCCAGAATCGTGTCGTCCTCGTAGACCGTGTCGAGGTCGAGTACCGCGTAGAACGGCTCCCGCGGCCGGTTGTCATACATCTTCTGGGCCAGACCGTAGGAGTCGATCAGCACGTAGTGGGCTCCCTCCGGCTGGGGGCCGAGGACCTCGAGCAGATCCCGCAGTCGTACGCCGGTCCACCGGGACGTGGCGGACCAGCCCTGCATGCAGGTGTGCACCGCTACATAAGAGGTGCGCGGCAGCTCCGTGAGCTCGTCCAGGGCCAGGGTCTTCTCGGCGCCCGAGAGGTCGTCGCCGATGGTCAAGGAATAGCCGCGCCAGGCATCGTCGCGAGCCTCGACCCACTCCGGCGACTCGTCCTCGGTGGGCGGCAGGCCGTTGGTCCAGTGGAACTCGGAGATGTCGTCGTCGGTGTAGGTGTTCTGCCGCCCCATCCGCGGTCGCATCCGGTTGAGGAAGAGGCGGCGGCCGATCTCGGACACCCCGGCGGTGAACCGCTGTGCCCGGGCGCGGTCGGCCAGCGACCAGTAACTCAGGGCGATCCAGAACAGGACCACGGCCACGACGGTGGCGATCGTGATGGTGAAGGCCTGGGCGGATCGTGCCGTGTCGGTGGTGCCGAACACCATGTGCACGACGTTGTGCTCGGCGTGCACCAGGAACACCAGCCCGACATGCATGACGATGAACGCGGAGATGAGCACCATGAGGATGAAGTGCAGCGACCGGGCGCCCTGGTGGCCGCCCCAGAGCTTGACGTACCAGGGGAACCGCGAGCGCACCGCCGGCGCCATGGCCACGCCGGTGAGGATGAGCAGCGGAGCGAGGACGAAGATGACGGCGGTGTAGGCCAGCATCTGTGCGGCGTCATACGGGTCGAAGTGTTCGATCGCCGGAGCCCGGAACCCGAGGTACATCCGGATCGACTCCCACGCCTCGCCGAACACGCTCCACGAGGTGGGGATGATGCGGCGCCACAGTCCGGTCGCGAACAGCAGCACCACGTACACCAGGCCGTTGAGCACCCACAGCATCACCGAGATCCCGTGCCAGTGCCGGCCCAGCCCGATGTTCTCCCGACCCGGTAGGCCGATCAACGGTGACAGGGATTTCTCGTCCATCAGGGAGGTGTAGACGCCTTCCTTCTCGGGTAGCTTGCGCCTGGTGAAGCGCAGCCATTCGGTCCCGGGCTTGCAGTGGTTGCGCCACCACAGTCGCGGCAGCGAGGCCAGGATCTCCCATCCTGACCGCAGCAGCATGCCGATCAGGATGAAGTTGATCAGGTGGGAGGCACGGAGCCACAGCGGGAAATCGGGGTTGATCACGTCGGTTCAGACTCCAAACGTCGCTCGCGGGTACATGGCCCCTACATCAGTTATCACGTTCACCAGATACGGAACCCCGCTGGCGAACGCCCGGTCCAGCGCCGGGCCGATCTGCGCGGGATCGGTGACCATCTCGCCGGCCCCGCCGAGGGCCTTCACCACCTCGTCGTAGCGGGTCCGCGGCGCGAGGTCGGCGATCACGTCGTAGCCGTAGAGCATCTGCATGGGGCCCTTCTCCAGGCCCCACGCCCCGTTGTTGCCCATCACCATCACCACGGGCAGTCGGTGCCGGACGAGGGTGTCCACGTCGATGAGGGAGAACCCCGCAGCACCGTCGCCCAGCAGCAGGACCACCTGACTGGACGGTCGGGCGATGCGGGCCGCGATGGCCGCGCCCAGTCCCGCGCCGAGGCACCCGAACGGGCCGGGGTCCAGCCAGTTGCCCGGCCGGGCGGGTTCGATGAACTTGCCGGCATAGGAGACGAAGTCGCCGCCGTCGCCGATCACCACGGCGTCCTCGGCCAGGCGCGGCAGCAGCTCGCCGTAGATCCGCGCGGGATGGACGGGGTCGGCCGAGGCGCCCAGGAGCTGCAGGTCGGCGGCGTGGGTGGCATCGGCCTTCTCCCGCAGCGTGGTCGCCCAGGTCGACCAGTCCGGGCGCGCCGCCCCCGATCGGCGCTGTACGGCCTCGACGACCGCGTCCAGCACGAGCCCCAGGTCGCCCGCGGTGGCCACGGCCGGTGACGCGTGGTGGCCGAGTTGCCCGGGGGAGTCCGCGATGTGCACCACTTTCGCCGGCGTCGCGCCCTCCTTGCCGCCGAACACCCCGTAGCCGAGCCGGAAGTCCAGGGGCGTGCCCACGACGAGCACCACGTCGGCCGCGCCGAACGCCGTCCCGCGCGCCTTGGTCACCAGTAGCCGGTGCCCGGCCGGGACGATCCCGCGGCCCATGCCGTTGGGGATGACGGGCAGGCCCAGCGACTCGACGCACCGCAGCGCTGCGTCTTCGCCGCGATCTGCCCACACGTCGGAGCCCAGCACCAGCACGGGACGCTCGGCGCCGACGAGCAGGTCGGCGATCCGGTCGACGGCGTCGGTGTCGGGGGAGCGGTCCGGCGCGGCGGCGGGGGAGCCGTCGCCGGCCCGCCCCGGTCCGGGCCGGACGGAGTCGCACCGGTCGAAGAAGTGGTCCATGTGCACGTCGAGGAACGCCGGCCCGCGGTGCGCGGTGCGGGCGGCGGTGAACGCGCGGTGGGTGGCGGCGGCGATATCGGCCGTGTCGCGGGCGGTCTCGGCGGACACGGTCACCGACCGCACCACCGGGACGTGGTCGAACTCCTGCAGGCTGCCGGTGCCCCAGCGGCCGGCCGGCGCGCGCCCGCCGAGGACCACCATCGGGGCGCCGGAGAACGAGGCCTGCGCCAGCGCGGACACGCCGTTGGTCACCCCCGGACCGGCGGTGAGGACGGCCAGGCCGGGCGAGCGGGTGAGCTTGCCGGTGGCCTCGGCGGCGAATGCGGCCGTCTGCTCGTGCCGCACGTCGAGCAGTGCCACGCCGTGGTCCTCCTTCTCCGCGGCGTCGTACATGGGGAACACGTGCGCCCCGGAGAGGGTGAACATCGTCCGCACGCCGTGCGCGGCGGCGACGGCCGTGGCGTGGGATCCGCCGTGCCCCTCCACCGGTGTGGGGGCGTCTCCGCCGGGCCCGCCCGGCGATCGCCCAGCTTTCTCGTGCCCGGCCCGCGGGGCCGGCTCGTCGTGGCTCACATCGCACTCCCTGCTCGACTGCCCCCACCGTAGGAGGCGCGGACGGGTCGTATCAGCGGTTCGGCGGACTCGCCCTCGGGTAGCGTCGGCGCCTGTGAGCACAGACAACGCTGATGACCTCGTCGTCGTCGTCGTCGGGGATCCGGTCACGGTCACCGACGCGGTGGTGGCGCGCTTCGCCGAGGCGGTGGGCGCGCCGACCGGCCAGGTCCCCGCCACCCTCGCGGCCGCGCTGACCGCCCCGGTCCAACGCGCGGTGATGGAGCACCCCGCCCTGCGCATCGACCTGGCGCGGACCCTCCACACCGCGCAGTCCAGCGAGCACCACCGGCCGATCCGCGTCGGCGACGTCCTCACCGCCACCGCCACGGTCACCGGGGTACGGTCGGCGCGCGGCGGGCGGATGATCGGGTTCGACACCGTGCTGCGCGACGCCGCCGGCGAGCCCGTCCAGACCCTGACCAGTGCGCTGCTCACCGCGGAGGTGGAGGCATGACCGGGCGGGAGGTGCATGGGCAGGGCACGGCCGCGCGAGGCGCGGCCGCGCAGGACGTGACGACGACGAGGACCACTGCCGCCGGGGAGGTCCTGCCGTCCCGGACCCTGCCGATCTCGCGGGACGACCTGCGGCGCTACGCCGAGGCGTCGGGGGACCACAACCCCATCCACCTGGACGACGCCGCGGCGCAGGCGCTCGGTCTGCCCGGGGTGGTGGCGCACGGGATGCTCACCTCCGCGCTGGCGATCGGGGTCGTGGCCGAGTGGGCCGGGGGAGCCGACCGCGTGGTGGCGACTTCGTTCCGGTTCGCCGGGCCCGTGGTCGTCCCCGCCGACGAACCCGCCCGGCTCGAGGTGGCGGGGTCGGTGAGGAAGGTGGCCGAGGACGGCTCGACCGCGGACGTCGCGCTCGCCGTGACCTGTGGCGGGTCGAAGGTGTTCGGCAAGGCGATCGTCACGGTCTCGCTCGCGGGGTGACGCCGGACGATTTCGGGCCACCGGCCGCCTGTCGTACACTGGGACGCCCGACCGAACGCGGTCGCGGACCGCGCTGCCGCCAGGCAGTCGCCGACACTGTAGAGTCGAGGCGTTCGTGCGGCCCGCAGGCGCGGGAGGGCACGGGTGGCCGGGAGACCGGCCGAAGGGGCGTAGCTCAATTGGCAGAGCAGCGGTCTCCAAAACCGCAGGTTGCAGGTTCAAGTCCTGTCGCCCCTGCACTTACCGCACACCAGACGACCCGGAGGTAGCCGCGTGAGCCAGGATCGCGACGACGACGTCGACGTCAGCGGCGTCCGCGATTCCGACGCCGCTGCCGCCGTCCCCACCGGCAAGGCGGGGCGCGGCGACACCGCCGTGGCCGGACGGGTCCGTACGGACGCGGACAAGCCGGAGGACACGCGGACCGCCCGCACGAATCCGTTCCAGTACATCGGGCAGGTCGTCGAGGAGCTGCGCAAGGTCATCTGGCCCACGCGCAACCAGATGGTCACCTACACCATCGTGGTGTTCCTGTTCCTCATCTTCATGACCGCGCTGGTCTCGGGCGTCGACTTCGGCGCGGGCAAGCTCGTCGAGCTCGTCTTCGACCGCTAGAGACCTGCCGCTGGGGTCCGGGGCGTGATCCGGACCGCCGAACTTCGAGAGGACCGCATTTCCGTGAGCGACATCGATCAGAGCCCCGAGGCCGAGGGCGCCGAGCAGGCCGCGAGCGAGGCGGACGCGGTGCTCGGTGACACGGCTGCGGACCCCGCCGACACCATCGACGCCGACACCATCGACGCCGACGCCGAGGCTGACGCCGCCGACACCGTCGCGGCTGGCGCCGAGCTGGACCAGGACGCCGCCACTGACGCGGTCGAGACCGAGCTCGACGAGGATGTCGAGGGTGAGACCGTCCCCGAGGGCGACGAGACCGTTGCGGAGGACGAGCTCGCCGAGTCGGCGCTCGAGACTTCCGGCGAGGCGCCCGAGGGGGCTCCGGCCGAGGAGGCCGCGGCCGACGAGGCGGCCGCGCCCGCGATCGACCCGATCATCGCCTTCAAGCGTCAGCTCCGCAAGCTTCCCGGCGACTGGTTCGTCATCCATTCCTACGCCGGGTACGAGAACAAGGTGAAGGCCAACCTCGAGACCCGCGCCGTGACCCTCGGTGCCGAGGACAAGATCTTCCAGGTCGAGGTCCCGGTCGAGGAGTTCACCGAGGTCAAGAACGGCCAGAAGAAGGTCGCCAACCGCAAGGTCCTGCCCGGCTACGTGCTGGTGCGGATGGAACTCGACGACGAGTCCTGGGGCGTCGTGCGCAACACCCCGGGCGTGACCGGGTTCGTCAGCGCGACCGGTGGCGCCGCCGGCAAGCCCACCCCGCTCTCGCTGAGCGACGTGGCCAAGTTCCTGGCCCCCAAGCCGGAGAAGAAGTCCGCCGCCGCGGGCACCGCCGACGACCAGGGCTTCGCCCCGCAGGCCGTCGAGGTGGAGTTCGAGGTCGGCGAGTCGGTCACCGTCATGGACGGCCCGTTCGCCACGCTGCCCGCGTCCATCTCCGAGGTGGATCCGGCCGCGCAGAAGCTCAAGGTCCTCGTGTCGATCTTCGGTCGCGAGACCCCGGTCGAGCTCGGCTTCACACAGGTCGAGAAGATCGACTGACCCGCAGAACTCCCACGACGACCCGTCCCGCGCCCGGCGTGGGGCGGGTCGCTCGTCTCTCAGCACGGCCGGTGTCGGCGATTAGGGTTCCGACCGGCCGCGCGCGTACACTCTCCAAGGTTGCGCCTGTGTTCCCGCCTGCCCTTCCGGGGTCGTGCAGGGGACGCGGGTGCACACGACAGTCGGCCTCCCGCGTGTACAGCGCGGAGCCGAGATCCAGTCGAAGAATCAGGAAGACTGAGGAAGACGATGCCTCCGAAGAAGAAGAAGGTCTCAGGGCTCATCAAGCTCCAGATCCAGGCCGGCGCAGCCAACCCGGCCCCGCCGGTCGGTCCGGCTCTGGGTGCCCATGGTGTCAACATCATGGAGTTCTGCAAGGCCTACAACGCCGCCACCGAGAACCAGCGCGGAAACGTCGTGCCGGTCGAGATCACGGTCTACGAGGACCGGTCGTTCGACTTCAAGCTGAAGACGCCGCCGGCCGCCAAGCTCCTGCTCAAGGCCGCCGGCCTGCAGAAGGGCTCCGGCACCCCGCACTCCGCCAAGGTCGGCAAGGTCTCCATGGACCAGGTCCGCGAGATCGCGCAGACCAAGATGGAGGACCTCAACGCCAGCGACGTCGACCAGGCCGCGAAGATCATCGCCGGCACCGCCCGTTCCATGGGCATCACGGTCGAGGCCTGACCTCCACCCCCCGAACATCTGTGGGAGGGCAGCTCAGGCCCGCACCACACCCGACCGTCGCGTGTGAAGACGCGGCAGGAATGGAACTGACATGAGCAAGAACAGCAAGGCCTTCAAGGCCGCAGCTGAGAAGGTCGACCGCACCAAGCTGTACTCGCCTCTGGACGCCCTGGCCCTGGCCAAGGAGACCGGCTCGACGAAGATGGATGCCACCGTCGAGGTCGCCATGCGACTTGGCGTCGACTCCCGCAAGGCGGACCAGATGGTCCGTGGCACCGTGAACCTTCCGCACGGTACCGGTAAGACCGCCCGCGTCATCGTCTTCGCCGCGGGCGAGAAGGCCACCGAGGCCGAGGCCGCCGGCGCCGACGTCGTCGGCTCCGAGGACCTCATCGAGCGCATCCAGGGCGGCTGGCTCGACTTCGACGCCGCGATCGCCACCCCGGACCAGATGGCCAAGGTCGGCCGTGTGGCCCGCGTGCTCGGCCCCCGTGGCCTCATGCCCAACCCCAAGACGGGCACCGTCACGATGGACGTGACCAAGGCCGTGGGCGACATCAAGGGCGGCAAGATCACCTTCCGCACCGACAAGGCCAACAACCTGCACTTCATCGTGGGCAAGGCCTCCTTCTCCACGGAGCAGCTCACGGAGAACTACCAGGCCGCGGTCGACGAGGTCATGCGCCTCAAGCCGTCCTCCTCCAAGGGCCGCTACATGCAGAAGGTCACCATCTCCACGACGACCGGCCCCGGCATCCCGGTCGATCCGTCGGCGATCTCCAAGCTCCTCGAGGCGGGTTCCGACTCCGAAGCGAGCTGATCTGCTCGGCTGAGACGCCACCAGCTCGGCTGAAGGCCCCGCGACCGGTTATCCGGACGCGGGGCCTTCCCGCATTTCCCGGCATGCCGTGAGCCGCCGGCCCCCCACGTAGCCGCTCCTCGCGATGGCGTCTCGCCGTCACTTCGGGGCGTGCGAGACGCCATGTTCGGGCGCGGCTGTGGGGGAGATGGGGCCGCGGCGAGGGCGAGACGCCATCGCAACGAGCGGCCGCGGGCACGGATTCCCTCGCGTTCGCACGCGCGGTACGGCAGCCCGGAGCACACTGTGACCTAGCCCACCCGCACGACAATACCCTCGGGTATGGTTCGGTCACGCAGGGTTGGAACGCGCTTAGCCGGGGACGACACGGGGAGGGGGCGGCGATGGTGGGTCGGATGACGACCGCGGTGCGGTCTGTCGGCGACTTCTACGCGCTGTCCATCGACGCCCTGGCCGGGATGGTCACCGGTCCGTGGCGCTGGCGGGAATTCGTGGACCAGTACTGGTTCATCGCCCGTGTCTCCCTGGTGCCCACGGTGCTCATGGCGCTCCCGTTCACCGTGCTGGTGGTGTTCACCCTGAACTCCCTGCTGGGTGAGATCGGTGCCAGCGACATGGCGGGCGCCGGGGCGGGCCTGGGGGCGGTCACCCAGATCGGCCCGCTCGTGACGGTGCTGGTGGTCGCGGGAACCGGAGCGACCGCGGTGGCCGCCGACCTCGGATCTCGCACGATCCGGGACGAGATCTCCGCGCTCGAGGTCCTCGGACTCGACCCGGCGACCCACCTCGTCCTGCCCCGGGCGCTGGCCTCGGCGCTGGTGGCAGCCACGCTCAACGCGGCGGTCTGCGCGATCGGCCTGGCCGGCGGGTTCATGTTCTCCGTGTACCTCAACCACGTCGACCCCGGGGCGTTCGCGGCAGGGGTCACGCTGCTCGTCGGTCCGGCCGAACTCATCCTGTCCGAGGTCAAGGCCGCACTGTTCGGGCTCATCGCCGGTCTGGTCGCCTGCTACCGCGGCCTGGCGGTGACGGGCGGGCCCAAGAGTGTCGGTGACGCGGTCAACGAGACGGTCGTGTTCTCGTTCGTCGCCCTCTTCCTGGCGAACCTCGTCCTCACCGCGATCGGCATCCAGGTGACCGGCCGGTGAGCGCCAGCGGCACGGGGGAGCATCGCCGGACGCGGCAGCGCGGCCCCCTCGGCCGCGGCACGAGCGGACGAGGCATGGGCGGACGCGGCCCGCTCGACCGCGTCGACGACCTCGGCGCCGCATTGCTCTTCGTCGCCCGCGCCCTGCGGGCAGCCCTCTCCGCTCCCGTGCGTCAGGGCCGCGAGACGCTGCGGGTGACCACGGAGGTCGGCCTCGGCACCGGTGTCCTGGCGATGTTTGGCGGCAGCCTGGCGATCCTCGGGTTCATCACCCTGTTCGCCGGCGCCACGGTGGCCGTCCAGGGCTACAACTCGCTCGGCGACATCGGCGTGGAGGCGCTCACCGGGTTCCTCGCCGCCTACGTCAACATCCGGGTCGTCGCCCCGGTCACCGCGGGCGTCGGGCTGGCCGCGACCATCGGCGCCGGCACCACCGCGCAGTTGGGCGCGATGCGCATCAGTGAGGAGATCGACGCGCTCGAGGTGATGGCGGTCGACCCGGTCCGCTACCTCGTGGGCACCCGCATCGTGGCGGGCCTGCTCACGGTGATCCCGCTGTACTCGCTCTCGGTCCTCGCGTCGTTCCTGGCCAGCCGGGTGGCGACCGTGGCGGTGCTGGGCCAGTCACCGGGCGTCTACGACCACTACTTCCAGACCTTCCTCAACCCGGTGGACGTGGCGTGGTCGTTCGCGCAGGCGATCGCCATGGCCCTGACGGTGATGGTCATCCACACCTACTACGGCTTCACGGCCACCGGCGGCCCCTCGGGGGTGGGCGTGGCCACGGGCCGGGCGGTCCGCATGTCGCTGACCGCGGTCGTCCTGGTGACCCTGCTCATCTCGCTCGCCCTGTACGGCGACGCGCCCACGGTGAGGCTGGCGGGCTGACGTGGGCGCGCGGGCGAAAGGTCGGCTGACCGTGCTGGCGGCGCTGGTTTCGGTGGTGGTGGTCCTCGTCGTCGTCGCCGTGTCCTTCCGGGGTGGGTGGGCGCGCACCATGGACCTCACCCTCCACGCCGACCGGTCGGGGCTGGTGCTGGAGCCGGGCGCGATGGTCATGAGGCACGGGGTCCGGATCGGGACGGTGGCGTCGGTCCACCCCGACGGCGACGGTGCGCGCATCGAGCTCGAGCTCGACCGCGAGTACTCGTCGGCGCTGCCCTCCGATACGACGGCGGACATCACCTCCAGCACCCTGTTCGGCGGCAAGCGGGTGGTGCTCTCGGATGATGACGACGACGACGAGGGCCGCGCCTCCACCGCCGTGCTGGCCTCGGGTGACGCGCTCCGGGCGGAGTCGGTGACCACGGAGACCCAGACGGTGTTCCAGTCGCTGACGGAGGTCATGGTGGCCGTGCAGCCGGAGAAGGCGGCCGCGGTCACGGGTGCACTCGCGCAGGGGGCGCGGGGGCGGGGCGAGGAGATCGGGCAGGCGACCGTGGCGC
The DNA here is from genome assembly GCF_024519835.1 of Dietzia sp. Die43. Taxonomy (NCBI): domain Bacteria; kingdom Bacillati; phylum Actinomycetota; class Actinomycetes; order Mycobacteriales; family Dietziaceae; genus Dietzia; species Dietzia sp. Die43. The sequence continues at coordinate 2,872 of NZ_JALJRF010000006.1, read as the reverse complement.
TGTCGGAGTTCACGGGAGCGGTCACCCCGGAGCTGGGCTCGCTGCGGCGTGACCTGCGGGCGGGTGCCGCGGCGGCGGACGGGCTCGCGGCGGCCACTCCGGACCTGGTCTCCGCACTGGGCGGCCTGCGGGTGCCCGCGCGGACCCTCACCGACCAGGCGGCCACCCTCGACGTGCTGCTGCCGGCGATCGCCGGCGTCGCGATCGAGGGCAACGCGCTGCTCGATCCCCACGAGCAGGAGATCGCCGATGCGGTCGGCTACCTGCGACCCACCGCCGAGCTGCTTAAGTACTACGCGCCGGCCATCCCGTGCTTCTTCCGGGGAGCCGACCGGGCGCGGCAGCTGGCGGAGCCGGCGTCGGGGGCCAACGGGTACTCGATGGTGCTCAACTCCACCCTGTTGCTGGGCGTCGACCCGTACCGCTACCCGGACGACCTGCCCGTGGTGCGCGCCGGCGGGGGCCCACGGTGCGGCGAGCTGCCCGTGCGCACGCCCGAGGACGGGAACGCGGACTATCTGGTGGCCGACGTCGGGATGAACCCCTTCGAGCGCGGCAACACCTCGCCCGAGTTCGACGCGGCCCCGCTGTGGGTGCTCCTCACGGAGGGGATGGGATGAGCCGGGACCAGGCCGCTCCGGTGGCGCACCGGGAACGGACCGCTCCGGCGGCAGCGCACCGGGCCTCGCGGCCGCACCGTAGGCGGTCCGGATCGACGATCCCTGCCGCGATCTACACGCTGGTCATGCTGCTGGTCCTGGCCGGGCTCTGGGTGGTGTTCGCGCAGGTGCGGTTCGGGGAGTCGGCGTCCTACGCGGCCGAGTTCACCGACGTCTCGGGACTCGAGCGCGGGGAGACGGTCCGCGTGCACGGCGTGGAGGTGGGTCGGGTGGACGCCGTGGAGTACGCGGCGCCGGCCGCCGAGCCGGAGCCGGGGGAGAGTGCCGGTGCGCCGTCGGTCACGGTGCGGTTCAGCCTGCACGAGGAGTACCGGCCCCGCGACACGACGGGGGCGACGGTGCGCTACCTCAACCTGGTCGGCGACCGCTACCTCGAGCTGCTCGATGCGGCAGATGCCGCGGACCCCGCGGACCCGGCGGACCCCGCGGGCCCGCCGCCCGTCGCCCTCGGCACGCCGGCCCCGCTGCCGGAGGGCGCCACGATCGGGGTCGACCGGACCACCCCGGCGCTGGACCTCGACGCCCTGGTGGGCAGCTTCCAGCCGCTGTTCCGCGTGCTCGAGCCCGGCCAGGTCAACCGGCTCAGCGGTGAGCTGATCGCCGTCCTCCAGGGGCAGCAGGACGACGTCGGGGCGATCGTGCGGGCGATCGGCGAGGTCACCGGGCATCTGGCCGACCGCGACCGGGTGATCGGGTCGGTCATCGCTAAGCTGGGGCGGGTACTCGACACCCTCGAGCGGCAGCAACCCGCGCTGGAGCAGTCGCTGGTCCACGCGCGGGAGCTCACCTCCGCGCTCGCCGCCGACTCGGACACGGTCGCCTCGGCGACCCGGAACCTCGACGATACCGCCGCCGAACTGGCGGTCCTCGCCGAGGACATCCGGCCGTCGTTGCGGGCGGACATGGACGGCGTCGACGCGGTGGCCCGCCAGGTGGACTCGCGACGCGACACCCTGACCCAGCTGCTCACCGAACTGCCGGAGACCTACCGGTCGCTCACCCGGCTCGGTGCCTACGGCGGGTTCTTCAACTACTACCTGTGCGGGCTCCAGATCCGGGTGTCGGATCTGCGGGGTGGGTCCACCACCAGCCCGCTGTTCACGCAGCAGGGCGGGAGGTGCGCGCCGGCATGAGGATCCACAGGCGACTGCGCGACGGCAACCCGCTCCTCGTGGGCCTGATCGGCACGGTGCTCATCGCGGTGGTGGTGCTCGCCGCGCTCAATCTGCGGGCGCTGCCCGGCGTCGACCGCACGGTGGGGTACACGGCGCGTTTCGTCGACACCGGCGGGCTGGGGGTGGGCGACCCGGTGCGGATCGCGGGCAAGGACGCCGGGCAGGTCACGGGCATCGCGATCGACGGCGACGCGGTGCGCATCGACTTCACGGTGGACCGCGAGCTCGGCCTCGGCTCGGGCACCCGCGCGGAGATCGCCACCGCCACCGCACTCGGCGCCCGCGAATTGCGCGTCCTGCCGGCGGGACCCGGGCTGTTGGATCCCGGCGCGGTGCTCGACCTGGACCGCACCACCGCGCCGTACAACCTCGCCGAGACCCTGGGTCGGCTCGGGCGGACCGGCGAGGAGATCGACATGGAGCAGCTCGCGGTCGCCCTGGACACCGTCACCGACAGCCTCGACCGCGCGCCCGAGCACGTCGACGCCGCGATCGACGGGGTGGGCCGGTTGTCCACGTCGATCGCGGAACGCGACGCCGCCCTGCGCGAGCTGTTCGCCGACGCCGAGACCCTCTCCGGCCTGCTGGCCCGGCGGGGCGAGGAGATCGACACGCTGCTGCGTGATGCCCGCGTCCTGCTGGCCGCGCTGCGAGAGGAGCAGGACTCACTGGAGACCCTGGCGGGCGACCTGCGGGCGTTCACCGTCCAGATCCGCGGTCTGATCAGCGACCACGACCGCACCCTCGCCCCGACCCTCGAGCGGGTCAAGGGCCTGCAAGTACTGGTCCTCGAGCACCGGGACGGACTGGCGGAGGCGATCCGGCGGCTCGGGCCGTACGCCACCGAGCTCGGCGAGGCCGTCGCCTCCGGGCCGTTCTTCAACTCCTACATCCAGAACCTGCTACCGGTGGAGGTCATCGAACCCGCCCTCAACGACGCTCTCACCCGCGCCGGAATCGGCGCGCCGCCCGCGCCGCCCGCGCCGCCCGCGCCGCCCGCCCCGGCCGCCCAGGCCG
>NZ_JALJRF010000069.1:0-434 GCF_024519835.1 Dietzia sp. Die43 | reverse complement strand
GCCACGTCGTAACCGCGGTTGATCAGCAGCTTGCGTTGCAATTCACGCACCGTCAGCGAATCGTCCACCACCAGAATACGCTTGCGCGCGGCCTGTGCGTGCTGCTGATGGTTGCGCGCAATGCGCTCCAGACGCCCGGTATTGAGCAGTTTGTCCACCGAGCGCAGCATGTCCTCGACATCCACGATCAGCGCCACCCGGCCGTCATCGAGCAGGGCTCCGGCGGAGATGTCCTGAATCTTGCCCAGGCGGTCGTCCAGCGGCAGCACTACCAGGGTGCGCTCGCCGATGAAACGCTCCACGGCGATCCCGTACACCGCATCGCGCTCGCGGATCACCACCACTTTCAGAGTTGGCGCGCTTTCCTGGGTTGCCGGCCGCTGCAGCAACTGGCTGGCGGCGACCAGGCCGACATGCCGGCCTTCGTGCCAGAA
>NZ_JALJRF010000068.1:0-509 GCF_024519835.1 Dietzia sp. Die43 | reverse complement strand
TGTTTGACCGTACGGAGATCGGCGGAGAATTCCTCGACCATCGCCGGGGTCCAGTGCCACGGCTCCGCATTGACGTGGTCGACGAACCGCTGCACCAGGCGCAGTCGCTGTTCGATCGTGTTGAACTGCAGATTTCGGGATAGCTGCTGGTTGCGCCAGCCCTCCAGCATCAGCCGGAGCACCTGCTCGGCGGGCCGAAGCACCGGCAGCGACGGCGCCATATGGACCCGTCCGGAGCCATCCAGTCGCATCGCTAAACCCCAAACCACGACGTCTCATCTGATGAATCAATGATACAACCGATGAGCCTTCACGGGAACCCCTGCAGGTCAACGACGTGCCAAAGATCGTCTTTCGGCCTCATTGAGGCCCAGTGCCCGGGCCGGAAAGCAGTGGTGGCAGCGCCCGAGAGTGGGTGACTTCGCAGGTCGGGGCAGGGATCGGTGCCGGACGCGAAGGAGGAGCTGGAAATGCGAGGGGCGATTCATCTGATGCAATACGCAGATTTT
>NZ_JALJRF010000067.1:0-571 GCF_024519835.1 Dietzia sp. Die43 | reverse complement strand
AATCCGTCCATCGTGACCACCTTGACTCGGTCTCGAAAAGCCTGGTCGCGGGCGTTGAGCCACTCAGTGAGGACCTTCGCCGAACGGCCCGGGACCATGTCCAGCAACCGGGACGGGCCGGTGCCGTCCACGACCGGGGTGAGGTCGACGAGAACGGTGACGAACGAGCTGCTGCCGTCGCCGCGCACGTGCTTCCATTTGTGCTCATCGACCCCGAGAACGCGGACGCCGTCGAAGTGTCCGGGCTGGTCGTAGACCATGGCGCGGGTCTCGGAGACCGCCAAGTCGTTGACCAGGTCCCATCCCAGCCCGAGGGCCTTGGCGACCGCGGACACGCTGGTGCGGTCGATCGCCAAGCGCTGCAGGATCCAGCGGCTGCACCGGCGGGTGGTCTTGGCCCGAGCCTCCGCCAACAACGGCAGCCGCTGCTGGAAAATCCGCGTCTCGCATTCGATGTTGTCGCAGGTCAAGCGCGGTACCCGCACGTGCAGTCTGGTCGGGTGCCCGACGATTGGTGGCCCTTCCGGATTCAGAGTGCATTGATCCGATCCCGCAGCTGTCCGGAGTGAAT
>NZ_JALJRF010000066.1:0-590 GCF_024519835.1 Dietzia sp. Die43 | reverse complement strand
AGGACCGACGCCACGAGGATGTTCCACGTGAAGATCGGCATCCGGAACATGGTCATACCCGGTGCGCGCAGGCAGATGATGGTGGTGACGAAGTTGACGGCACCGAGGATCGTGCCGATGCCGCCGATGCCGACGCCGAGGATCCAGAGGTCCGCGCCGACGTTCGGCGAGTGGATCTTGTCCGCCAGCGGCATGTACATGGTCCAGCCGAAGGACGCCGCGCCACCGGGGGTCAGGAAGCCGGAGAGCATGATCGTGCCGCCCGCCGCGAACAGCCAGAAGCCGAACGCGTTGAGCCGGGGAAACGCCACGTCGGGGGCGCCGATCTGCAGCGGAATGATGTAGTTCGCGAACCCGACGACGATCGGGGTTCCGTAGAGCAGCAGCATCACCGTGCCGTGCATGGTGAACAGCTGGTTGAACTGCTCATTCGACAGGAACTGCATACCCGGGAGGAAGAGCTCCGCCCGGATGAGCAGCGCCATGAGGCCGCCGGCGAAGAAGAAGATGAAGCAGGTGACGATGTACATGATGCCGAGCAACTTGTGGTCGGTCGTCGTCAGCATCTTCCACACGAACGAGCCCGGCCG
>NZ_JALJRF010000065.1:0-626 GCF_024519835.1 Dietzia sp. Die43 | reverse complement strand
GGAAAAAAGAGGGAAAGGAAGAGAAGAAGGGGGAAAGGAGGAAGGAGAGGAAGGAGAAAGAGGGGGAAGAGGAGGAAGAGAAAAAGGAGGAGGAAAGGAAGAAAAAGAAGGAGGAGAAGAAGGAGAAAAAAGAAAAAAGAGAGAAGGAAAAAAAAAGGGAAAGAGAGAAGGAAAAGCAGGGAAAGAGGAAGGAAGAGGAGGAGGAGGAAGAGAGGGAAGGGGAAAGGGAGAAGAGAGGAGACTGAAAGAAGGAAAGAGGGGGGGGGAGGAGGGAGGAGAGGGAGAAGAAAAAAAAGGAGGAGAGGGAGGGGAGGGGGAGGGAGAGAGAGGAAAGAAGGAGGAAGAAAAGGGAGAGGGGGAAGGAAGAGAAGGGGGGGGAGGAGGGGGAGGAGGAGGGGAGAGAAAGAAGAGAAAAGGAGAGAGGAGAAAAGGGAGGAAAGAGAAGAAAAAAAAGGAGAAAGAGGAGAGGGGAGAAGAAGGGGAGGAAAAAAGGGAAAAAGGAAAGGGAGGAAGGAAAGAAGGAAAAAAGGAAAGGAGAAGGGAAAAAAGGGGAAAGAGGAGAAAGGAGAAAAGAGGGAAAGGGGAAGAGAGGGAGAGTCGGCCTCGGCAATCCTGATCGACTTCTA
>NZ_JALJRF010000064.1:0-634 GCF_024519835.1 Dietzia sp. Die43 | reverse complement strand
GGCGACCGAACCGGAAGCCGCCTAGGAAACCCTCCACGATTCGGGGGGAACCACATGGAAGATTCCCGGAGCTAGAGCTGAGGCGACAAACCACGCGCTGACCGCGCAGCCAACAACGACCACGCTCAATGCGGTGAGCAGCCTGGTGCCAAAGCTCGACCGGGCGAACAATCGGCGCGGCCATGATCTCGGTGGGCACCAGGTACCGAGGTGGACGTCGACGTCAACATCTATGGCACAGATATGGGTGGAGGGCTTTACGGAGCCCAGGACGCGCACAGCAACTTCACGATCGGCGATGAGGTCATCACCACGATCGACGACAATGCCAAGACGATGACGACCCGCGTCAACGGCGAGATCGTCAGCAGTAGCCCGGTCTCGCTAGGAAAGGCCTCGACACCAACGCCGAACGGCACCTACTACCTCGGCGATCGGCATGAGTCGCTCATCATGGACTCATCGACATTCGGCGTGCCGGTCGATTCGGCGGACGGCTACCGGCTTTCAGTTAACTGGGCCACTCAGATGTCCTACAGCGGGATCTACGTCCATGGCGCCCCGTGGTCCGTCGGGCAGCAGGGCTTCACCAACGTCAGTAACGGCTGTATCAATGTCACCGACGCCTACGCCA
>NZ_JALJRF010000063.1:0-786 GCF_024519835.1 Dietzia sp. Die43 | reverse complement strand
GCCCGCCGCCGCTCGGTCACGTGCGGCGGCCAGGGACTGGACCTGATGGCCCGCGCGGCGATGACCATGGACCCGCAACTGGCCGCGCTGATGCGCGAAGTCCACGCCCGCTGGGGCCAGCCCGGCCGCCTGTGGCCCGACCCCGGGGAGAAGGACACCCGCACCGACGGTCAACGCATGCACGACGCGATGGTGCACGCCCTACAACTGGCCCTGTCCGCAGATGCCGCCAAGACCGGCGCACCGGCGGCGATCGTGGTCCGCGTGGACCTCGAGCAGCTCGCCACGCTCGCCGGCTGCGGCGAGACCGACGGCGGGATCCGCGTGCCCGTGCCGCAGGCGCTGGCCATGGCCCGCGGCAACCACTGGTTCCTGGCCCTGTGCGACAAGGAAATCGACCTGCGACTGTTCCGCAGTCGCCGCACCGCGTCCCGCTACCAACGCCTGGCCCTGTTCGCCGCGTATGGGGGCTGCACACACCCCGACTGCGACCAGGACGCCCGACACTGCGAAGCCCACCACGCGGGCAGACCCTGGGCCGCCGGAGGCCTCACCAACATCGATGAACTCGCCCTGGCCAGCGGCGACTGCCACGCCATGATCCACGACACCGGCTGGTCCACCATCCCCGACCCGTGCGCGCCCCAGGGCGTCAGGTGGATCCCACCCGCCGGAACCCCCCGCGCGGCCGACCCGCCACGGCCCAAACCCGGACCGCCACCACCGACACCGCTGGAAGCGCCGATACTCCCGTTCGCGCTCCTCCACGACCTCGACGCCGCGATC
>NZ_JALJRF010000062.1:0-861 GCF_024519835.1 Dietzia sp. Die43 | reverse complement strand
GGTCAGCGGCCGGCTGGTGGTGCGCGAGCACCTCGGTTCGGCTCACACCCCCGGCGAGTTGGCGGCGTTGATCGAGGTCGCCAAGCAGCGCATCCAGGGCGATCAGCAGGCGTTAGACCTGGAGTTGAGCGAGTGCGGCGCCGCGGTGATCGACGTGCCGGCAGCGACAGCCGCGCGGATCCAGCAGTCCACGGCGCGGATCCTGTGGCAAGGATTGACCGGTACGTACTCCAGGCTCGGCTTCGACGTGGTGGGCGATACGGTGTTCCGCGACCTGGTGCTGTGCCGTGCGGTGGAGCCGACCAGCAAGTTGGACTCGGTTCGGGTCCTGGGCGAACTGGGGACGAAACCACCGCACGGCAACACGCTCTACAACTGTCTACAGCGAGTGGTCGGCCGGGACTACCGCGCGCTGATCGCCACCGCCTGCTGGGCCCACGTCAACCGCGCCGGAGGCCCCGGTGTCGCGTTGGTGCTCTACGACTTGACCACCTTGTACTTCGAGGCAGAAAAAGAAGATGACCTGCGCAAAGTCGGTATGAGTAAAGAGCGCAAGGTCGACCCGCAGATCACCGTCGGCCTGCTGGTGGCCCGGGACGGGTTCCCGCTGGACGTGCACGTCTTCGAGGGCAACAAGGCAGAGACCAAGACGCTAATCCCGGTCATCACGGCCTTTCAGAAGCGCCACCAGATCAGCGACATGGTCGTGGTAGCCGATGCCGGCATGCTGTCGGCGGCCAACCTCAATGCGCTGGAAGATGCGGGCCTGTCGTTCATCGTCGGCTCCCGCACCTCCAAGGCGCCCAAGGAGCTTGAGGATCACTTCGGCCGCCGCGGCAACGTGATTGCCGACGACGGCGT
>NZ_JALJRF010000061.1:0-899 GCF_024519835.1 Dietzia sp. Die43 | reverse complement strand
CCTGACCACCCACGAAGGATCACCATTCAGTTACACCACTTCCAGGGGCTTGACCCAGGCAGTCGGTCGTTCGCCGAGGACCACTATCCCGATCAGCAGACCGAACACGGGGATCAGGAACATCCACACCGTCAGGGAGGACAGCCGTGAGCGTTGAGCCTCTACGAACCAGGCCAGAGTGGTCGCTGCGGTCGCCACCAGGCCGAGGAATGCCAACACGATCACGAACCGCGGGGTCCAGTTAATGGCCGGGGGCCTTCCACGGTGAGGGCGACCCCGGCCAGTACTAGCCCCCCGATCAAAAAGTGGGCAGCGCTGAGCACCACGACGTCGAGGTCTGCCAAACCGCGCACCATCAGCGTGCCCGCGGTTACTGCTGCGGCCGCGAGTAGCGAGAGTAGCGCTCCTGATCCGCCGCCTCCGGGTATCGAGACGATAAGCAGTCCGGCGAACCCTGTTCCCAGGGCCAGCCCGGTCCGTGCCGTGATTCGTTCCCCGAACAGCCACCAAGCGGACAGCAAGATCAGCAATGGTTGGGCGTTGGCCAGTACTGCCGCGACCCCGGTGGACAGCCCGGCGACGCCAGCGAACATTGCGGCGAAGGCAAACGTGACGTTGACCAACCCGAGGGCCGTGATCTTTGCCCACGCTGTGAAAGAGGACGGAATCTGTCGTCGCTGAAAGAGGGCGACGAGAGCCAGGGCGCCACCGCCAAGTAGCGCCCGCAGGGCCGCAAACCACAGCAGCGGCGCATCGCGCAGTCCCCATTTGATACCGAGGAAGCAGGCAGCCAGGGCGGCGGTGATCCATAACATCCGAAGCGGGGACGGTTTGCCGGTTAACGGGCCCTTCCGGATCCGGAGTGCATAGCTGGGGTTCGCCGGTGATGCGGTGAGGCA
>NZ_JALJRF010000060.1:0-908 GCF_024519835.1 Dietzia sp. Die43 | reverse complement strand
CACCCCGAGGTGTACGTCCTCGCGCTGCCGTTCTTCGGCATCGTCTCCGAGGTCTTCCCGGTCTTCTCTCGCAAGCCGCTGTTCGGCTACGCCGGCCTGGTCTTCGCGACCCTCGCGATCGCCGCACTGTCGACGGCCGTGTGGGCGCACCACATGTACGTCACCGGCGCGGTGCTGCTGCCGTTCTTCTCCTTCATGACGTTCCTCATCGCGGTCCCGACCGGCGTGAAGTTCTTCAACTGGATCGGCACGATGTGGCGCGGCAAGATGACCTTCGAGACGCCGATGCTGTTCGCCCTCGGCTTCATCATCACCTTCCTCTTCGGCGGTCTGACCGGCGTGATGATGGCCTCGGCGCCGATCGACTTCCACATCTCGGACACGTACTTCATCGTGGCGCACTTCCACTACACGCTCTTCGGCACCATCGTGTTCGCCACGTTCGCCGGCGTGTACTTCTGGTTCCCCAAGATGACGGGCCGGATGTACGACGAGCGGCTCGGCAAGATCCACTTCTGGTTGATCTTCATCGGTTTCCACACGACGTTCCTGGTACAGCACTGGCTGGGCAACCAGGGCATGCCGCGCCGGTACGCCGACTACCTGGATTCGGACAACTTCACGGTCCTCAACCAGATCTCCACGGTCGGTTCGTTCATCCTCGGCATCGCGATGCTGCCGTTCATCTGGAACATCATCAAGAGCTGGCGCTACGGGGAGATCGTCACGGTCGACGACCCGTGGGGCGCGGGCAACTCCCTCGAGTGGGCGACCTCGTGCCCGCCTCCGCGCCACAACTTCGTGACGCTGCCCCGGATCCGCTCCGAGCGCCCCGCGTTCGAGCTGCACTACCCGCACATGAGCGAGCGGATGCGGGCGGAGGCCCACGTCGGGGGCCGTCGCAAGGC
>NZ_JALJRF010000005.1:0-233562 GCF_024519835.1 Dietzia sp. Die43 | reverse complement strand
CGACACCCTCCCGCCAGCGCCCATCGCCGACTCACAACCAGCCTGAGCCACAGGGCCGATCCGGAATCCGGGTAGCGGATGTCGTGCGTGGGCGGGGTCTCCGGGGAAGTGGCCGCCCTCAGCCGGCCCGGACGAACACCGCCGAGGACGAGACGATCAGGTACGCCGTGGTGACCATCCACATCGCATAGGTCGCGTACAGCCACGGCCGCCACCGGATGCGCTGCTTCCACCGCCGGTAGGTCGTCACGCCCGCCATCACCGCCAGGATGATCGACAGCAGCAGCGGCAGGACGACCACCTCGACGCGGTCGGCGGTCATACACAGCGCCCCGTCGTCCGTGCACTCGTCGTTGATGCCGCCCTGCAGCATGACGATCACCGTCGCCAGGGTCACGATCGCGACTATCGACAGCAGCACATACCGGAAGGCCAGGGTGCCCTGCCGCTCGTTCCGCTCGAGGCGCTCGAGCGGGTCGTTGATCTCACCGAACTCGGCAGATGTCATTCGATCCTCCCGCCGAACCCGTTGTGACCGCCCGCCGCGGCCACCTCGTCCACCGTGTCCAGACCCAACTGCTCGTCCGTCACCGGCGGGAAGAGCGGACCCCCGCCGAAGGCACCCCGGTGCGACAGGGGCACCTCGCCGTCGTCGTTCCTTATCCCCTTCTCGCGCCCGTACTCGGCGGTGATGACGGTCGAGCCGCTCATCCGGGCCAGGTCGGGGTCCTCGGCGAGGGCGGCGATGACCCGTCCGACGAAGGTGGGGTCCTCGGCGCGGTCCAGCGGGAAGCCGTTGAAGTCGTCCATCCCCAGCGACAGCAGCAGCTCCGTGCGGATGAGGCCCAACCACAGCGAGAGGGTGGAGACCCCGGTGCCGGCGAGTTCGTGCGCCATGTCGGAGGCCATCTTGTCGAGGGCGGTCTTGCTCATCCCGTAGAGCACGGTGTGGAACGGTGCGCGAGAACCGAACGACGAGATGTTCACCATCAGCCCGGAGCCCTGCGGCACCATCACCTTGGCGGCCTCGCAGCTGGCGACGTAGTGCGCGCGCAGTCCGACGCCCATGAGGGCGTCCCAGTCGCCGGCGGGTCGCTCCCAGAACTTGCCGTTGAACCCCATGAAGCCCTTGGGGTTGGTCCACACGTTGTTGACCAGCAGGTCCAGGCGTCCGGCCTGCTCGGTGATCCGGGCGACGACGGCGACGATCTCGTCATCCCGGGAGTGGTCGCATTCGAGTGGGCGGATCTCACCCGGGGCGCCGGAGGCCGCGTCGATCGTGCCCTGCAACCGCTCGGCGGACCGACCGGTGACGTAGACGACCCACCCCGCGTCGGCGAGCGCGGTGGCCACCCCGCGTCCGACGCCGCGGCTGCCCCCGGTCACCAGGGCGACGCGGGCGCTCACGAGTCGGCTCCGGCGGTGGCGGCCCCGGGGGCGCTGTGGACCTCGGGGTACGTCACGGTCGCGTCGTCGAGGGTCCGCGTGACCGACCAGCCCGGGGTGAACAGGCACTCGGCCATCACCCAGCGGCCGTCCTCGATCCCGTCGCCCTCCACTACATATACGTCCGAGTACTCACCGGTGGAGAGCGTCTCGGTGCCCTTGTCCCGGTCCACCTGGCGGAACTGCAGGGTCCAGGTCCCGGTGGCGCGCCGCGGCGGGCTGCTCGGTCCGCCGCCCTCCACGACGATCGACGGCATGAAGCCGTGGTGCATGTCGAGGATCCGCGGGCCACCGTCGGAGGCGGTCGCGAGCGCGATCTGACGGAAGATCCCGACCATCGTGTCCGGGTCGGTCCGCCCGAGGGGGCCGAAGTCCAGCACCCCACCGGAGGCCACGAAGCAGGACCGGAAGCCCTCGGGATCCTTGGCGTCACAGGCCCGCCAGTACCGGTACTTGAGCTGTTCGATCGCCTCGCGGGCGCGGACTTCCTCCTCGTACTGCATAGGGCTCACGTTAGCGTAGGGAGCATGAGCCGAACACTGGTCGAACTATCCGATCGCTGGGACCTGCAGGACCTCATGACCAGGTACGCGACCTGCATCGATTCGCGCGACTTCGACGGGTTGGACCGGGTGTTCACGCCGGACGCCCGCGTGAGTTACGCCGCCTCCGGCGGCCCGGAGGACGACTACCCGGCGGTGCGCGCGTGGTTGGTCGAGATGTTGCCGATCTTCGCCGCCACGCAGCACCTCATGGGCAACCTCGAGGTGAGCCTGGACGGCGACTCGGCCACCGGGCGCTGCATGTGCTTCAACCCGATGGCGCTGAAGCCGGTGGAGGAGAAGGACCAGCAGGTGTTCTTCTACGGGCTCTGGTACCTGCTCGACTTCGTCCGCACGGGCGACGGCTGGCGGATTTCCCGCCTCAGCCAGCAGCAGGCGTTCCACCACAACCTGCCCTGAACCGGGGCGGGCCCGCACCGCCCCGGCCAGCCCCGGACCGGCCCGGTCCGAGGCGCGCCGGCCGCTTCAGACCGCCCCGCAGGAACTCGGCGCCGGGCGGTCGAGGACGCGGTCCATGAGGTAGCGGGCGTTCGTGGACCGCTCGGAGAGCATCGGGATGGCGTGGTCGATCACCAGGCCGGGGGCGATCGACGGCACCTCGGCCGTCCGCAGCTCCACGGTGGTGCCCTGTTCGCACCAGTCGCGGACGAGGTCGACGGCCGTGTGGTGCGGCACGACGTCGTCGTTCCTGCCGATCATGACCAGCGCCGGCACCGCCGGCGCGACCCTGCCCAGGTTGTAGCCCTCCAACACCCGGACGATCTCCGGCTCCGACCGGGCGGCGTCGCCGAGCGAGCGGCCGTCCACGGTGAACTCGTTCGTGCGCTTCAGGCCGTAGGCGAACGCGGTCTCGGCGACGCACTGCCCGGCGGTCACCTCGAGCATGCGCTGCCCCTCGGCGTTGAGATGCCGGTCGAACGCCGGCCGCAGCTCGGGGTGGACCTGCAGGATGCCGTTGATCGCGTACCCCACCGCGCCGGTGAGCAGTCCGCCGTCCACGCGGTCGAGCGTGCCGAGCATGTCGGACGGCGGCGCCCCGGCCGCGATGCCGACCAGGTTCACGTCGGGTGCGTAGTCCGGCTGCATCTCCCCGGCCGCGGCGGCGGCGCCACCGCCCTGCGAGTAGCCGCTGACCACGGTCTTGGAGTCGGGCGCGAGGTCCGTGCCGGGAAGCCGCACCGCCGCGCGGGCGGCGTCGAGGGCCGACCGGCCCTGGGAGTTGCGGTTGACGTACGGGTGGTGGCCGGGCGTGCCGAGCCCCTCGTAGTCGGTGACGACGACGGCGAAGCCTTCCATCACCATCGTGAGCGCGTCGATGATCGCGTACCCGGCGGCCATCGACGGGGGCGCGGTCTGGATACCCAGGCCCACCTCCATGGAGCGCGACGGCGCGCACTGGTCGCCCTGCCCCTGCGTGCCGGGCGTGACCACCGCGAGCGGGCGCGGCCCGGGGCCGGTCCAGGGTGCCTTGGGCTGCAGGAACGTGCCGGTGACGGCGATCGGTCCGCCCGCGGCGCCGGTGGAGCGGTACATGATCCGCTGGGCGTCGGCGGGCAGTGCACCGCCGTTCATCACATCGGGCAGGCTCGGAGTGATGGTCATCGGCTGGGTGCGGATGATCGCGCCCGGGCCGGCGGGGAGCTCGGCCGGCGGGACGTAGAACGCGGTGCGATCCGGCGCGGTCGACGACCCCTGGGCGGCGGCCTCGGGCGCGCCGACAGGGGCCAGGGCGGGGGCCAGGGCGACCGCGACGGCCAGCGCGAGCGCTGCGGCGACGGTGGAGGGTCCGGATGGTGTGCGCCGGCTGGACGGTGTTCTCACGAATGCTCCCGGGGTCGAGACCGCGCGGCAGTGGGCCCGCGCCGTTGGGACAGAACCCTAACGCGTGTCGAGTCGTAGGTGTGTCCCACCTCACGGCCGTCCGGGCCCTCGTGTGGCAGCCCTTTCTGATCACCGTGAACATTTCGGTGGCCGGTGTCCGACCCCGCTGTTACGGTGAGAGCGTGCCCAAAGACGTGCTGATGTGCTGGCGATCCGGACCGACGTGGTCCCGCATCGCCCACGCCGTCTTGGCGTAGTACCGACGATGCGAGGGCCCGCCGGGATCGGTCGGGCCGCATCCGCCATGCGAGACGGTCTCCGACGGAACCCGGGTCAACGCCTCAGACCCCACGGCCCGGAACAGGACCGGGCCAGCCGACTTCAGGAGAGTCCCCAGGTGACCGCAAGTCCCCACACCACCTTCCACGCGCTCGAGGACACCGATGTCCTCGTCAGTGCACGGTCGCTGGACGAGTACACCGATATGTTCGGCCTGGACGAGGCCGACCTGAAGGGGCGCATCGTCGACTGCCCCGGTGGCGCGGCCAGCGTGGTGGCCGAGATCTGTGCGGCCGGTGGCGACGCCGTCGCGGTGGACCCGCAGTACGCGCTCGGCGCGGACGACCTCCGCGGCCGGATCCTCGAGGACGTCGAGCGGTCTTTGGCGCAGAAACACGCGCGCGAGTTCGACTATGACTGGGACGTCCGCGGCGGGGTCGTGGGGCACGAGGTCATCCGCCGCTCGGCGGCCGACCGGATGCTGGGCCACCTGGCCACCGCCCCCGAGCGGTATGTGGCCGGGGCTCTTCCCTCGCTCCCTCTCGCCGACGACTCGGCCGAACTGGTGCTGTGCTCGCACCTGCTGTTCACCTATGCCGACCGCATGGATCTGGCCGACCATGTCGACGCGATCGTGGAGATGGCCCGCGTGGCGCCGGAGGTGCGGATCTACCCGCTGGTCGACCACGCCGGGAACCCGCTGCCTGAGCTGGTGCGCAGTGTGATCGCCAAGCTCAAGAAGGAGCGGCTGATCAGCCGCATCGAGCCGGTGATCCGGCCGTTCCAGCTGGCCGCCACCACGCGGTTGGTCGTCGAGCGGAACGGCCGCCAGCGCCCCTAGGGTTCACGGCCGGCCGGCGGGGTTCACGGTTGGTCGGCGGGTGCCAACCGGAGGATCTCCTGCCCGGTGAACGGTGAGACCCCGGCGGTGGCGACGAGCGGCTGTGGGCCGCCCACCTCGAGGGTCAGGCCGGGCTGGAAAATCGTCCCGGTGGCCAGCGAGTAGGCCACGAGGTTGCACATCTCGGCGTAGACGGCCGCAGGCGGAGCGTCCACGTCGAGTCGCTCGAGGTCCATGCGACCGAATCGGCCCATCCCACTGGTGTAGACGCACGAGGTGGTCTCGGTCTGCATCCCGGCCCGCACCCCGACGAGCGCCGGTGCCGGCACGGGGTTGCCCGTCACGAGATCGCGGTACGGGCCGGCCGGCAGGGTCGCCGCGGCGCCGCCCACGCTCACGGCCACCGCGCCGGGCAGCGCGGTCAGGGCCGCCGTGACGTTCGCGACCGCCAACTCGCAACGGAGCGTGTCGAGCCGGGGGTCCAGGTACTCGGGTTCGCCCGGCTCGCCGTCGTCCCCGATCGGTCCCCACCGGAACGCGGCCACGACGACCTGGGACCGGTGCGACTCCACCACGGCCTCGCCGCCGTTCCAGGCGGCCAGGTCACGCGTGTACTCGATGGCCTCGGGCACCGGCGCGTCGACCGCGGACACGATGACCGTCGCGTCCTCGACGTAGACGGCGGTGGCGGGGTCGTCGTCGCTGCCCCGCTCGACCTCGTACGACCCCTCGAAGATCTCGGTGAGGAGTTCACCGACCTCGTCGTGGCCGGGGGCGGGCCGGTCGAGCAGGACGATCGCCACCGGGGTCTGCTTCCACGACAGGTCCTCGCCGGTCTGCGGGTCGACGGCGGGCTGGTCGGGCTGCGGCGTGTCGGTCATGGTCCGAGGCTAACGCCTGACCCCGCCCCGGCACTGCCGAGACCGGCCATGGCGCCCGCGCCGCTGCCCATCCCGCGCCGCCGCCGGATCAGTTGAGCAGGAAGTCGATCACCAGGCGCTCGAACTTGTCCTTCTGCTCGATCATCGCCCAGTGGCCACAGCGGGAGAAGGCGTGGAGCTCGGCGCGCGGGAGCTGGCGGAAGGCGAAGTGGGCCTGCTCGTAGGGGAGCATGCGGTCGTCGCGGCCCCAGATGAGCATGGTCTCCTGCCGGATCTGCGAGGCGCGGGCGTACAGCGGTGTGTAGGCGTTCTCGGGCTTGAGGATCGAGCCGAACACGGAGTACATCCGCTCGACGGCGCCCGGGGCGGTGGCGGCCTCGGTGCGGGCGCGGATGAGGTCCTCGTCCACGACCTTCTTGTTGCCGACCATCGTGTCGACCCAGGCCGCCATGGCCTTGTCGGACGGCTCCGCGAGGAACTCGAACAGCCGACGCGATCCCTCGCTCGGCTCGGGCGTGAACAGGGGAGCAGCCAGGCCGCCGGGGCCCATGAGCGCCATCTTGCGGACCCGGTGCGGGTAGGCCAGAGCGGTCTCGCAGGCGACGTTGCCGCCCATGGAGTTACCGATGATGTCGACCTTCTCGATGCCCTTGGCCTCGCAGAACGCGTCGATAGCCTCGGCGGCGATGAGCGGGTAGGCCTTCTCCCACTCCAGGTCGGAGCTCTTCCCGAATCCCGGCATGTCCAGCAGGATGGTGTGGAAACGCTCGGCGAAGACGGGGAAGTTGCCGGCGAAGTTGGACCACGCGGTCACGCCGGGGCCGGATCCGTGCAGGAAGAGGACGGGGACCGCGCTCTCGGGCTCGGCGACGCTCTGCTCGCCCGCCTCGTGGTAGTGCAGCTCGAAGCGGCCGGCGGTGATGGTCTTGCTGGTGGACTCGAAGTCGAGGGCGCTCATGCCCCCCACGCTACTAGAACACGTTCTAGGAATCCCACCGTCGTCCGAAATTAAGTCAGCCGCGCGGGGAGTCCCTGAACCATCCCCGCGCGGCGATGGCGAAACTCTAACCTGAAATCGCGCTGGGTGACAAGTCGGTAACAATTATGACGGGTGTCACGCCAGCCGCACTAACGCCGTTGACGCTGGCCAGCATTTATGAAGTGCCACATATGGACGGTCGGTGTAGATGGGGGTGGCGATGACCGCTTGGCCACCCCGGGCTCGTCACCCCGGCGTCACCTCATGACCCGGTCGAGGAACGCGGTGGCGTCCGGGATGGCGGCGTAAACGGTCCCGCTGTGGTCCCGGTCCGGGTAGACGTGCAGCTCGAGCGGCTGCGCGTTGAGGGACATCTCCGCAGCCAGTGACAGCGCCGAGGGGGCGGGCACGTCCATGTCGAGCAGCCCCTGGCCGAGGAACACGGGCCGGTCGTAGCCCATTGCCGGCGTGCCCATGTAGCGGCGGAGGTGTCCGAAGACGTCGGGGATCTCCTGCAGTGGCCGCGCCAGCGCCTGCGAAACCTGGAAGCCGCCGACCTTCTCCCGCATCGCGGAGTAGCAGAGCGTCTCGGCGGCGTCGACCATCTCGCGACCCTGCGGTGTGAGGAGCCCGTTGATGTCGAGCTCCGGGTGCTGGTCGCGGAACCCGGCGAGGATGTACATCGCGTACAGGTTGAGCCCGGTCGGGAGGTTCACCGGCGGGAATCCGGGGCCGCCCCACTGGAACAAGTGCTCTATGTTCGCCGGCGCGCCGGTCGCCACGACGCCCCGGTAGTCGAGGCCCGCCGGCGCGCCCAGTGCGGTGGCACGGGTCGCGGTGACGAGTGCGGCGCCGGCGCCCTGCGACTGCCCGACGAGTCCCCACTTGGCGGACAGCGGCAGTCCGTCTGCTCGCGCCGCGGTGATCGAGTCGACGATCCCGCGTGCGGCCGCCTGCCCGTTGAGGTAGCTGAGCAGCCCGGGGGTGCCGAGTCCCACGTAATCCGCGGCCACCACGGCGTATCCGCGGTCCAGCCAGTGGCCGAGGTAGTCGGCGTCGCGCTCGGAGCGTGGCTGGGTGGACGGAGCGCAGTCGTCGCCGAGGCCGGTCGTGCCGTGCGCCCACGCCACGACGGGCCAGCCGCCGGGGGGCGGGGTTCCGTGCGGGAGGAACACGGCGGACGTGGCGATCGCGGTGCGGCCGTGCTGGTCGACCGTCCCGTATGCCTGCCGCACCGCCCGCCCGGCCTGCGGCAGCGAGAGGGCCGGGTCGAGCGGGACCGTCGCCGCGGCGACGCCGGGGGAGGGGACGGGTAGGTTCCATTCGCGGGTGTCGAGCCCGGACCAGGTGGGCTCGGGGTTGGGCGCGGGCTGCGCGTTCGCGGTCGGAGCGGTGAGGGAAGCGACGACGACGAGGGCCGCTGCCGCCACCGTGAGCGTCCGCGGGGAGCGCCGAGCGGTGAGGGAGTTCATACTGAATTAGCCTAATCTGCGGCGAAGTGTTCGACCCTGTACCTTGGCCGGTTTCGGGTGAACGAGGAGCACCGCGTCCGGACTCCAACTACGAGTTGGAATTGCAAGACGAACGAAACGAGAACGCTAGTTCAAGGTCTGTATGGGGACAGAGCCCGCGCCTATTCCATGGCGATTGTCACCGCGCCCGCAGATCACTGCGGACTTTGAGAGGTCAGAGCGGGCGCAGGCGGGTGCCGCGGCCGAGCAATTACCAGAACAACGCTGACCGCGACGTACGGCCGATTGTCAGCTTCGGAGAAGTCGTCGATCAGCCTCCATTTCGCTCAGCGTCGATATGGCCTCGGTTCTGAGGTTATGAGCAGTGCGAAGTCGCCGCCGTCTTCAATGTGGGTGAGGCTGTCATGTTCACCATCAGCTGGTTGATGTGCCGTGGAGAACGGACCTGGCCGTTCAGTCCGGCTGCGGCGAGCTTGCCAACCTTGTGCTCGTACAAAGCAACGTTGGTCCAGAGTCTTTAGATCGTCAACAGCAGATAAGCAAACCGAGCTCTCCGGGGATTGCTGACGCCAATTAACGACCAGGTCCGACGTGCAAGTGTGCGCCGCTACCTCGACCGCGCCACTGTCCAAGCTTGTGCGAGACGGTCTTGGACCCCAGCCGTGAGGCGCTTCATCCCGAACCTGTCCAGCACGTGGCGGAAGCGCTCCTCGTCCGAGTCGAACCGGGCCAGGTTGGAATCGATCATGACGTTCACGATCTCCTCGAGCGGTAGATCCGTCAGTGCTCGCTCCGTATCGAGACGGAAGGTGTCCAGATTCTCCGGCTGCACCCCGTTGGGCCACACGAACTCCTCGCCGTGGGTCGTATGGAGCCACTGGGGGGGCAGGTCGGCGAACAGGACCTCGCGAATCTTCGAGGAGACCCTGCGTACGTCAAAACACGTTCCCACCCGCCGCGCCAGCTCGTCCGGGGTCATCGGGGCCTCCGTGTCCACCACCTCTCGAAGTCTGGTGTTGATCCGCTCCCGAACCTCAGGCGAGACCGGCGCCAGGAGATCATCCTTGGTCCCCAGCTGCTCGTCGGCGACACGATTGAACCCGACCTGCCGGACGAGCTTCCGGTCCCCGGCAGACACCGGGGCGGGCACGGGATTCGTTTCCGCGAGCACCGTCGACCGGACGGGCGGCTCCGACGCGGAATCCGACCGGGGCGCCGGTGGTTGCTCGGGCTCGGCCGCTGTGGGAACGGCTTCCTGTTCGATGTACTGCTCGACCGCAATATCGTCGGCCTCAGCCCACTCGACGGACTCAATCTCTCCAGGCTCATCCGCGTCCGCGGCGGCCTCAGCGGCGAGGCGCTCGGCTTCCCGCTCGCGGTCCGCGATCAATCGCTCCTCCGCGATCCGGCGGGCGTTCTCGAACTCCCGATCCCGCTCCGCCAGCACTGCGGCAGCGCTACGAACGGCCTTGCTGATCTTCTGCACCACCTCATCCGGATGCGCATGCCACTCGGGCAGCCAGACCCGCGCCACCGAACCCCAGCGCATCATGCCGCCAAGCAGGCCCGGAGTCATCTCTCTGTCGGCCACCGTCGGCATGTCAGCCCACCGCTTGCTGTCCAGAAGAACCGCGCATTCCCAGCGCTCGGAATCGCGATGGCGCACGGCGAGGTCCACGGTGAAGTCGGAGAGGCCGTACTCGCAGCTCACCTCGAACCCCTCTGTCCGAAGTCGTTCGGCTAGATCGTCACGAATCGAGTTCTTGACGCGTGCCGCGGAACGCTCATCGGCGGCGTCGACGTGGGCTGACTCGAGATATCCACGTAGGTCTGCGAGCCCCTTGGAGGACGTGCGGGCGAGATCGATGTCCGCGGCGTCAAACGAGGAGAACACCACGACCTTTCGCCTGGCCCGCGTCACGGCGACGTTGAGTCGCTTCTCGCCGCCGGTTCGGCTCAGCGGCCCGAAGTTCATCGGCAGACGTTCCCCGGGCGACTTTGCGGAGAACGCTGTGGAGAACAGGATGACGTCCCGCTCGTCTCCCTGGACGTTCTCAAGATTCTTGACCACCAGCGGGTCCTCGTCGTCGCTCAGCCTTGCGCTGACCAGGGGGTCGACGCTTGCTTCCAACGCGTCCATGATGAGATCGCGTTGTTGGATGTTGAACGTCACCACGGCGATCGACTGCCCGGACAGCACGGGATCGTTCACCCGCTCGATGATGTGGTCGACAATAGCTTCGGCCTCGACAGGGTTGGTGCGCATCCGGGGCGTGATGCCGTGGCGGAACCCAGGCGCCTCGCCGCCCGGCCATTGGCGGGGGATGGAGCGATAGAAATGCCCGTCGACTCGTCGGAGCTCGATCCCTGCATCGGGCTCGCCGCCTGGAGAGGGCAGGCTGGACAGTTCTCCGTCGTAGTACTGGGCATTGGAGAACGCGATCAGCCGCTCGTCCTGGGAACGGTAGTGCCATGAGAGCCACAGACGCGGGAACCCGGACTCCACACATTCGGTGAGGATGCTGTCCAGGTCGGCCGGGACCACCTCGGCGTCCGAGTCGATATCAAAGTCGTCGTCGGTCCCTCCGGAGGAGGAGCCGAACTTACTGGGCGGCATCTGTTGGCTGTCCCCGACGATCACAGCAGAACGCGCCCGTCCCAATGCTCCGACGGCCTGGTCGACAGTCACCTGCGAGGCTTCATCGAAGATCACCAGGTCGAACAAGGGGCCGTCGGCGGGGACGAACGTCGCCAGTGAAGTCGGGGAGACGAACAAGCACGGAGCGGCAGAAGTGATGGCCTCGCCGTACCGCTCCATGAGGCGCCGGAAGCTCAACCCGCCCCGCTTGGCGTTGAGCTGGCGACTCAGCTCAGCGACCTCGCCGGAAAGTCGGTCAGCACGGAAGGGCCGGGCGTCAAGGAGACGCGCCGCCAACGCGTTGGGGGCTTCTTCCCGGATTCTGAGCGCAGCGCGGTCGAACTCCTCGACATCGCCGTCTCGGATGATCGGATCGAAACCGGTCAGACCGAACACGGCTGAACGCTCAGACACGGAGGCCTCGGCGAGCCCTCGGCGAAGTGCCACGGTCGTCTCCACCGGATCAATCCCCCCGGACAGCAGGACATCGACAGCCTTGTCCAGTCCCGCTTGCATGATCGGGGTGAGCGACCGCACCATCTCCGCGGTCCGCCGCACCACCCCGCCGCCGCCGGCGGAGAGCTCGTCGGCCCACCGGGGGGCCGCCTCGCGCACCCGGCTCAGCCACGGCGCATCGTTGGCCCAGAGCCCCAGTCGTTTCGGCGAAATGTCCAGGACCGTCTGCATCTGCGCCCAGGCTTCGTCGAACTCGCGGATCGCGGCGATGTCCGAGTAGCCCACGCCGTGCTGGGCGATCATCTCCCGAAGAGGGGCATGGTCGCGGGCGAACCGGGCCTGGGCCTCGATGGAGTCCGCGATGGCGTCGAGAGTGGACGCCTCTTTGTGCAGTTCCATGGGGAGTGTCTCGTCCAGGCAACCGCGGCCGAAGTGCGGGCTGGAGACGAGAAGACTGTTCAGCTGGTCAGTGAGATCGTTCATCTCCTGCCGCGCCCGGGCGACGTCGGCAGCGAGGTCGGCGAACCGTTCCGGAGCAACGACGGACGAATCCGCTACGAGTTCGGACAGGGCGGTGTCGAAGGCGGCGCGGCGCTTCTTCTTGCCGAACATCTTCTCGTCGATGGCTGCCGCGAGTTGGGCGACTGCAGCGAAGTCCCCGGAGATCAACGCGCGATCGGGAACGATTGCTCGAACCGGGGCGACGCGCTGCGTGAACGACTGCACCGCTACCGCGAGTTGTCGGTAGCTGTCCGCCAACTCTCGACTCGGACCCGAGTCGAGATCGCGTGCGGGGACCTCGCCGTGATCGTGCAGCTCGGTCAGGTGGGCGACCAGAGGGGTAAGGGCGTCCGTGGGGCACGCGACTGAATCGTGTACCCCGTCCGTGCCCTGCCGTGCCGAGGCGGCCTCGATGGCGTGCCGGACCGGTTCGGGTAGAGCCCCTAGTGCCGAACGCAACCGCGCGACGACTGCCGACAGCTCTTCGTCGGTAGCGGTGGCAGCACCGGGCCCGACGAGGTCCCAATCCGGGTTCGCCCCGGGCGTGACGCTTCGTGCCAGACGCTCGAAGTCACGCAAAGCGTCTTCGAGAAGGAGTTCGTCAATCTGCCCGTCTCCGACGAGCCGCGGATCTACGGGCAGGACCGCGCCCGGCCCGCATTCGTCCAGTGCGGTGACCGCACTCCACAGTGAGTAACCGGCGGCGTTTGCTGTGTGGATCTTGCCTGGATACTCCTCAAGTGGGGCGAGGCGAGCACGGTAACGGTCCACGACAGTGCGCCACGATCGGTCGTCGTAGTCCACTTTCAGGTCTATCGACGCCTTGAGCTGTCGACGAATGCTTGCCGGCTTCTGGTCCACCCCGTGGAGGTCCAGGGTGAAGTCGGCAAGTCCCACCTTCTGCAGGCGGGATTTCACCACGTCGAGGGCGGCCTGCTTCTCGGCTACGAACAGGATGGTCTTGCCCTCGAGGAGGCTGTGCGTGATGAGGTTGGTGATGGTCTGAGATTTTCCGGTTCCGGGCGGGCCCTCGAGTACGAACGTGCGGCCCTGTCCGGCAGCGACGACCGCCCTCATTTGAGCGCCGTCGGCTGCGATCGGCAACGTCAGCCGCTCTTCGCGTACCTCGATGTCGCGAAGATCGGTATCACCGGCCGGATCGCCAAAGGACGACCCGGATTTCTCCACGAGATGTCGGAACACGGGAGACCTGTTGAAGGACTTCCAGTGCAGATCGAGGTCGCGCCACATCCCGTAGGTGGAGAATTTGCAGATGCCCACGAAGGCGCTCTCCCGCACCTCGTACGGGAGCGAGTGCGAGGCCAGAGACCGGCTGATCTCGGCCAGGGCCCGATGGATGTCCAGGCCGCTGGAGTCCAGTGGTGGCTCGTTGAGAGCCGGGATCACGGCCTCGTGCTTGGCGCGCAACCATTCCACGAGCGTGTAGTTGGGCGTGGCCTGGGCCGAGGTGTCGACGGTGATCGCGTAGCGCGAGCGGCCGGATCCTCCGGTGATCTTGACCGGGATGAGGAAAAGCGGTGCCTGTGCAGGCTTGCCGTTGGAGGTGGTGATCTCCATGCTGCCCAGGGTGAGGTATAGGTTGGCGCTGCCTGTCTCTTCGAACAGCGTGCGGACGCTTCGCGCCAGGCCGCGGAGTCGATTGCGGTACGAGCCTTCGGTGACTTCGACATGTACCCGGCGGCGAGAGGACAGTTCATCCATCAGCTGCTCGTGGGGAAGTTCCGTGACGTCGGAGATCCCCTGGAGGCGACGCAAGTCGGTGACCGCGTCTTTGCCGAGAAGTTCCACCGACGTTCCGGCGTGAATGAGGTCATCCAACTCCGCCAATCCCTCGGAGGGAAGGATCAGCTCCAGCACGTCCGCCCCGGGCTTGATGTTGAGCAGCCGGTTCCGCAAGGTGAGGTCGAGCAGCGATTGCTTCCAGTTCCGCACGCGAGCCGGCGAATCGTCCGAGCGTATGGCGCGGTCCACCTCGTCGTCGTCCTCAGGACCCGCGACGGCGGGCAGCACCCAGTCGTCGGCGGTGCTGCGCGTCGGCGTTTCCGCCGGCTCTGACTGGACATCGGACTGCCCGGCCGACTCTGTGGGGAGCGGACGCATCCCGTCACGTCGACTCGCGGCGACGTCGATGAGTCCGCGGACAGAGCTGTTCGACAGTATTTCCCGTCCACGCGCGCTGGCCTCCGCAAAGCCGACGTTTTCGTAGAACACTGCGTCAAGCGGCAAGAGAACGTTCGAGGTCACGAGGTTGCGGATTGCTCCCGCTTCCAAGAGAACGGGGCTGGCCAGGGACTGCTCGGCCAGCATGATCCCCGTTAGGGCGTGCCCCTCCACCATCGCCACCACTGGGTGCAGGCCGGCCGCCTCGCAGACAGCGCTGTATGTCACGGCCAGATCGATGCAGGTGCCGAAGCGGGTAGTCAACACCTCGGAGGTCGACCGGATGCGTTGCCCGGTGTTCTCGAACGAGGCGGGCGGGTTAATGTAGCGAATTCCCTCGGCTTTGAGCGCTTCATAGATCGCTAACGCAATGGTTGCGGCACGTTTTGCACCCGCTTGGTATCCCTGTAGAGACGAGTCGCCCGTCCGTTCCTGGAGCAACAGGGACGCACCTGCGAGGATCTTCTGCACCTCGGGTGTGTTGGGCTGGATAAACGCCGTGAGTGATTCGAAGAACGCGGGGGCGTTGAACCACTCGTTCTCGGCGAGGATCCGGAACTGCGGGCGCACAACGGTTGCCTCGGCCAGGTCAACCTCCCGGCCCGTGAGGTCCGCCTCTTCTGCCAGGTCTTCAGCACTGATGGTGTCGACGCCCACGTCCGGGTCACCCTCGAGTCGCAATTCCAGGTCCGCGGGATAGCTTTCGGTCCGACCGACGATCTCTGCCAGATGAGGACGAACTAACCCCCGGTCCGGAGAAAAGAACCGGGTGCGCGGCTCGATAGCGGGGATGTCAACTGTCGTGCTGGCGGCTAGCTCGCGTCCGCCGGCAGAGACGAGAGTAGTGACGACGGTGACACGGCTCGTGCGCGCGCTCGAGCTCCGGTTGATCGCCTCGACCTCGTGAATCACCGGGATCGCGTTGTGCGCCAGAGCGTAGTTGGTGGCAGGAAAGTGCCGGACCGTCACTTCCAACGAACCTTTCCTGAGGATCGATTCGGTGAATATCGATGACGACGGCATGCGGACTCCTGAGCGGAAGGGGACTGAGGCCTCGGTTAGTGGAGACAACATTAGTGCCGTTCTGCGACATATCGGACGTCGGCGGAGAATTCTCCTATGGCGACTGTTTGTCATCCGCCGGAGGCCCCGGCACTTGCACCAGGACCAGAGGACCAACGAGCGATCTACATTCATTCGCGTACATCAATCCGTACCCTGACTCCGTGGCTCACGCGCACATTGACATCCCTGACCTCGCCGGCCAGACCTGGCTCATCACCGGCGCGACGAGCGGGGTCGGGTTGGAGACGGCCAGGGCGGCGTCCCGGGCGGGAGCGCGGGTGATCCTCGCCGTCCGTGACACCGAGCGCGGGCGGCAGGTGGCGGCGCAGTTGCCCGGTGAAACCCGGGTGGTGGAGGTCGACCTCGCCTCGCTCGAGAGCGTCCGTCGGGCGGCGGGCGAGCTGACCGGCGTCGGTGGTGGCGACGCCGAAGGGCGGGCCGGCGGGCAGATCGGCAGGGTGGCCGGCGAGAAAGCCGACGGGGAGGTCGAGCAGATCGACGTGCTGGTCAACAACGCCGGCGCGATCACCCCACGCCGGTGCGAGACCGCCGACGGGTTCGAGATGCTCCTCGGCGTCAACGTGCTGGGCCCGTTCCTGCTGACGAACCTGCTGCTGCCGTTGGTGCGTCGGAGGGTGGTGATCGTCGCGTCCAACGCCCACAAGAGTGGATCCTTCGATGTCGATGACCCGCATTTTCGCCGTCGACGGTGGACCCCCGCCGCGGCCTACGCCCAGTCCAAGCTCGGCGACATGCTGTGGGGCCTGGCGCTGGACCAGCGGCTGCGGGACGGGAGAGCCGAGGCGGCTGCGGCAGGCGTGGGCGTGCAGCTCACCCACCCCGGCTGGGCGGCCACAGGGATCTCCGATGCCACCGGTAGTGCGGCGATCGATCGGGTGGTGACCGGCGTGTGTTCGCTCTTCGCCCAGCCCGCCGCGCAGGCCGCCCTCACGACTATGTTCGCCGCGACCCGTCCGCTGCCGCCGTGCAGCTACACCGGGCCGGACGCGATGCGGCACCTGCGGGGGATACCGACGCTCATCGGACGCAGCGCCGAGGCGTCGGACCCGGCGATCGCGGAGCGCTTCTGGGAGTTCGCCGCGGCGGAGACGGCGACGGACTGAGGCCGCCGCGGGCAGCTCGCGGGCTCGCGTGAGGGTTAGTGCAACCGAGGGGTTGCACTACGGCTGCGCCCGTGCCATGGTGGAGCCACAGGTGCACCCCGCGACCCAGCGTCCACCGAGCGGAACGCACCGCGAGGGAGGGAAGTCCCATGAGCGAGAACCGAACGGCCGGAACCGGACCTGATACGACCACCGACGACGTGCCGGACGAGATCGTCCGCAGCATCCGCATCGACGCCGAGGCGCAGACCGTGTGGGGCATCGTCTCGGAACCGGGATGGTTCATCAACGACGGCGAGTGGACCGAGCACGAGATCACCACCGAGGGTGACGTCTCGCGCGTGGTGGACCCGGTGCACGGCGAGTTCAGCATCCGCACCGTCGAGCTGGACCCGCCCCGCCGGGCGGTGTTCCGCTGGCTGGGCGGGCAGGTCGGCAGCGTCGACGAGTTCCCGTCCAACACGATCGAGTTCACCGTCGAGCCGCAGGGTTCCGGCGTGGTGCTCACGGTGCGGGAGACCGGATTCGCCGGCCTGAGCAGCGACGCGGTGATGCGCCGCCAGCGGTTCGAGGAGAACTCCGCCGGGTGGGAGACCGAACTCGACCTCGCCCGGCGCCGGGCGGAGGATCGGGCGTGAGCGACGCCCCCGCCGACGCCCGAGCGGCCGAGGGGGAGGGGCGATCGGGCCTGCTCGCGCCCGAGGCGGACGGCGTCTTCGCCGCTCTCGCCGACCGGACCCGCCGCCGCATCCTCGTCCGGTTGGCCGATCAGCCGGACGACGCCGGCGCGGTGGCCGCCGACCTCGGGATCAGCAGGCAGGCGGTGGCCAAACACCTGCGAATACTGGTGGACTCCGGGCTCGTCATCGCGAGCCCACAGCAGCGACGGCAGGTTCATGCGGTCCGGCCCGATCGGATCCGCGAGATCTCCGATCTGCTCGGCGCGGTGTCCCGGGGCTGGGATCGCAGGCTCGCCCTGGTCAAAGATCATGCCGAGCGCACCGAGCGCGCCAAGCCCCCTGAGTGACCGCCGGTCAGGTGAGGTGGTCGAACTCGCCGTTAACCCAGGCGGCGTAGCGCTCCGCCGAACGCTGGACGGCACCGCGGGCGTCCTGCGGCACGCAACCGCCGAAGTTGCTGTAGATGCGGTCGAAGTCGTAGCGCGAGACGTGCTCGGCGATCCGGCGGACGACGGCGCCGGACAGCGGCATCCAGTTGGGGAACGAGCGCATGAAGGTCACCCACCCCGGATCCGCGACCGAACCGATCGTGTCACCGGTGAACAGCACGCCGCGACCGTCGGGGGCGGTCCAGTGCACCACCACGCTGCCCGGGAAATGCCCGCCGGGCTGCGACGCGCGCACGCCGGGCACGATCTCGATCTCGCCGCCTTCCGCCGGGTCGGCGGCGTGGCCCCCGCCCCACACCACCGTGTTGTCCGACCGCAGTCCCAGCCACTGCTCGTCCGGGGCGGAGACGTAGACCGGGCAGTCGTCGAACGCCGCCGACCACAGTGACTGCACCCCGTACATGTGCGGATGCGAGGCGATGATCGCGGCGAGTCCACCCCACCCGCGCACCGCGGCGACCGCCTCGTCGCTGATGTAGTTCGGTGCCTCCACCAGCACATTGCCGTGCGCGGTGCGGATGAGCGCCGGTTTCTGTCCGATGCCGGGGCAGTTGATCTGCACGAGGTTGAGGACGTCGGTCTCGCGCTCGGCGAACTCGATCGATGCGCCTCTGGCCCGGGACTCCTCCGGGTCGGTCCACCGCTGCCCACCGGACGGCACGTACTGGCGCTCGTCCGCGCAGATCGGGCACACCTCCGGTATCGGATCCGCGCGCTCGACCCCGCAGGTCGCGCACTGGGTCACCGAGCCCACGGGTGCGCCGCCCGCGTCCGCACCGCGCCCGGGGGTCACGGCATGTCCCCCTCGATGTCGACGGCATGCCAGTCGTCGCCTATCTGCAGCTCGAGCGACCCGTCGACGGGGAGCTTCTCGGACTGGCTGGAGACGGCGGACTCGAGTGCCTCCTGGGCGGTGTCGAAGTCGCCGAGGTCGATCGTCTGGTCGGGGGTGTGGAGGCGGTAGTGCGGCATGCCCCGATTGTCCCCGTCGCGCGCGACTGCCGCATCCGTCGCGGCCCCCGACCCACCCGCGCCGCAGTGGCAGGCCCCGCAGGTGCGCGGTGCCCGCTGCCCGGCGGGTCTTCCCTGGTGGCCGCCCGCGGCGCACACTGGACAGACCGCCGCCGCAGCGAGAGGGCACACCATGTCGTCGTCGTCATCCTCCCCGTCCCACGACCCACGCGACACCGCGCCGGCCGACCCGCCACCCGGGTACCCCGACCTCGGGCCCCAGCCGGTGGACGGGGTGCGGCTGCTGCGCGCACCGGCCGTGCCGACCGCCGTCGTCCGCGCCACCGGCGTGCCCATGGCCACGATCGCCGGGTTCTTCGATTCGGCCTTCGGCAAGGCCTTCCCGGCCCTGTTCGCCGCCGGCGTCACCCCGGCCGGGCCGGCGTTCGCGCTCTACACGCGCACCACCGAGGAACCCGAACCCGCCGCGGACCTGGAGATCGGGTTCCCCCTGGCGCGACCGCTGGCCGAGCTGCACCCCGACGAGCCGTCCGAGATCGACGGGATGCAGGTCATCGCGTCCGAGCTCCCGGCCGGGGACGTGGCGGTGACCAGTCATCTCGGCTCCTACGACGGGCTCGGGCAGGCCTGGGGCGAGTTCATGGGCGCGATCGGCGCGATGGGGCGCGCGCCGGGCAGCCCGTTCTGGGAGGTCTACGTGACCGAGCCGAGCCCCGACATGGACCCAGCCACCCTGCGGACCGACCTGTTCTTCCCCGCCCCCACCCCGGACGACGCCGCCTGACCCGGGTTCATCGCCCGTCGCCCGTCGCCCGCCGCCGAGCAGAGGATTTCGCCTGTATCTCTCGAGAAGCAGTGCGCGAATTCCTCTTCTCGGCGAGCGCTCACAGGCCGTCGCCGCCCAGCGCCGTCGCTGCGGTCGACGGGCCGGGCCGGGCGGCGGGGTCGGCCGCGCCGCTACATGTCCTCCAGCGACCGACCGTTGGTCTCCGGGATGAACTTCGCCACGAACAACAGCGACAGCAGCGCGGAGACCGCGTAGAAGCCGTAGGTGAACGTCAGGCTGAACTCGGCCATCGGCGGGAACGCGGTGGACACGGCGAAGTTCGCCAGCCACTGCGCGGCCGCCGCCAGGCCGAGGGCCGCGGAGCGGATGCGGTTGTTGAACATCTCGCCGAGCAGCACCCACACGGCCGGGCCCCACGACATGCCGAAGAACACGACGAACCCGTTCGCGGCGATGAGCGCGATCAGCCCCTGGGTGTCGGCGAGCTGTGGGGCGAGCTCGCCGTCCGGGCCCGGTCCCATGGTCGCGGTGCTGAACATCAGCGCCATCACGGCCAGCGAGATCGTCATGCCCACCGACCCGGTGATGAGGAGCTTGCGGCGGCCGATCTTGTCGATGAGTGCGATCGCCACGATCGTCACCACGATGTTCGTCACGGACGTGATGACCGTCTGGGTGAGCGCGTCCTCCTCGGTGAAGCCGACCGACTGCCACAGCGAGGTGGAGTAGTAGAAGATCACGTTGATGCCCACGGCCTGCTGGAAGACCGACAGGATGATGCCGATCCACACGATGGGCAGCAGGTTGACCCCGCCCGGCTTGACCAGGTCGCGCCACGAGCGCTTGCGGTCATCGCGGACCGTCGCGCGGATCTCCCTGATCCGGGAGTCGACACCGCCCTGCTGAATGGAGCGGAGGACCTCGCGAGCCCGGTCGACCATGCCCTTGCCCACCAGGTAGCGCGGTGATTCCGGGATGGTGAGCGCGAGCACGCCGTAGGTCACGGCGGGGATCACCTCCGCCCAGAACATCCACCGCCACGCCTCGGCGCCGAACCACAGTTCCTCGATCGCGCCGCCCGCGATGCCGGCCAGCCAGGCGTCGGAGAGCAGTGCGACGAAGATGCCGGAGACGATCGCGAGCTGCTGCAGCGATCCCAGCCGACCGCGGATCGCCGGTGGGGCGACCTCGGCGATGTAGGCCGGTGCGATGACGGACGCCGCGCCCACCCCGAGCCCGCCGACCAGCCGCCAGATGATGAGGTCGACGGGGCCGAAGGCGAACCCGGTCCCCAGGGCGCTCGCGGTGAACAGCACCGACGCGAGGATCATCACGCGGGTGCGACCCCAGTGGTCGGCCAGACGACCGGCGACGTAAGCGCCGACCATGCACCCGAGCAGGGCGGAGGACACGGCGAAGCCGGTCAGCCCGGCGTTCATCTCGAAGGTCTCCTGCACGGCGTCCACGGCACCGTTGATCACCGCGGTGTCGAAGCCGAACAGGAAGCCGCCCAACGCTGCGACCAGGGAGATGAGCACCACCCGGCCGGTGTTGAACGTCTCCTCCTCGGCGGGTGTGGGTGAGGTCTGCTGCGTGGACATGACGTACCCCGCTCTGTTGTCCGACGCACCTGCTCCAGGTGGTGAAGGGAGTGTAGGCACGCGGTGCAAGTGACGCAAGCGATAAAGGAAACCGTTGTTCCGCCCGGTCCGCCCCCGCGGGACGAGAACACGTTCTAGGCTCGGGGTCACCTCGTCGTCGTCACCGAAAGGGCCACCGCCTTGAGCGCCTCACCCGACCAGATCCGTTCCACCGCCGACTCCTACATCGCGGCACTGACCGCGGGCGACCTCGAGGCCGTGATGAACCTCTACGCCGAGGGCGCCACCGTCGAGGACCCGGTGGGCAACGGCACCGTCCACGAGGGCAAGGCCGCCATCCGCGAGTTCTACGCCAGCGTCGTGGCGATGAAGATCGAGGGCGAGGTGCTCGAGGCCCGCGTATGCGGAAACGACCTGCTGTTCAACTTCGAGATCACCACGCACTTCGACGCCGACTCCAAGGCCACCATCAACGTGTGGGACCTCATGACCCACGACGAGCAGGGCAAGGTCACCTCGATGCGCGCCTACTGGACCCCGGAGAATATGCGCTGACCCGATGCCCCTGAACCCCGCTCCGGCCCCGGCCGGGGTCGCCGGGGCGCGCGGGACTACGCGCCGCCCTGGCTCCCGGCCCCCTGGGGCACGTTCTCCGACGGTTGCACGACCACCAGTCCCGCGCCGCCGAACGCCAACTGGAACGTCTCCCCGGACCCGCCCCGGAGCAGGGACTTCACCCCGCCCGTGTCCACTCGGACGTCCATCGTCACCCCGGCGGTCCACAGGACCACGGCCTGGGGATCGGCGAACGTCGGCGCGGAGGTCACGTCGAGCGCGACCGGCTGTCCCTTGGTGGTCACCGCCACGAACCCGGTCCCCCGCAGGGAGACGTTGAACAACCCGCCGGTCATCACGGCGCCCTTGGCGGCGATGCGGTGGATGTCCCACGCGATCCCCTCGGAGAACGCCAGCACGCTCGCACCGTTGACCGAGATCATGTCGTCCTCCAGGTAGAGGACCTGGACCTCGGAGGCCTGGTCGGCGAGGAACAGCTCACCCCGCCCGGTGCAGCGCATGAGGGGCACACCCTCCCCCGTCGCCGCCGCCTTGAACATCCTGCCGATCCCGCCGCTGCCGACGTTCTCGAACCCGACCTGCCCCTGGTAGGCGACCATCGATCCGGTCCGCGCGAGGATCGGCTGGTCGGCGAGCGTCACCTTGAGCATCTTGGAGTTCTGGAGGGCGAACGGGCGGTTCGTCTCCGTCTCGCGCGCCGACTGGAAGAGGTCCCCGTGGATCATGGCGCGAACGGTACGCCCGCTCCACTAGCCTTGGGGTCATGATCACCGCAATCGTCTTCGTCCACGCCGAGACGGCGCGGATCCCCGAGGTCGCCGGGGCCATCGCCGATATCGACGGAGTCTCCGAGGTCTACTCGGTCACCGGCACCATCGACCTCATCGTGCTGGTGCGGGCCCGGCGCAACGACGAGATCGCCGACATCGTCTCGGACCGCCTCAACAAGGTCCCCGGCGTGGTGGACACCGAGACCCACATCGCGTTCCGCACCCAGTCCAAGCACGATCTCGAGGCCGCGTTCTCGATCGGGTACGAGGACTGAACCGGGTACGGGGACCGAACCGGCTACGGGGGCCGCATCGGCTACGGGGACCGGGAGTCAGGTCGGCTGGCCGGTCATCTGCTGTATCCGGGCCAGGCGGCGGGCCCGGCGTCGGGCCCGCTGCAGCTCGGTGAGGAGCTCCCTGCCGGTCCATTGCCGCCGGTCCTCGCCGGCCGCCTCGGCCTCGTGCACCAGCTCCACCATCCGCGCGCAGGCCGGCGCCTCCAAGTCTAGGGTGCGGGCCATTTTCACGACCTTGCCCTGCAGGTACTCGACCTCGGTGGGCCGGCCGCGCACGAGGTCGTCCGTCATGGACGAGGTGCCGTCCGCGTCGACGCGCACCGCGGCCCGGGCGAGGCGGCGGAACAGCGGGTTGGGCAGCCGCATCACCACCGGGAGGGCGCCGGCGGGGATGGCCAGCGGCACCCGCGGCACCACCCCGGCCGCGGTGAACACGCGGTTGGCCTCCGCCTGACACAGGGCGACACAGCGCCGCAGGTCCCGGTCCAGAAGCTCCGTGCGCAGCGGGAGCCCGGACAGCGCCTGGACGGCGTTGTTGAGGTTGAGCAGGACCTTGCCGTGGAGGACCGCCTGGATGTCGTCGGTGGGCCGCACCGGCAGCTCGGCCGCCGCCATGGTGCGGATCAGCGGGACGGCCATGGGGTGTTCGGCGAGCCGGATCACCCCGGTGGAGGTCCGCCGATAGGTGGCGGGCCCGATGCGCGCGACATTGAACGGTATGACGCCGGGGATCACCGTGGTCCTGTCGACCAGTTCCCGGATGAGGTCCGCCGAGTGCAGACCGTTCTGCAGGCCCACGACCAGCGTGTCCGGCCGGAGGAACGGTGCGAACTCGGCGGTGGCGGCGGCGGTCTGCCCGGCCTTGGTGCACACCAGCACGACGTCCGAGCGGCGGACGCTCTCGGGCCCGGTGGCCAGGGTGAGGGCGTCGGCGGGGATGTGGAGCCGGGCGTCCTCGCCGTCTGCGGACTCGACGGTCAGTCCCACCGCCCGGATCGGGTCGAGCACGTGGGGGCGCCCGACCAGGGTCACGTCGGCGTAGCGGGCGAGCCGGCCGCCCAGGTAGCAACCGATCACGCCCGCGCCGATCACGGTGATCCGAAGAGGAGGGTTCGGGCTGGTCATGGTGGTGCAGAGGTTACGACACGCGCGGCGGCGGGGGAGCCGTTCGACGTACCTGGCCGCCGGACGGGGGAGTCAGTGCGGGCGCGGCCGCAGGACGACCTCGGTGGGGTGCGCATCCGGAGTGGACCCCAACGCCTGCCGGACGGCGGTGGCCACGGATTCCGGGCGGAGGAAGGCACCCGGGTCGTAGTCGCGGCCCTCGGCGGCGACGATCGCGCGCTGCATGTCGGTGTCCACGCGGCCGGGGTGGATGGACGTGACGCGCAGGTCGGGTTCCTCGCCGCGAAGGGTGTCGGTGACGGCGCGGAGCGCGAACTTGGAGGCGCTGTAGGAGCCCCAGCCCGGTTTGGCGGTGGTCCCCGCGCCGGAGTTGACGACGACGAGGTGGCCCCGTGCCGCGCGCAGCGCCGGGAGCAGTGCCCGGGTCAGCTCGACGACGGCCAGCACGTTGACCTCGAACGCCCGGCGCCACTGGCCGGCCTCGGACTCGTCGATCCGGCCGAGTTCGGCGACGCCGGCGCAGTGGACGAGGCCGTCGAGGGTGCTGATGTCGCGGGCGGCGCGCGCGACCCCGTCGCCGGTGGTGAGGTCGGCCTCCACCACCCGGGCTGAGCGGCAGTCAGCGGCCACGGCCTGCAGCGCATCGACGTCCCTGCCCACGAGGACCAGGTCGTGGTGGGCGGACAGCGTGCGGGCGGTCGCCGCCCCGATCCCGCGGGAGGCGCCGGTGACGAGAACCGTGCTCATGCCCCGAGGCTAGACGGACCGGGGGGCGTCGGAGTGCTGCGGGTCGGACTGCTGAGAGTCGGGAAGGGCGTCGACATCGCCGTCGAAGGCGTCGAGGAGGGCGGTGAGGGCGGGCACCGCCGAGGAGAGCAGATCGCGGTGTTCGGGGCTCAGATAGGACATCCGCTCGGCGAAGTCCCGGTCACGATCGGCGAGGACCTGTTCGATGCGGGCCCGACCGAGGTCGGTGAGGCGGACACAGACCCCGCGTCGGTCGGAGGCGTCGGGTTCGCGCTCGACGTACCCCATGGCCTCGATGACGCTCACCGAATTGCTGGTGGTCGGTACGCGGACGTTCTCGAGTCGGGCGAGGTCCGACATCCGCAGCCTCCCGTGGCAGGCCAGGGTGTGCAGGATCGAGGTCTGCGCGCGACTCAGCGCGTACTGGGTGCTCTGCCGGCGGACAAGCAGGTCCAGGCGCAACAGGATGGGTCGGAACTTCTCGGCGAGTCCCCGCCCGGGCTCACCTTCCCGTATCGCCGGATCGCTCGTCGTCGTCTCCATGACCCTGCTCCCTCGACACCGGCTTCCGCCCCGGAAGCCTCGCGGCACCGAATCTAGGCCGAACTTCTCCCGTCATGGGGCGCCACCTCGTCCCGGGGTGGATACTGATCGCATGGGTTTGTATCACCAGATCACCGGGGCCGGCCCGACCATCGTCCTACTGCACGGCGTGTGCCACCGGGCGCACGCCTGGGATCCGGTCGTGCCGCTGCTCGCGGACCGTTTCCGCGTGGTGGTCGTGGACCTGCCCGGCCATGGGCGGTCCGCGGACCTGCCGGACACCGGCGACGTGCTCGACTACTTCGTCTCCGAGCTCGTCACCCTCCTGGAGGAGGTCGTCCCGGCCGGGGAGCGCCCCCACATCGCGGGCAACTCCCTGGGGGGCTTCCTCGCGCTGGAGCTCGGCGCCCGCGGACTGGCGAGCAGCGTCACCGCGCTGTCGCCCGCGGGGTTCTTCCGCTCGCACGCCGAATGGCGCTACACGGTGAGCGTCTTCCGGAGTCTCCGCCGGGCGGCCGGCCGGATCGGCCGCCACACCCCGGCCCTGACCGAGCGGGCCGCCGGACGCGCGGTGATGATGGCGGTGTTCTGCGCCCGCCCGTGGCGGTACCCGGCGGAGGCCGCGGCCATCGACAGCGAGGCGATCGTGTCCAACACCGTGCTCGACCGGGCCGACCGGCGGGCGTTCGTGTTCTCCGCCCCCGTCGACGAGGATTTGCCGATCACCATCCGGTGGGGCCGGTTCGACATGGTCCTGCCGGTGCGGCAGGTCTCACTCGCCACGCGGTTGTTCCCGCAGGCGAGGGTCGAGGTCAGCGCCGACGGGCACGTGCCGATGTCCGACGACCCGGAGGGCGTCGCCGCCTCGATCGCCGCCTGCGCCGAGCGCGGCCTGGCGTACGCGCGGGCCGGCAGTCGGGTCTGACCGACCCGACCCGCCCCGGCCGCCGGGCCTCACCGACCCGACCCGCCGGCCCGGCGGTCCGCCTACCCGACCCGACCGCCCGTCGTCAGGAGCCGATCAGGCTCATCGGCAGGGAGCCCGAACCGAGAGAGCCGGCGCCACCGGAGAATCCGTTGCGCCACGCGACCACGGTCGACGGGCGCGGCTGCGAGGTGCCGCCGTCGGGCCAGTGCGAGGCGGGGTTCTCGATCGACGCGCCGTCCGTCTCACCGGGGTGCTGGACGTTGACGATCGCCCGGTTGTCGAACACCAACGGTCCGCAGGTCTCGGCGCCGACCGGGACCGTGAGGAACAGCTTGGTCTCGCCGCGGTTCGGTCCTTCGGTGGCCACCGAGTAGAGGCCGTCGTTGAAGCCGAGGGCGTTCCCGTCGGTGGACACCCACAGTCCCCCGGCCGGGTCGAAGGCGACGTTGTCCGGGCAGGAGATGGGGCTGACCTTCGACTTGTCGAAGCCGCCGAAGTAGGAGTCCGCCTCGGCCGGGTCGCCACACACCAGCAGCAGGTTCCACCCGAAGGTCGTGCCGGCGTGGTCGTCGGTGATCTCGACGACCTGCCCGTGCTTGTTGTTGTGCCGCGGGTTGGCCTCGTCCACGTTCGCGGTCGTGCGGCGCGTGTTGTTGGTCAGCGCCATGTAGACCTTGCCGGTGGTCGGGCTGGGCTCGACGTCCTCGGGGCGGTCCATCTTGGTGGCGCCGACGCGGTCGCCGGCCATGCGGGTGTACACCGCGACCTGCTCCGGGGTCATGCCCGGCACGTGTGAGACGGCGTTCCCACCGGGCGCGACGGTCATCAGCGGGATCCAGGTGCCGGTGCCGTCGAACGCGCCGTCGGCGGGCAGCGTCCCGGAGCCGTCGATCTGCGCGGCGGGGGAGTTGCCGGCGAACGTCGCCACGTAGAGGGTGCCCTCGTCGAGGATCTTCATGTTCTCGGCCCGTGCGGCCGAGCCGGTACCGGGTGTGATCCGGCGGCTGGAGACGAACTTGTAGAGGTAGTCGAAGCGCTCGTCGTCTCCGGAATAGGCGACGACGGTGCCGTCGCCGGTGACGTGGACCGAGGCACCCTCGTGCTTGAACCGGCCCATCGCGGAGTGCTTGACCGGGGTCGAGGTCGGATCCCAGGGATCCACCTCGACGACGTAGCCGAAGCGGTTGACCTCGTTGGGCTCGGCGGCCGGGTCGAAGCGGGCGTCGAACTCCTCCCACCGGCGCCCCGAGCGGGAGACGGAGACGCCGTAGCGGCGCAGGGCCTCGAGTCGCTCCGGGTCGGTGACCGTCCCGGTGGTGCCGAAGTACTGGTTGAAATTCTCCTCGCCGGACAGGACGGTGCCCCACGGTGTGTGCCCGCCGGCGCAGTTGTTCAGCGTGCCGAGCACGCGGGTGCCGGTCGGGTCGGCCGTGGTCCGGGTCAGGGGGCCGACGGCGGGTCCGCGCAGCTCGAACGGGGTGGTCGCGGTGATGCGCCGGTTGTAGGACCCCATGACGGGGTCGAGCCCGCCGTCGCCGGCGCGGCTGGACAGCTCGACCACCGTCAGCCCGTGGGCCGCCCAGGCGATCTCGACCTGCTCGCGGGTCGGGGCCGAGGAATCGTAGCCGCGGAACATCGACGGCTCGGTCGTGTACTCGTGGTTGACGGTGAGCAGGAAGCGATCGTCGCGGTCGTCCATCGGGAACATCACCGCCAGATCGCAGTTGTAGCCGTACTGCATGGCCTGCGCCGCAGCGGTCTGGTTCTCGAAGTCGAACTCCGGGGCGCCCGGCAGTACGGGGTCGCCCCACCGGATCACAACATCGCTCGAGTATCCCGCCGGGACGGTGACGGCGTCGGCGGTGTTGGGCGCGACCGGGGCGAACCCCGTGTCGATCGTCGCGCCGCCGGTGGATCCGGTGGGGCCGAGCGAGCCGGCGGCGGACGAGCCCTGCGCCGCGGCGGTCGCGGGCAGCACCTGGGTGGCGCCCACCGCCAGCGCCACGACGCCCGCGGCCTTGAGCGCACCGCGGCGGCTGATCTCGGTGGCGATGTCCCCGAAGTACGGGTTGTCGGTGGTGTTGGGCACCGGCGCGGCGCACTGGTCCCCGCACTTGTAGACACAGGTCACGTGCTGTCGGTTGGAGATCCCCGGCGTCGGGGCGGTGGCGATCGGGAGCAGGCGGCGGACGGACATTCGAGTCTCCTGGAGGCGTCAACAGTCGTAGTGGACGCATGCACGCTAGGCGCGCGGGACGACCGGGCGGTCGCGGGCGGGCCACGCCCGGATGAACTGTGTGCGCAGTGCGGGTGAACTCCGCTCCGGGCCGCTACAGTCACCCGTGTTCGCCCTCTATCTCGGATCGTCCGGCACGTTCCTGCCGGTGAAGGGAAATAATTCTCATGGCCTCGGTGACCTTCGAGAACGTGTCCATCGTCTATCCAGGGGCGGCGCGACGCAGCGTCGACCGCCTGGACCTGGAGATCGCCGACGGCGAGTTCCTCGTCCTGGTCGGACCCTCCGGCTGCGGAAAATCGACGACCTTGCGCGCCCTGGCCGGTCTGGAGGACGTGGCGGCGGGACGGATCCTCATCGGTGACAGGGACGTGACGGGCACCGAGCCCAAGGACCGCGACATCGCGATGGTGTTCCAGAACTACGCGCTGTACCCGCACTACACGGTCCGCGAGAACATGGGTTTCGCCCTGAAGCTGGCCAAGGCGTCCAAGTCGGAGATCACGGAGCGCGTCGACCGCGCGGCCGAGATGCTCGACCTGGTGCCGTACCTCGACCGCAAGCCCAAGGAGCTCTCCGGTGGCCAGCGTCAGCGCGTGGCCATGGGGCGGGCGATCGTGCGCAACCCGCAGGTCTTCCTCATGGACGAGCCGCTGTCCAACCTCGACGCCAAGCTCCGGGTGGCCACGCGCGCACAGATCGCCAAGCTGCAGCGGGACCTGCACACCACGATGATCTACGTGACGCACGACCAGGTCGAGGCCATGACAATGGGCGACCGCGTCGCGGTGCTCAAGGACGGGGTGCTCCAGCAGGTCGACGCCCCTCGCGAGCTCTACAACAACCCGGTCAACGCCTTCGTGGCGGGCTTCATCGGGTCACCGTCCATGAACCTCTTCGACGCCCCTGTCGCCGACGGGACGGTGGACCTCGAGGGGTTCCGTGAACCCGTGCCCGCCGGCTCGGGGTCGAGGGTCACCGTCGGCGTGCGGCCCGAGCACCTGCGGATGGCCGCGGAAGGCCACGGGCTGGAGGTGACGGTGGACCTGGTGGAGGAGCTCGGGGCGGACAGCTACCTGCATTGCTCGACCCGCGACAACCACCCGGTGGTGTACCGGGCGGAGTCGGGTGACCACCCCCGCAAGGGCGACACCATGTACCTCGAGGCGCTCGACGACGAGGTGCGGTTCTTCGACGTGGAATCCGGTCTCAGGCTGCGCTGACTCCACGGGGCCGGGGCCCGTGCCGACAGCGGGACACGCCGGTGTCCGCCCCGAGCGGTGTTGCTAGAGTGACTCCTGTGACCTCGCTCTCGTGACCATCCGTGGTGTCGGGAGCGACGGCGCGTCGGTCGCGTGTCCGCACGTGGTCCCGCGCCACCGCCGTCTCGTGGGTTACGCTCAGCAGGTCCTCAGTGAGACCCGCGTCACAGTCGGCACCGGTCCACTGCCCCGTCGGCACTCGCCGAGGGGAGTCGAGACACGACAGTAGGAGAGAGCGCATGGCCGTTCACGGCAGGTTCCTCAAGGCGGCGGCGGCCGCCTCCGTAGTCGCCCTGGTATCCACGGCGTGTGGATCGGGTGGCGATGAATCCGACGAGCAGGCGCAGGCCGGCACCTCGGGCGTCGGCCCCATCACCTTCGCGATGGGCAGCAACGACACCGACAAGCTCCGCCCCGTCATCGAGCAGTGGAACGCGGAGAACCCCGACCAGGAGGTCACCCTCCGCGAGCTGCCCGCCGAGCAGGACGGGCAGCGCGACACCCTGACGCAGTCGCTCCAGACCGAGAGCGGCGAGTACGACGTGTTCGCCCTCGACGTCACCGACACCGCGTACTTCGCGGCCAACGGGTGGCTGCAGCCGATCGAGAACGAGACCGAGGTCGACACCTCCGGCCTGATCGAGGCCGCCGTCGACTCGGCGACCTACAACGGCACCCTCTACGGCGTGCCGCAGAACACCAACGCCCAGCTCCTGTACTACCGCACCGACCTCCAGCCGGAGGCTCCCGCGAACTGGGAGGAGCTCGTCTCCTCCTGCGAGGCCGCGGAGGGTGCGAACGTCGACTGCCTGCAGACCCAGCTCAGCCAGTACGAGGGTCTGACCGTCGCCGCCACCCAGTTCATCCACAGCTGGGGCGGACAGGTCGTCGGTGAGGACGGCAATACCCCTGAGCTCGACACCGAGGAGGCGCGTGCCGGCCTGACCGCCCTCGTCGACGCCTACAAGGGCGGCGTCATCCCCCAGAAGACCGACGCGTTCACGGAGGAGGAGACCGCGCAGGCCTTCCTCGCCGGCGAGACCATGTACTCCTACAACTGGCCGTACATGTACGAGTCGGGCCAGTCCGACCCCACGTCGCAGGTCCAGGGTGACTTCCAGGTCGCCCCGATCGTCGGCGAGGACGGCGCCGGTCAGTCCACGCTCGGTGGCTACAACAACGCGATCAACGTGTTCTCCGAGAACAAGGAGACCGCGCGGGCCTTCCTCGAGTTCATCATCTCCGAGGACGTCCAGATGGGCTTCGCCGAGCAGTCGTTCCCGCCGGTGCTGTCCTCGATCTACGACGACGAGGCGCTCCAGCAGGAGTTCCCCTACATGCCGGCCCTGAAGGCGGCGCTCGACAACGCCGAGCCGCGCCCGGTCACGCCGTTCTACCCGTCCGTGTCCAAGGCGATCCAGGACAACACCTTCGCGGCGCTTCGCGGGGAGAAGGACGTGGAGCAGGCCCTCAACGACATGTCGGCCGCGATCGAACAGGCACAGTGATTCACAACGCACAGTGATCCACCGAGCACGGTGATCGAACGAGGTCAACGATCACCGCGGTCCGGGTGATCGGCACACGGTCCGGTGGCAGACGGCTGTCGGACCAGGGCAGGTGGGCCCCGGGTAACGTTCCCGGGGCCCACCGGTCTCCGTGGTGGGGCGGGCGCGAACCCGGCGAGGAGCGAGGCGATGACGACGAGCGAGAAGTCCCCGGCGCCACTGGTCGAGAAGAAGTTCGACTGGCGGCCGGTGTGGATGGTGGGTCCGGCCCTGGCCATCCTCGCAGTGGTGATCGGGTACCCGGTCATCCGCGCGGTGTACCTGTCGTTCATGGCCGACCGCGGCCTGGACCCGGCCACGGGCATGTTCTCGGAGGGCGGGTTCGCCGGCTTCCAGCACTACCTCTACTGGCTGACGCAGGCCTGCCCCGCTCCCGGCGGCGACGGCACCGTCACCTGTCCGCCGGGCGTCTCGTCCGTGGACTTCTGGCCCGCCATGGGCAACACGCTGTTCTTCACCGTCACCACCGTCTCCCTCGAGACGGTGCTCGGTTTCGCCATGGCCGTGGTCATGGGCAAGAGCATCTGGGGACGCTCCCTGCTGCGCGCCGCCGTGCTCGTCCCGTGGGCGATCCCCACCGCCGTCACGGCCAAACTGTGGGCCTTCATCTTCGCCCCCAACGGGATCGCCAACACCATCCTGGGCACGAACATCGCCTGGACCACCGACCCGTTCTACGCCCGTATGGCCATCATCATCGCCGACGTGTGGAAAACCGCGCCGTTCATGGCGCTGCTCATCCTCGCCGGGTTGCAGATGATCCCCGGTGACGTCTACGAGGCGGCCCGCGTGGACGGCGCG
Organism: Dietzia sp. Die43; assembly: GCF_024519835.1. Classification (NCBI taxonomy): domain Bacteria; kingdom Bacillati; phylum Actinomycetota; class Actinomycetes; order Mycobacteriales; family Dietziaceae; genus Dietzia; species Dietzia sp. Die43. Next base: position 201,974 of record NZ_JALJRF010000005.1, on the reverse strand, counting down.
TCCCGCTGGCAGCAATTCGTCCGCATCACCCTCCCGCTGGTGCGTCCCGCCCTCATGGTGGCGATCCTGTTCCGCACCCTCGACGCGCTGCGCATGTACGACCTGCCCGTCATCCTCGTGTCGGCCAACTCCAACTCGCCCACCGCGACCGTGTCGATGCTGGTGGTCAACGAGATGAGAATGGGCAACTTCAACAGTGCCTCCGCGATATCGACACTGGTGTTCCTGCTGGTCTTCGCCGTCGCGTACATCATGGTGAAATTCCTCGGCGCGAACGTCGTGGAGGATCGCACGGGCAAGAAGGGGGAGATCCGGTGAGTCACCGAGCGTCTGAACCGAGCACGTCGCCGACCACGCCGACGACCTCCGCGTCGTCGTCGACCCGCGGCCCCGACCGGCGCCGCGACGACGAGGACATCAAGCCACCACGCAAACCGCTCGGCCCCACCGTCAGCACCTACGTCGGCGCGCTACTCATCCTCATCTGGGGACTCGCACCGTTCTACTGGATGCTGGTGACCGCGTTCCGCGACAACCGGTTCATCTTCTCCGCCAGCCCGGTGCCCTCGCACCTCACGCTCGACAACTTCCGTGAGGCGCTGGCCACGGACGGCGGCAATAACTTCCTGGGCGCGATCATCAACTCCGTGCTCATCAGCTCGATCACCACCGCCCTCGCGCTGACGTTCGGCGTGTTCACCGCCTACGCCCTCGCCAGGGTCGACTTCCGGGGCAAGTTCCTCGTCACCGGGATCATCCTCGCCGCGTCGATGTTCCCCGGCGTCGCCCTGGTCACGCCGCTGTTCCAGCTGTTCACCGACATCGGCTGGATCGGCACCTACCAGGCGCTCATCATCCCCAACATCTCGTTCGCGCTCCCGCTGACCATCTACACGCTCACGTCGTTCTTCAACGACCTGCCGTGGGAGCTGGAGGAGGCCGCCCGCGTCGATGGTGCGACCCGCGGCCAGGCGTTCATCAAGATCATCCTCCCGCTCGCCGCGCCGGCGCTGTTCACCACCGCGATCCTGGCGTTCATCATCACGTGGAACGAGTTCGTGCTCTCGCAGCAGCTGTCCACGACCGCGACCGAGCCCGTGACGGTGGCGATCGCCCGGTTCTCCGGCGTCAATCCGTATCTGCCGCCGCACGCGGCGATCATGGCCGCCGGCGCGCTCGTCACCGTGCCGCTGGTGATCATGGTGCTGATCTTCCAGCGGCGGATCATCTCCGGCCTCACCGCCGGCGGCCTGAAGAGCTGATCGGCGGTGGCTCGGAGCGGCGGTGACGCCCTGGGTGCCCGGCAGCGGCTGGAGGTCATCGGCGGGTTCGTCGGGTTCTTCACCGTGCTGGCGCTGGTCAACGCGGTGGGCTTGATCCTCACCGGGCGACCGTCGATCTTCGCCTCGCTCGTGCTGGTGCTCATGCTGGTGGCGTCGTGGTACACCTACCGGATGTGGCGCCGGGTCGACCGGGCGGTCAAGCGGGGCTGACCCGCCGCGGCCCGCGCCGACACGCGCCCGCCCTGGCCTGCCTCGGTTCCCTCCCCACCCGAAATCCGCTACTCGGAATGCGGATTCGCTACGCCGATCGGGATAGCGGATTCGGAATCCGAGTAGCGGATTTCCGGCGCCGAGGGGCAGGCTCGGCGCCGACGGGCAGGCTCAGCGCCCGTCGCGCCAGGCCACCAGTGACTCGACGAGGTCCAGCGGGTAATCGGGGCCGTTGAGCCCGACCGTGAAGAGGGTGACGCCCTCGGCGTGCAGGTCCTCGGCGAGCCGCTTCGCCTCGTCGGGCGAGCTGGCCCCGCCGATCTCCGTCGACCGCTCGATCTCGCCCGGATCGCGCCCCACGTCCGCGCAGTGCCCGGCGAGAACCTCCGACTTGTGGCGGTAGGTCTCCACGTCCACGAACGAGTGCCAGATGTCGGCGTGGCGGGCCACGTGTCGCAGGGTCTTCTTCTCACCGCCGCCACCGAGCAGCACGGGGATGTCCCGCGTCGGGGCGGGGGTGAGCTTGGCGAAGCGCTGCTCGATCCGCTCGAGGGAGTGCCCGAGGTCGTCGAGCCGCGAGCCCTTGGTGCCGAACTCGTAGCCGTACTCGGTGTAGTCCCGCTCGAACCACCCGCTGCCCAGTCCCAGGATGAGGCGGCCACCGGAGATGTGGTCGACGGTCCGGGCCATGTCGGCGAGCAGGTCGGGGTTGCGATAAGTGTTGCAGGTGACCAGGGCGCCGATCTCGACGCGCTCGGTCTGCTCGGCCCACGCGGCCAGCATCGTCCAACACTCGAAGTGGGCGCCGTCGGGATCGCCGTAGAGCGGGAAGAAGTGGTCCCAGTTGAAGACCACGTCCACGCCCGCGTCCTCGGAGCGTCGGACAGCGTCCCGGATCAGTCCGTAGTCGGGCGAGTGCTGCGGCTGGAGCTGGACGGCGATGCGGACCGGGCGCGTGGGGTTCGGGGTCATGCGCCCCATTGTGGGGCGTGGCGCCGCCCCGCGCACCCGGCCAGGCACCCGCCCCGCGCACCCGGCCCGCGTGGCTCAGCGCTCGCGCTCGAGGACGAACCAGAAGTGCTCGCCCTCGTGGACGGTGCCGCGCCCGTTCATCACTGCGAGGAGGGTGTCGGGTCCGACGACGGCGAAGTGGTCGATCACCGGCAGGCGGTCGTACACCATGGAGGCGGTCGGGCGGCCGCGGAAGGAGACCTCCCAGAGGGACGCCCCGCCCCCGCCGGTCGCCGAGGTGTCCGGCACGACCTCACCGGAGTCGTCGGTGACGAGGATCGGGTCCACCTTGCGGGCCTCGGTGAAGTCCTTGCCCCACCAGCGCATCTGCCCGAGCATGCCGAACATGGGGTGCCCGGTGTCCAGGCCGGTGCCCCTCCATCGGTTGCCCGCGATGTCGTCGACCCGCGCGGGCTCGAGGGAGTCCCACAGCGCGGAGACGCGGTCCGAGGGGACCGTGTCGAGCGCGAGGATGAGCTCGAGCTCGCGCGCGGCGACACCCGCGGCCCCGGCGGCGCCCGCGGTCCCGGCGGTCCCGGCCGCCCCGGCTGTACCGGCCGCCCCGGCTGTACCGGCGGTGCTCACAGGCCGAGCGTCTTGCCGATGATGTCCCGCTGGACCTCGTTGGTGCCGCCGTAGATGGTGGAGACCACCGCCTGGCGGACCAGACGTTCCATCCCGTACTCGGTGGCGTACCCGTATCCGCCCATTGACTGCATGCACTCGAGCGTGACCCGCTTGCTCAGCTCGGACGCCTTGAGCTTGGCCATGGAGGCCTCACGCGGGAACAGGGCCGTGGGGTCGGCCTCGTCGACCTTCCTGGCGACCGCGTAGACGAGCAGGCGGGTGGCCTCGATCTCGGTGGCGAGGTCGGCCATACGGTGGCGGAGCACCTGGAAGGAGCCGACGGGGCGGCCGAACTGCTCGCGCTCCTTGATGAAGGCCAGGCAGTCGTCGAACGCCCGCTGGGCCACGCCGAGCTGCATGGCGGCGAGGATGAGGCGCTCGGTGTTGAGCCCGGTCATGAGCTGCGCCCAGCCGCCGCCGACCTCTCCGATCACGGAGTCGGCGGGCAGGCGGACGTCGGTGAAGTAGAGGTCGTTGACCTCCTTGCCGCCCATGGTCTCGATCCCGGTGATCTGCAGGCCCTCGATGTCCGCGGGCACGTCGAACATCGTGATGCCCTCGTGCTTCTTGCCCGACGAGTCGGTGCGGGCGACGAGCAGGATGCGGTCGGCGAAGTGGGCGTTGGAACACCAGGTCTTCTGCCCGTTGATCACCCAGTTGTCGCCGTCGCGATCGGCCTTGCAGCGCAGGGCGGCGACGTCGGACCCGGCGCCGGGCTCGGACATCGAGATGGACAGGGTCCCGCCGTTCACGACCAGCTCGAGCGCGCGTTTACGCTGCTCCTCGGTCCCGAACTTCTGGTACGCGGCGGCCGTGATGAGGGTGGGGCCGATGCCGCCGATCGGGGCGAGGCCGCGCAGGGAGTGCTCGAGCAGGAGGCACAGTTCGACGGCGCCGGCGTCGGAGCCGCCGTACTCCTCGGGGACGGTCAGCCCCAGCCATCCGAGCTCGGCCATCTTGGAGTAGATGTGCGGCGAGTGGGTGCCGCCCTCGGTGGTGAGCTCGCGTCGCTTCTCGACGCCGCCGACCTCGCGCGCGCAGAAGTCATCGATCGACTTGGCGAAGTCACGCTGCTCTTCGGTGAGGATGTCGAACACTTCTCGCCTCGTCTTTCTGTGTGGTTGTCCCGGTATCTGTCACGGGGTGTCGGTTGGGTGCACACTGGACTACTGTGGCCCGTATCACGGCACGCTACATCAAATATATGTGATCGGAAACGAGAGGACCTCAGATGACGACCACCGAGCCCAGCAAGACCGGCCCCACGTTCGCGAGCCTGGACCCCCGCGACGGCACCGTCCTCGCGGAGTACCCCGTCGCCGGTCCCGAGGAGGTCGCCCTCGCCGTGGAGCGTGCGCGTGCCGCGGCCCGCTGGTGGGCGAACCAGGGTCCGCGGGGTCGCCGTGAGTGGCTGCTGGAGTACAAGCGGGCGATCTCGTCCAGGGCCGAGGAGTTGGCGTCCCTGATCTCCGCCGAGACCGGGAAGCCGGACGAGGACGCGACCCTCGAGGTCATGCTCACCGTCAGCCATCTGGAGTGGGCGGCCAAGAACGCGGACAAGGTCCTGCGACGGCGCTCCGTCTCGGCCGGGCTGCTCATGAGCAACCAGGCCGCCTACGTGGAATATCAGCCCTACGGCGTGGTCGGCGCGATCGGCCCGTGGAACTACCCCGCGTTCACCCCGATGGGCACGCTGTCCTACGCCATGGCCGCGGGCAACGCGGTGGTATTCAAGCCCAGCGAGCTCACGCCGGGTGTGGGCGTGTGGCTGGCGGAGGTGTGGGATTCCCTGGGCGCCTCCCAGCCGCTCATCCAGACGATCACCGGCGACGGCTCGACGGGCGCGGCGTTGTGCAGGGCGGGCGTCGACAAACTCGCGTTCACCGGCTCCGCCGCGACGGGCCGCAAGGTCATGGCCGCCTGCGCGGAGACGCTCACGCCGGTCGTCATCGAGGGCGGTGGCAAGGACGCCCTGCTCGTCGACTCGGACGCGGATCTCGACGCCGCCGCCGACCAGGCGGTCTTCGGCGCCATGGGCAACGCGGGCCAGACCTGCGCGGGCGTGGAGCGGATCTACGTCCACTCGGACGTCCACGACGCGTTCGTCCAGAAGTTCACGGCCAAGGTCCGCGCGCTCACCCCGGGCAACTCGATCTCCTCCAGCTACGGGCCCATGACGCTGCCGGCGCAGGTCGACATCGTCCGCAGGCACGTCAAGGACGCGATCGCCAAGGGCGGCAGGGCCGTACTCGGCGGCGAGGACTCCGTCAGCGAGAAGATCATCGAGCCGGTCGTCCTGGTCGACGTCCCCGAGAACTCGTCCGCGATCACCGAGGAGACCTTCGGCCCCACCGTCGTGATCAACCCTGTCGCGGACCTGGAGGAGGCGATCGAGAAGGCGAACGCCAGCAGCTACGGCCTCGGCGGTTCGATCTTCACCGGCAACAAGAAGCGGGGGCTGGCCCTCGCGCAGAAGTTGGACGTGGGCATGGTGTCGGTCAACTCGTTCCTCGCGTTCGCCGGCATCCCGGCGTTGCCGTTCGGCGGTTCGGGTGACTCGGGCTTCGGCCGTATCCACGGCGCCGACGGGTTACGCGAGTTCGCCCGCCCCAAGGCCATCACCGCACAGAAGTTCGCGGCCCCGCTGAACCTCATGACCATGACCCGCAAGCCGCGTGACATCAAGATCGTCAAGTGGATGCTCGCGAACGTCCAGGGAAGGATGTGAGATGAGATGACCGCCACCTCCGAGAGAACCGAGGAGATGACGACGACGAGGGCCGCGGCCTCCGAGCGGCCCGCCGTGCCCGGGGTGTTCGGATCGATCCCGGCCGACCTCGTCGCCGACGCCGCCGTCGACCACCCGCTCACAGCGAGGGTCCCGTTCAGGCCCGGGCGCTGGTACTGGCGTGATCTCATCGCGACTCTCGATCCGGTGGCGGACGCGGCGGAGATCCACCGCATCACCTCCGCGTACGAGTTCCCGTGGGACTACCAGCGGGCGCTCGAGCTGGCGCTGTACCGGACCTACTGCATCCCTTCGGTGTCGGCGGTCCTGGAGCAGGCGGGCAACTTTCGCGATCACCCGCAGAAGCGGTACGACGACACCGCGCTGCTCATGGTGGAGCTGGTCGAGCACGGGTACGACTCGCCCCGCGGCAAGGAGGCGCTGCGGGTGATCAACCGCCAACACGCGATGTACGAGATCACCAATGACGACATGCTCTATGTGTTGTCGACGTTCATCTACGAACCGCTCGAGTGGATCGATGCGAACGGCTGGCGGCGTCTGCATCCGAACGAACGGCTCGCGGCGTTCCACTTCTACCGCGCAGTCGGGGAGCGGATGAAGATCAAGGGGATCCCGCAGGGCATCGGGGAGTTCCGGCGCTGGCGGGACGACTACGAGGCGCGCACCATGCGCTACGCCCGGACCAATGAGCTCATCGGGACGTACACGCTCGATCTCATGTGTTCCTGGTACCCGGAGCCGGCCCGGCCGGTGGTCCGCAAGGTCGTGCAGGCGCTGATCGACGACGACATGACCCGCGCCTTCGGCTTCCCGTGGCAACCTCCGGCGTTCCGCGAGGCCGCCTACGCGGCGCTGCGGATGCGGTCGAAGGTGGTGCGGTGGCTGCCGGTCCGCCGCCGCGAGCTCGGGTCCCGTGGGACCGAGAACCGGACGTACCCGGGATACCCGGAGGGTTACCGTCCCGCCGACCTGGGGGCCTGCCCCATCCAGCCGCGCGACCGGGTGGTCGCCTGCCCGGTCGTGCACGCTCCAGCCGCCGGCTCCACCGGAGCCGCCTAACCCGGCGGAACTGCCGCCGCGCCCCGCGATTTCCGCACGTCGGGACGCCGAACCCGATGCCCGGAGAGGGTGCGTGACCCACGAGGGCGTGAGGGGCACATGGGTGCGCTTTCCGGGTTAGGTGGAACACGGTGTGATCTTGACAACACCGGCTACAGTGGGCATCGCGTAGCGACACTTACACATATATGTGATCGGATCCATGGTCGTTCTGGAGGGACGACATCATCGCGGTCGGTTGCAGAAGGGATCAGTCGCCCATGCCAAGTCCTGAGGCCACCTCCGGTGGCACCTACGAGGAGGTCCAGCCGTGATCCGCACCCGATTCACCGAGGAGTTCGGCGTCCGTCATCCCATCGTCCAGGGCGGCATGATGTGGGTCGGCCGCGCCGAACTCGCTGCCGCTGTGTCCGAGGCCGGCGCGCTGGGGATCATCACCGGACTCACCCAACCCACGCCCGAGGACCTGGTCAAGGAGATCGCGCGCTGCCGGGAGATGACCGACCAGCCGTTCGGCGTCAACCTCACGATCCTTCCCGCGATCTCTCCGCCCCCGTACGCCGAGTACCGGCAGGCGATCGTCGAGTCGGGCGTGAAGATCGTCGAGACGGCCGGGTCCAATCCCAAGGACCACCTACCGGTGTTCCACGAGGCCGGCATCAAGGTGATCCACAAGTGCACCTCGGTCCGCCACGCGATCAAGGCCGAGCAGCTCGGTGTGGACGCGGTATCGATCGACGGCTTCGAGTGCGCGGGCCACCCGGGGGAGGACGACGTCCCCGGCCTGGTGCTCATCCCTGCCGCGGCGGCGAGGCTGTCCATCCCGATCCTCGCCTCCGGCGGGATCGCCGACGCCCGCGGCATGGTGGCAGCACTGGCGCTGGGAGCCGACGGCGCCAACATGGGCACCCGCTTCATGTGCACGGCCGAGTCGCCGGTGGCCGAGCAGGTCAAACAACAGATCGTGGCCAACACCGAGCTCGACACGAAGCTGATCTTCCGGACACTGCACAACACCGCGCGGGTGGCCGCCAACGCCGTCTCCGCCGAGGTCGTGTCGAAAGAGGCCGAGGGTGCCGAGTTCTCCGACATCCAGCACCTCGTCGCCGGAGCCCGCGGACGCAAGGTCTTCGAGGACGGCGACCTGGACGCGGGCATCTGGAGCGCCGGCCAGTGTCAGGGTCTGATCCACGACGTACCCACCGCGGCGGAGCTCGTCGACCGGATGATGGCCGAGGCTGAGGAGATCATCACCGGCAGGCTGGCCGGGATGGTCGAGGCGGGGGAGACGGTCCGATGACCGCGACCGGACGTGACGCCATCAAGGTCGACCATGACGACCTGGGCGTGACCACGATCAGTATCAACCGGCCCGACCGGATGAACGCGCTCGACCACCCCACCGTCACCGCGCTGACCGAGCTCATCATCGAACACGGCAGCGATCCGGGCACCCGGGTCATCGTGCTTTCAGGGGAGGGCGGGGCGTTCACGACCGGAGCTGACCTGCAGGCGATCAAGGACGCCGGCGCGGACGCGCCCAGCCCCGACGCGACCATGGCCGGGGCCGCCGCACTGGTCCGCGCGGTCCTCACGGTCCCGGTCCCGGTAATCGCCGCCGTCACCGGCCCGGCGGCCGGGGTGGGCGTCTCGCTCGCGCTGGCCTCCGACCTCGTCCTCATGTCGGAGGACGCCTACCTACTGTTCGCGTTCACCAACATCGGACTCATGCCCGACGGCGGCGCCAGCGTGCTGCTGCCCGCGGCCGTCGGACGGTCGATCGCCTCGCGCATGCTGCTGCGTGGCGACGCCGTCTCCGCCGCGGAGGCCCACGACGTCGGACTGGCCATGGAGGTCCACCCGACCGCGGACCTCGAGCCCGCCGCCGCGAAGCTCGCCCGCCGACTGGCCCGGGGTCCGCGCCGCGCCCTGGAACTGACCAAGAGGGCCGTCACCGGGGCCACGCTCGCCGAGCTGGACGCGGCCCTGGCCAGGGAACACGAGGGCCAGTGCGAGCTGCTGATCTCCCCCGACTTCGCCGAGGGCGTGTCCTCGATCCTCGAGAAACGGCGCCCGAACTTCTCCTGAACCGTCCCTCCTGTCACCTGCCCCTCCCGTCACCCACCGCCCGACGAAAGGCCGAGATCATGACCACCGCCACGGATCCCATCGCCGAACTCCACGCGGCACGTCGCAACAACTGGAACACGTGGGTCGCCACCCACGCCGAGATGCAGCCCGACGCCGAGGCGCTGCGGTTCCTCGGCCAGACCACCACGTGGTCCCAGCTGCACGACCGCAGCAACCGCTTCGCCGACGCGTTGGCCCGCCGCGGTGTGGGCAGGGGCGACCGGGTCATGCTCATCACGCTCAACAACCCGGAGTTCGTCGAGGCGGTCCTGGGCATCAACGAGCTGGGTGCCATCGCGGTCCCGGTGAACTTCCGTCTCACCCCCGGCGAGCTCGCCTACCTGGTCAGCGATTGCACGCCGAAGGTCGTCATCACCGACGCGATGCTCGCCCCGCTCGTCGGCGCGATCCGCGCCCAGGGCGAGGAGCCGGGCCACCACATCGTCATCGGCGGTGAACCGGGGACGCCCGACCAGACCACGTACGCGGACGCGATCGCGGAGGAGGGCCAGCCGCACGAGCCCGTCGACGTCCCCGAGGACTCCACCGCGCTCATCATGTACACCTCGGGCACCACGGGTCGCCCCAAGGGCGCGATGCTCTCCTACGAGAACCTCACGGCGCAGTCCCTGACCTGCATCCGGGTGTTCCGACTGTTCGAGGAGGACGGGCGCGCACTGTGCGCCGCCCCGATGTTCCACATCGCGGCGCTCGGCTCGATCGCGCCGAGCCTCCAGCTCGGCGGCGTCACGGTGGTCCACCCGCTGCAGGCCTTCGACCCCGCTGCGGTCCTCGACACCCTCGAGGCCGAGCAGATCACCAGCATCTTCCTCGTCCCCGTGCAGTGGCAGGCCGTCTGCGCCGAGCAGCAGGCCCGCCCGCGCAGCCTGGTGCTGCGCACCATCTCCTGGGGCGCGGCCCCGTCCACCGACACGATCCTGCGCGCCATGGCCGAGACCTTCCCGGACGCCCTGAACTGCGCGGTGTTCGGCCAGACCGAGATGAGCCCCATCACCTGTGCCCTCGACGGCGATGACGCGATCCGCAAGATCGGCTCCGTCGGCAAGGTCATCCCCACCCTCCAGGCCCGCGTCGTCGACGCCTTCGGCGAGCCCGTCGGCCCGGGTGAGGTCGGCGAGATCGTCTACCGCGGTCCCACCACCATGTCCGGCTACTGGAACAAGCCCAAGGAGACGGCGGAGGCCTTCGAGGGCGGGTGGTTCCATTCCGGCGACCTGGTCCGCATGGACGACGAGGGCTTCGTCTACGTGGTGGACCGCAAGAAGGACATGATCATCTCCGGCGGCGAGAACATCTACTGCGCCGAGGTGGAGAACATCATCGCCGGGCACCCGAGAATCCGCGAGGTCGCGGTGATCGGCCGCAAGGACGACAGGTGGGGCGAGGTCCCCGTCGCAGTGGTCGCCCAGAACGTGGAGGACGGCGTTGCCGATCTCACCCTCGAGGAGCTCAGCGAGTGGCTGCGGGACAAGCTCGCCGGCTTCAAGCTCCCCAAGCATCTGGTCCACGTCGACGAACTCCCCCGCAACGCCAGCGGCAAGGTCGTCAAGGGCACACTGCGTTCCGAGCACGGCACCGTGGGCGTCTGAGCTGGTGTCACGGCTCCCGTCCGACCACTCCGGGAGAGCAGGGAAGTGCTCACCAGCTCTATCGTCGGGCCGGATCCACAGGTGCGCGACCACCGGCTTCCTGCAGCGACCGTTCCGGGATGAACTCGGAATCCCGTGGAGTTCGCACGCGGCCCGACGAACTCCCCCGGACGGTTCGGACGGCCACCTACCGCATCCTGTTCAAACCGATCTGAGGTGGAGAGTGCGGACGGACCGATCACTGAAGTGGGACTCAGTGCTCGGGGTCGAGTTCCGGTGCGCGCTCGTCGTCCCACACGCCCGCTCGCTCGAGATGGGCGATGAGCAGACTCGCGCCACCGGTGAACTCGGCGTCCACCACTTCGTGGGCCGTCTCGACGTCGCCGTCACGCAGCGCCTCGAGCATGCGGCGGTTGTCCGTCAGTGCGCCCGCACGCCACTCGGGGTCGTCCGCGTACAGCCGGTAGGGCATGTAGCGGGCGGCGTTGGACAGGAACCGGGACAGCTTGTCCGAGCGGGAAGCCCGGTTGAGGCACCGGTGGATCGCGTACTGGGCGTGCACCACGCCGTCGGTGTCATCTGACGCGGATGCCTTCTCGAATTCGTCGATCAGACGACCGTGGAACTCGAGAGTTTCCGCGTCGTAGCGGGTGATGGCCCGGTCGACGATGCGCTTGGAGAGTTCCGCTTGGAGCCAGAAGATGTCCTCGATGTCCTGGCGGCTCATCGGCGAGACCAGGTAGCCGCGCCGCGGCACCAGATCGACGAGGCCCTCGCCGCGCAGGGTGAGTAGTGCCTCCCGGACCGGGGTCACGCTCACCCCGAGTGCGGAGGCGGTCTCGTCGAGCCGGATGAAGGACCCCGGGCGGACATCGCCGCTCATGATCCGAGTCCGCACGTGGTCGGCGACCTCCTCGGAGAGCTGCGGGCGCTGGCCGAGTCGTGTGGGGGCCACGTCCGCCACCTCATTCCACGAGAGAAGGGCACCCACCCGGAGCGCCGAGACCGATGATCTAAATCAAATATATCTATAGTGGCTCACACTACCTCGCCGGGGGCGGGGCATCCACCCACCGCCGAGAAGGGTTCACGTGAAACATCTCTCGTTCGCCTTCGTTTCGCTTATGACAACCCTCGACCGGCCCGTCTCCTCGGGGCGCTGCAGCGCGGGTCGGAATCGGCGACAGTTCGGCGGTGGCCCCGCGGCGACCGTCGGCGACCCGCGAGTGGCGCCCCCGACCCGCGACATGGAGCCCGACCGGCGGGGCACGGTGCCCGACCGGCGGGGCGCCTGGGCCTGCCCCGCACCGGGACCGGCCGAGGGGAAGGATGCGTTTACGCGCAGCGACGTCGGCCGTGCCACTCGAGGGTGCGATGCGCGGACATCCGCACGAACCTTCCTGCGGAGAGGGCCGAATAGCGCGGAGGCGCTGCGGGGCGGCCACAGCCGGGCGAGACTGGGCCCATGACGTCAACCGAGAACCGTCCCGCCGTCCGTACCGAGCGCCGGGACCACGTCCTACTCGTCACCCTCGACCGCCCGGAGGCCCGCAACGCCGTCAACGGCGAGGTCAGCACGCTGCTGGGCAACGCGCTGCACGAGGCGGACACCGATCCTGGGATCCGGGTCGTGGTGATCACCGGCGCGGGAGAGCGGTCGTTCTGTGCGGGCGCCGACCTCAAGGCCATCTCCCGGGGTGAGGACATCTTCCCGGCCGAGAACCGGCAGTGGGGATTCGCGGGGATGATGCAGCAGTACGTCTCGGTCCCCGTGATCGGCGCGGTCAACGGCACCGCACTGGGTGGGGGCTGCGAGATCGCCCTGGCCTGCGACCTCGTGGTGGCCGCCGACCACGCGGTGTTCGGTCTGCCGGAGGTGCGGCGTGGGCTCATCGCCGCCGCCGGTGGCGCGTTCCGGCTGCCGGCCCAGCTGCCCCACCGGGTGGCCATGGAGATGATGCTCACCGGCGAGCCGATCACCGCCGGGCGGGCGCTCGACCTGCACCTGATCAACCACGTCGTCCCGGCCGACCGGCTGCTCGACACCGCGCTCGAGCTCGCCGGGACCATCGCCGCCAACGCGCCGCTGGCGGTCCAGGGGACCAAGCGGGTCGCGCTCGGGATCACCGACGGCGGGCGTCCGGCGGAGGTCGACCAGTGGAAGGTCAATGACACGGAGACGATCACCGTCATGACCTCCGAGGACGCGGCCGAGGGCCCGAGGGCGTTCGCGGAGAAGCGTTCCCCGGTGTGGAAGGCGCGCTGAACCCGGATCCGATGAGACCCATCCCCCAACCCGACCGGATGTGAACGCCGCCCCCCGGCCCTACATTTTCTTTATGGAAGCAGTGTTGAGGTCGATGGTCGTCGAAGAGGACCTGCACGTCCTCGACACCGCGAGCAGGGAGTTGACGCCCCGGGCGGCGGAGTTGCTGGCCCGGCGGGGTGGAGGTGGCTCGGGAGAGGAACTGCGCAACTGCGGCATCCGCGCCGCGACCGCCCCTGCCGGGTCCGCGACGGAGCTGCGGTCGGCCCTCCGCGCGGAGCGGGCGGGGCTCAACGGGGCGGGGGCCGAGCTCGGGCTGGCGGTGGTCGCCGCCGGGGCCGTCCCGCTCGTGCCCCCCGGGTCCGCCCTCGTCGACGAGACGCCGAGGACTCGTCGACTCCTGGCCGACTACGAGTACCTGGCCCGGGATCAGATCTACTGTGGCGTCCGGATCCGGGTGGAGGCCCATGGCGCAGACGAGGCTGTCGCGGTGTCCTGCCGGATTGCTCCGTACCTGCCGGTGTTCCTCGCGCTCACGGCGAGTTCGCCGTTCCTGAGGGACGGGTCGGACTCCGGCTACGCGAGTTGCCGCTCGGTGGCGGCCTCGCAGTGGCCCACGGCGGCGCCCGTGGCGGGCGTGTGCTCGGCCGCCGAGTACGACGAGCTGGTGGCCGACCTCGTGGCCAGCGGGGTGGTCGTCGATGTGTCGATGGTGGGCTTCGGCGTGCAGCCCGGGGCCGACCGGCGGTCCGTGGAGCTGCAGGTGGGTGACGCCTGTCCCTCCGCCGACGCCACCGTTCTGGCCGCCGCTCTGTTCCGGGCCCTCGTCGAGCGCGAGGCGACCGCCGTCGCCGACGGCGCCGGGTCGGCGACCCCCGCCGAGACGAGGCTGCGGGCGGCCCTGTGGCGCGCGGCCCGGTCGGGCCTCGAGGGTGATCTCGTGGACCCCGTCACCTTCCGGGCCCGGCCCGCCACCGACGTCGTCTCGGATCTGGTGGAGTCCCTGACCGGCGAGTTGAACCGGTCGGGTGACCTCGACACCGTGCGCACCCTGCTCGACAACGCGCTCTACAACGGCAGCAGTGCGTTCCGGCAGCGCCAGGCCCTCCGCCGGCGGGGGCACCCCCCACGACGTGGTCGACCTGCTCGCGGCGGAGACCGCCGGGATCAGCGGTCCCCGGTCGGCGGTCCCCGATGCCCACTCACGACTGTTCGGCGTCTACGAACCGATCGAGGGCCTCGACGCCGACCCGAGCTGGGACGAGGCGGTCGAGGAGGGGGGTGCCCCCCGTGAGGCCTACGCTCCCGTGATGTCGGCCCTGGACCGGGCGGGCACCGTGCGGCTCCGGTCGCGACAGGTGACGGCGGAGAAGGAGGCCTCGGTGGCCGGGGTGACGTTCCGGGTCACCGGACAGGAGCGGCCCCAGGCGTTCCCCATGGACTTCGTACCCCGCATCATCTCGCCCGAAGTGTGGCGGGTGCTGGCCGCCGGCACGGAGCAGCGCGCCCGCGCCCTGGACGCCTTCCTCGACGACATCTACGGCCAGCGCGAGTTCGTGCGCGCGGGGCACATGACGCCCGAGTCCCTGGACCGCGCCCCGGTCACCGCAGCACGGGACGCGTACAGCGGCCGGGTCGGACGCGGGCGCACATCTGCGGGATCGACCTGGTGTGCGGGGACGACGGCACGTGGTTCGTGCTGGAGGACAACGTCCGGGTGCCCTCCGGGATCGCCTTCTCCCACGCCCTGCGACAGATGACCACCTCCCTGTTCGGCGACCTCACGGGCGGGTTCGATCTCCACGCGCCGGACGAGGCGTTCGGCATGATCCGCGAGACGCTCGAGGCGGCCGCGCCGCCGGCCGCCGGGGACGAGCCGCAGCTCGCGGTCGTCTCCTCCGGGCCGACCGACTCGGCCTGGTTCGAGCACCGACTCATCGCGCAGCGCACCGGACTGCCGCTGGTCACGCCCGACCGGCTCACCTTCCGGGATGGGGTGCTGCACTATCGTGCGGGCCGCGATCTGCACCGGGTGGACGTCATGTACGCCCGGATAGACGAGGACATGCTCCTCAGCTCGCCGGGCGACGACGGCATCCCGCTGCGCGACGGGCTGCTCGACGCGCTCGGGGCCGGACGCCTGACCATCGCCAACGCCCTCGGCAACGGGGTGGCCGACGACAAGGCCGTCTACGCCTCCGTCCCCGCCATGATCGACTTCTACCTGGGGGAGACCCCGATCCTCGAGCAGGTCCCCACCTACCTGTGTGCCGACCGGACGCAGCGGGACCTCGTGTTGGACCGCCTCGGCGAGCTGGTGGTCAAGCCGATCGACGGGTACGGCGGACTCGGGATCACCATCGGGCCGGAGTGCTCGGAGGCGGAGCTGGCCGCCCGCCGGGAGGACCTGCTCACCCGGCCGGAGGGGTTCATCGCCCAGGAGGTCGTGCCCCTGTCCACGTTGCCGACCTTCGACGGGACCCGGATGCAGCGCCGGCACGTGGACCTCCGCGCGTTCGCCCACGTCCGACGCGAGGGGGGCAGGACCACCGCGCACGCGGTCCCGGCCGGGCTCACCCGGGTCGCGCCGGCGGGATCGATGATCGTCAACTCCTCGCGGGGCGGCGGCGGCAAGGACACGTGGATCATGCGGTGACCCCCGCGCCGGGCGCGGAGAGCTGCTGCGGGTGCGGGTGCGCCCGCGTTCCCTTAGCGTGGGAATGATGACCGACGCACAGCGATGGATCAGAGTCGAAGAGGAACTCCACCTCGTCGACACGAGGACCCGGCGACCGGTTCGGCGGGCAACGGACGTGCTCGCCGCTCTCGGCGACACCGGGCAACGGGGACAGGAGGGCCACGTCCGGCCGGAGCAACACGGCGCGATCGTGGTCGCGGACGCGGGCGCCCACACCGGGCTCGGCGAGCTCGGGGACGCCCTCCGCCGTAACCGGACCCGCCTGGCGGAGGCCGCCAACGGACTGCGGACCGGGGTGGTCGCGGCAGGGTCGCTGGCCTCGCCCGGAGTGGAGTTCGACCCAGCGCCGCAGGACCCCCACCCCGCGCCGGGCCGCGAGTCGCAGACCCGCGCCTCGGCCGGCTTCCGGGTGGTGGTCGAGACCGCCGACGCCGACGAGGCCCAGTACGCGGCCCGACGGGTCGCCGCCCTCGCGCCGGTGCTGCTGGCACTGTCGGCGAGTTCCCCCTACTGGGCAGACGGCACCGACTCCGGGTACGCCTCCACCCGCTACTTCGAGAGCCAGTGGTCGCCCGCACACCTGCCCGCCTACGCCGCCGACACCGCCGACGAGGCGCTGGCCTGCGAGGACGAGATCGTCGCCACCGGCGTCGTCGCGGGACGGGAGGGGATCGCGGTCGACGTCCGCCCCTCCCGGGACGGCGACGGGATCGAACTCGTGGCCTGCGACTCCTGCAGCACCATCGACACCCTCGTCGTCGTCGCCGCCCTGTTCCGCGCGGCGGTCGACCGCGTCCTCGCCGAACGGGACGCCGGTCAGGACTCCGGATCCGGTGGGTGGGACGGACCCTCCGACGCCGTGCTGGCCGCGGCGTTCTGGCGCGCCGCACGCTCCGGACTCGAGGGGGACCTCGTGGACGTGGCGACCGGGCGCCCCCGCCCCGCCACCGAGGTGCTCACCGGACTGGTCGACGACCACGTCGACCACCTCCGGGCCGGAGGCGAACTCGACCTGGTGCTGAACCTGCTCGACGGGGTCCGCGGTTCCGCGACCTCGGCCACCCGCCAACGCGCGGCGCACCGCCGACGGGGACGCCGCAGCGACGTGATCGCCGTCCTGCTGGCCGAGACCGTCGAGCGGATCCGCCCCCGGGACACCGCCGACGACCGCGGGATGCGACACATGCTCGCCTCCTACTCGCCGCTCGGGGAGGCGGTCACCGAGGAGGTGCACGACGAGGCCATCTCCGAGGACGGCAACCCGCGGCCCGAGTACGTGGACCTGCTCAAGGCCGTGTCCGACATGGGCCCCGAGGTCCTGTGCGAGCGCAAGGAGCAGGTGGACGACAGACTGCGCTCCATGGGCATCACGCTCAAGGTGTACGGCAAGGACGAGCCGCAGGTCTTCCCGCTGGACTCCGTCCCGCGGATCGTCCCGGCTGACCAATGGGCGCGGATCTCTGCGGGCATCGAGCAGCGGGCGCGCGCGATGGAGATGTTCCTGCGCGACATCTACGGGGCGGGCGAGATCAGCCGGGCCGGCGTGGTCCCCGCCGAGGCGCTCCAGCGCGCACCGGGGTTCCGTCCCACCGGACGCGCGGTGC
The DNA here is from genome assembly GCF_024519835.1 of Dietzia sp. Die43. Taxonomy (NCBI): domain Bacteria; kingdom Bacillati; phylum Actinomycetota; class Actinomycetes; order Mycobacteriales; family Dietziaceae; genus Dietzia; species Dietzia sp. Die43. The sequence continues at coordinate 184,724 of NZ_JALJRF010000005.1, read as the reverse complement.
CCGAGGGCGTCCTCCACGCCCCGGTGTGTGGCGTGGACCTGGTCTCCACGGCGCCGGGCGAGTGGATCGTGCTCGAGGACAACCTGCGGATGCCCGGGGGGATGGCGATGGCGGTCGCACTGCGCGACCGGATCGCCGAGGGTTTCCCCGAGTTCGGTGCGCGGTCGGAGGTCCACGACCCCCGCGAGGCGCTGGCGATGCTGACCGACACCCTGCGGGCGGCCGCGCCCGAGGGGGTCGACGATCCCGCCATCGGCGTGGTGGTCGCCGAGGACGAACTCGAGGCGTACGACCTCAGCAGCGTCACCGAGGCGGTCGGTGGCACCCTGGTGACGCCCTCGGACCTGGTGTGCGAGGACTCCGCCCTGTGGCGGATCGAGGGCGGGGAGCGGCAGAAGATCGACGTGCTCTACGTCCGTATGGACGAGGAGATGCTCCTGTCCTCTACAGGCGCAGATGGCACCGCGCTGCGCAGTGGGCTGCTGAACGCGATGGCGGAGCACGGCGTCGCCGTGGTCAACGCGCCCGGCAACGGTGCAGCCGACGACAAGGCGATCTACGCCATGGTCCCCAAGATCATCGACTTCTACCTGGGCGAGAAGCCTCTCATCGGCCAGGTCGACACGTACCTGTGCGCCGACCCGGACCAGCGTCGACAGGTCCTCGACCGGCTCGGCGAGCTGGTCGTCAAGCCGATCGACGGCTACGGCGGGTCCGACATCACCGTGGGCCCGGAATGCTCGCCCCGGGAGCTCGACGAGCGTCGGGACGAGCTGCGCCGCCACGGGGACCGGTTCGTCGCGCAAGAGGTGCAGTCGCTGTCCACCCTGCCGACGTTCGACGGCCGCGAACTGCAGCGTCGCCACGTGGACATGCGGGCGTTCGTCATGTTGCGGCACGGTGAGGGGGGAGAGATCGCCGCCACGGCCCCGCCTGTCGCACTGACGCGCGTGGCCCCGGCGGGCACCATGGTCGTCAACGCCTCGAGCGGAGGCGGCGGAAAGGACACCTGGATTCACCGTGCCTGACACCACCGAGGTCGACGTCGAGGTCACCGAGGAGGCCGAGTCCCGCGACGTCGCGGGACCACCCGACGACGCCGCCGGGGGGCCCACCCAGATCCGCCACACCACGTCCCCCAACCTGTCGCCCGACGGGTCGATGCTGGCGTGTGTGGTCACCGAGCGCACCGGCTACCCGCGCGCCGTGCAGCGGCCGCTGGGGCCGGGTGGGCTGGACGGGGCCGGGCCGGAGCGCGACGTCGTGCTGCCCGTCGACGGCCCCGTGCGCCGCGTGGCCTACTCGCCCAACGGCAGGTGGCTCGCCTGCGAGGTCGCCCCGGACGGCGGCGAGCGCGAACGGATTTGGCTGGTCACCACCGACCCCGACGATCACGACGTCTACCCCGTCGACACCGTGGGCGACGCCACCGTCCAGATCGTCGGCTGGGACGGCGACCTGCTCGCGGTGACAGCGTTCGACTCCGAGGGCCTGGCCGAGGGCCGCCTCGTGGACCCCGAGACCGGGGAGCACACCGTCGTCGATCGACGGATGGGCGGTGCACTGGTCCACGCGTGGGACGGAGCCGCGCTGTTCCGGGTGGGTGCCCGCGGTAACCGCGAGTTGCTGCGCATCGTCCCCGACGGCCGGTGGTGGCCACTGCTACCCGTCGACACCGGCTCCACCACGGACGCCGGGGTCATCCTCGACGCGGGGGACGACGACCGTCCCATGCGGATGGTCGTCCGCAGCGACCATTCGGCGGACCGGATGGGCCTGCTCGCGGTCGAGGCGGACGAGGACTCCACCGAGTCCTGGCCGGTGGCGTTCCGCACCGACGCCGATCTCGACCGCGTCGAGGTGAGCCTGGACCGCTCGACCGCGGTGCTGCTGTGGAACGTGCGCGGTGGTCTGTCGGAGATCGAGGTCCTCGACCTACGGCCGGAGCGCCCCCGCGTGATCGTTCGGCCACCGCTGCCCGAGGTCGTGGCGACCTCACCCACGCTCACCGCAGACGGCCGGTTGCTCGCGCTCACCATCGAGAGCCTCGACCAGCCGCCGCGCGTGGTGATGTACGACGTGGACAACCGCAGGTGGACCGGGCGGCCGCCCGAGCAACCCGACCCCGCGCCGACGTTGGTCGAGTTCACCGCCCGTGACGGACTCCAGCTCAGCGGCTGGCTGTACCGTCCCGACATCGCTGACGAACCGGGCCCGACCGTGGTCCACCTCCACGGCGGTCCCGAGGGGCAGTCGCGCCCCGGGTACAACGACATCGCCCGCCGCTACCTCGACATCGGCGTGAACTACTTCCTGCCCAACGTGCGCGGGTCGACCGGCTCGGGTCGTTTCTTCAGTCACGCCGACGACCGCTACGGTCGCTTCTCCGGCATCGACGACGTCGAGGACGCGTTGCTGCACCTGATCGACGAGGGCATCGCCGATCCAGGCCGGGCGGTGGTCTCGGGCCGGTCCTACGGCGGCTACCTGGTCAACGCCACGCTGGTCCGCCACCCCGGCAGGTGGCGAGGCGGAATCGCCGCGTGCGGGATGAGCGACCTGCAGACCTTCTACCGCACCACCGAACCGTGGATCGCCGCGGCCGCCTACCCCAAGTACGGCAACCCGCTCCAGGAACGTGAGCTACTGCGGGAGGCCTCGCCCCTACGGCGGTACCACCACGTGGACGTCCCGATGCTCTTCGTCCACGGCGCGCACGACACCAATGTGCCGCTCAGCGAGACCGATCAGGCCGTGGAGTTCCTGCGCCGGCGCGGCGTACCGGTGGACGTCCTGCTGTTCGAGGACGAAGGTCATGAATTCGTGAAATTGGCCAACCGGCAGCGTCTCGGCGACCGGGTGGTCCAGTTCTGCCAGGAGGTGTTCGATGTTCGGACGCAAGAAGAATGAGACCCCCGACCCGACCGGGTTCGAAGGCCGGCTCCTCGGGTGGCGGCGGCACATCCACGCCCACCCCGAGCTGTCCTACGAGGAGCGGGAGACGACCGAGTACATCGAGGGCGAGCTCCGCTCGATGGGGCTCAAGCCCGAGCGGTTCGAGGTGGGCACCGGGCTGTGGTGCGACGTCGCGGCCGCCGACGGGGCCACGTCGACCGACGTGGTGGCGCTGCGCGCGGACATCGACGCGCTGGCCATGAGCGAGGAGTCCGGCGAGTCCTTCTCCTCCGAGGTCGAGGGCGTCAGCCACTCCTGCGGGCACGACGGCCACACGGCGATGCTGCTGGGCGCCGCCGAGATGCTGGTCGCCGACCCGCCGCCCCGCCCGGTGCGCCTGATTTTCCAGCCGGCCGAGGAGACGATGCCCGGCGGTGCCAAGGACTGCGTCGAGGAGGGCGTGGTCAAGGGCGTCGACCGCATCCTCGCGCTGCACTGCGACCCGCACCGCCCGGTCGGCGAGGTGGGCGTGACCGGCGGGGCCATCACCTCGTCCAACGCCAAGATCGGCATCACCGTCCACTCGGACGGCGGGCACACCGCGCGTCCGCACGAGACCCAGGACACCGTCTTCACCCTCGCCCAGATCGTCACGGGCGTCACGGGCGTGATCGACCGGCGGATCGACCCGCGGTCCGGCACCGTGCTCACGTGGGCCTCGATCAAGGCCGGCGGGTCCGCGCCCAACGTCATCCCCGACTCGGGCGAGATCTGGGGCACGCTGCGCAGCGCGGACCGGGACGTGTGGGCGACCGTCGAGCCGCTGGTCCGCGAGACGGTCGAGCGGATCGGTGCCCTGTACGGGGCGCGCACTGAGGTCGAGTACATCCAGGGTGTGCCGCCCGTGGTGAACGACGACGAGTGCGCCGACCTCGCGGCGAAGGCCGTCCAATCGGTGCTCGGAACCGACGGGGTGGGCACCGCCGACCAGTCCAGCGGCGGCGAGGACTTCGCCTGGTACACCGAGGAGATCCCCGGCGTCTACCTGCGGTTGGGGGTGTGGGACGGCGAGTCCGAGGAGACGGATCTCCACCATCCGGGCTTCGTGCTGGACGAGCGGGCGCTGGCCCACGGTGCCCGCATCTTCGACGCGTTCGCCCGCCTCGACCGCCCCGCCTGAGCTGGCGGGGCGGATCCCGGCCGCGCGCGCTCACTCTCCCGCCCTCGTGCGCTCACCCTCCCGCCTTTGGGCGCTCACCCTCCCGCCGAGCAGAGGATTTCGCCGGTATCGCCCGAGAGTGGGTGTGCGAAATCCTCTGCTCGGCGAGGTGCGGGGAACTCGGCCCCGTCAGCGCACGGTGATCGCCGCGTCTCCGGCGGGGACGAGTTCGCCGATCACGGTGCCCCCCGGGATCTCCCCGGCCACGAGCAGCCCGCCGGAGGTCTGGGCGTCGGCGAGCAGGAGCAGCTCGTCCTCGTCCACGTCGGCCGCGAGGTGCGGACGTACCCAGTCGAGGTTGCGGCGCGTCCCGCCGCTGACGTATCCGTCGGCGAGCGCCTGACGGGCGCCCTCGAGGTAGGGCACCGCGGCGGGGTCGATCACGGCCGAGACGCCGCTGGCCCGGGCCATCTTGTACAGGTGGCCGAGCAGGCCGAACCCGGTGACGTCCGTGGCGCACTCGACCCCGGCGGCCAGGGCGTCCCGGGAGGCGACGTCGTTGAGGGTGGTCATCGTCTCGATCGCCTCGCGGCTCACCTCCCCGGTGTTCTTGTGCCGACAGTTGAGCATCCCGATCCCCAGCGGCTTGGTGAGCGACAGCGGCATCCCGGCCCGGCCCGCGTCATTGCGCAGCAGCCGGTCCGGGTCCGCCAGCCCGGTGACGGCCATGCCGTACTTGGGCTCGGGGTCGTCGACGCTGTGCCCGCCGGCCACGTGGCATCCGGCGGCGCCGGCCACCTCCTGGGCGCCACGCAGCACCTCTCCGGCCATCTCGTACGGCAGGACGTCCATCGGCCAGCACAGCAGGTTGATCGCCATGATCGGCGTCCCGCCCATCGCGTAGACGTCGGACAGCGCGTTGGCCGCGGCGATGCGCCCCCAGTCGTACGGGTCGTCGACGACGGGGGTGAAGAAGTCGGCGGTGCTGATGACGGCCCGGCCACCGGTGATCCGCACCGCCGCCGCGTCGTCGCCGTCGTCGAGGCCCACGATGAGTTCCGCGGCCGGCTCCCGGACCGGGGCCCCGATGAGGTCGGCAACGACGTTCTCCAGAGCACCGGGCGGGATCTTGCAGGCACACCCGCCCCCGTGCGCGTACGAGGTGAGCCGGGCTGCGGGCGAGATGGGTTCGGTGGTCATGGTCCGACCCTAACGAGGCGGCGCCGATCGGTGGGCGCGGCCGGGGAACACCGCCTAGTCTCGTGGGGCAGGGAGGCGTCCGGGCACCTGGTGGTCCCCGCGGTCTTCAAAACCGACGTGGCCGAGTATCTCGGTCAGGCGGGTTCGATTCCCGTCCGCCTCCGCCACAACCTCACCGTCACCGGCACCGATCCGAAAAGGGGAACGGACGATCACCGAGCAGCCGCACGAGGGGTCGGGGCCGTCGTCGCCCGATCCGCGTCGCCTCATCCCGTCCACCGACGTCCTGCTCCGCGATCCGCGCCTCACCGGGGCGGTCGACGGGCTGGGCCGCGAGCTGGTCAAGGGCGAGATCCGGGGCGCGCAGGACCGCGCCCGCGCGGGAGTGCTCCGGGCCGACGAGATCGTCGACGCGGTGCTCGACGCGCTGCCCGGCGCGCCTGTGACACTGACGCCCGTCCTCAACGCCAGTGGCGTCCTGCTGCACACCAACCTCGGTCGGGCGCCGCTGTCGGATGCCGCCGTGCGCGCGCTCGCCGAGGCCGCGGGCACCAACGACGTGGAGCTGGACCTGGCGACGGGTCGCCGGGGCAGGCGGGGTCGCGGCGCCCTCGACGCCCTGCGGGCCGCCGTGCCCACGGCAGGCGACGTCCACGTGGTGAACAACGGCGCGGCCGCCCTGGCCCTCGCCGCGACCGCGCTGGGCGGGCCGGGGCGGACGATCGTCATCGCGCGCGGTGAGATGGTGGAGATCGGCGACGGGTTCCGCCTGCCGGAGCTCCTGGAATCCACGGGGACCCGGTTGCGGGAGGTCGGCACGACCAACCGGGTCAACGCCGAGGACTACTCGCGTGCGATCGACGACACCACGGCCTTCGTCCTCAAGGTCCACCCCTCCAACTTCGTGGTGAGCGGCTTCACCTCGTCCGTCCCGCCCGCCGAGCTGCGGGACCTCGGGGTGCCGCTGGTGGTGGACATCGGCTCGGGGCTGCTCGCGCCCCATCCCGCGCTTCCGGATGAACCGGACATGACCACGACGCTGGCGGCGGGCGTCGACCTCGTGACGTCCAGCGGCGACAAGCTCCTCGGTGGCCCGCAGGCCGGGATCATGGCCGGCGACGCCGCGCTCGTGCAGCGCCTGCGTCGCCATCCGCTCGCCCGCGCGTTGCGCGTCGACAAGCTCACGCTGGCCGCCCTCGAGGCGACGCTGCGCGGCCCGCGCCCGCCCGTCGTCGCCGGTCTCGAGGCCGACCCCGCCGAACTGCGGGCGCGGGCCGAGCGGATCGCCGCACGACTGCGCGCGGCGGGGCTTGATGCGGAGGCCGTCCGGTCCGTCGCCGCCGTCGGCGGTGGGGGCGCGCCCGGTGTCGACCTCCCGAGCGCCGCGGTGTCCCTGCCGGAGCGCTGTGCCGAGACATTGCGCGCCGGACGCCCCGCCGTCCTGGGGCGTGTGACCGACGGCCGGTGCCTCCTGGATCTGCGCGCAGTGCCGCCGGGGGACGACGACGAGCTGGCGCGACTCGTGCTCCGGGCGGAGGCGCCCGCCTGATGTTCGTCGTCGCCACCGCCGGCCACGTCGATCACGGGAAGTCGACGCTCGTCCGTGCGCTCACCGGCGAGGAGCCCGACCGGTGGGACGAGGAACGCCGCCGTGGCCTGACCATCGGTCTGGGGTACGCCTCGACCACCCTCGACGACGGCCGCACGGTCGCGTTGGTCGACGTGCCCGGCCACCGGCGGTTCGTCCCCACCATGCTGGCCGGGGTCGGGCCGGTGCCCGCGGTGATGTTCGTCGTGGCCGCCGACGACGGGTGGATGCCGCAGTCCGCCGAACACCTCGACGCGCTCACCGCGCTGCGCGTCGAGCACGGCGTCCTCGTCATCACGCGCAGTGACCTGTTGGACCCGGACCTCGCGCTGGCGGAGGCCCGTGACGCGATGGCCGGGACACCCCTGGCGGACATACCGGCGGTGTGCGTCTCGGCCGTCACCGGCGCCGGGATGGACGCGCTGCGCGGGGAGCTCGCCCGGCTGGGCACGCTGCTGCCGGAGCCCGATCGCGACGCCGACGTGCGGCTGTGGGTGGACCGGTCGTTCAGCATCGGCGGAGCCGGCACCGTCGTCACCGGCACGCTTCCCGCGGGCACGGTGCGGGCGGGGGACACGCTGGAGCTGGGGCCGGGTGGGCCGCAGGTCACCGTCCGTGGTCTGCAGTCGCTCGGGCACCGGCGCGACGAGGTGGCGGCGGTGGCGCGGGTCGCCGTGAATCTGCGCGGGGTCGCCGCGGACGAGATCCCGCGGGGCAGCACTCTGGTCACCCCGCAACGGTGGCGCCCGGTCGGGACCCTCGACGTGCGCGTCGACGGGCGGACGGGCGCGCTGCCGGAGCAGGTGATGGTGCACATCGGATCCGCCGCGACAGCCGCTCACGTGCGGCCCCTCGACGAGGGTCATGCCCGCCTCACGCTCGCGGACCCGCTGCCGCTGCGGGTGGGGGACCGGCTCATCCTGCGCGAGCCGGGAGCCGACCGTATCCCGGCGGGCGCCGTCGTGCTGGATCCCGCCCCGCCGGCGCTGCGTCGCCGCGGTGCGGCCCGCCACCGCGCCGAGGAGTTGGCGGCGACACCGGAGCGCCCCGACCTGCCCTCGGAGCTGCGTCGGCGCGGCGTGGCCCACGTCGATGACCTGCGCGCATGGGGGATCGCCATCCCGGTCCGCGACCAGTCCCACCGCGGGTGGCTGATCGACCCCGGGCGCGTCGCCGTCCTCGCCGAGACCCTCGTCGAGGCCGTGCGCGAGCACGACCGCGCCGATCCGCTCGATCCGGGCCTGCCCACCGAGGCCGCCCGCCGCGCGCTCGGGCTGCCCGACGCATCCCTGCTCATGGCCGTCCTCGATCACCCGGCCGCGGCCCCGCTGCGGGCGGAGGGAGGCCGGGTGGTCGAAGGCGACGGGCCGGGCCTGCCCCCGGCGGTCCGCGCGGCAGCGGGCACCCTGGGCGAGCGGTTCCGGGTCGGGCCGTTCGACGCCCCGACCGCCGGGGAGTTGGCCGGGCTGGGCCTCGGACCGCGTGAGCTCGCCGCCTGCGAGCGGGCCGGGCTCCTCACCGGCGTCGGACCCGGCGTGTGGCTGGGTCCGGGCGCGATCGGGGAGGCGGTACGGCGGCTCCGTGAACTACCGCAGCCGTTCACCCCGAGCGGCGCGCGCACCCACCTCGACACCTCGAGGCGTGTGGTGATGCCGCTGCTCGAGGTGCTCGCCGAACGCGGGCTCACCCGCCGCGAGGGCGACGACGGCCACGCCATTGTCTGACCCGTCATGTCGGTTGCCGCGCCGGGCCGCCCCGGACCCCGCCGGCCGGACGAGCCCGCGGGTAGGTCCGGTTACCGCTCGCCCGCGTAGGCCTCCCCGCCACCGCGGGCGTCGCGCCGCTCGCGCTGGGGGATGACCACGTACTTCGGGTCGCGCGTGGAGGCCATCCCGGCGTGGAACACCGCCCACCGGGTGCACGCCGACCCCGCCGCCAGCGCGAGGCCGGCGACCGCGGACAGCGCGCGGTTGCGTCGCCCGAGCACGGCGCCCACCGCGCCGGCGGTGGTGAGGATCTGGGCGGCGCGGTGGTACGCCCCGGCCCGGCCCTCGTGGAGCGGTTCGGCGGTGATGCCCATCGACTGCTGCATGATCCGGTCGGCGGCGAGCTCGAGCGTCGCGCCGCCCACGGCCAGCCGCCGGGCGGGGCCCGTCTCGTGGAGCGGGTTGAGCAGCAGGCCCACCCCGCCGGACGCGGCCGCGGCGCTGCCGACAAAGACGAAGGGCAGCTCTCGGCGCGCCGCACTCCAGCTCGGGAGGGACGTGTCAGTGAGCAGCACCGCCGTGTACGACGCGACCGCCGGCGCCACGAGGGCGGCGACGATCCCGGCCGGTCGCGACGCGCGGGTGATGAATTCGGTGGGCAGTCGACGCGCCAGGCGGGCGGGCAGCAGCGGGACGACCTCCTGCCCCAGGGCCAGCCCCACGAACGGGCCGTACGCCGACAGGAGCCAGGTGCCCACGCTCATTGGCGAGGTCAGCTTGAGCACCCGCAGCATGTGGTGGAACCGCTCCGGGCGCCCCAGGTCGCGGACCAGGTAGTACAGACTGCCGGTGATCCCGCCGAGCGCGACGAACCGGGCGGAGCGGCGCTGGCTCGGCAGGCCCGCCAGGTCGGCCCCGGCGGCGAGCAGTGAGGAGCCACCGGCCAGACCGCCGAGGAAGAGATAAGCCGCGATGTCGTACTCCCACGGCGGGGCCTTGACGATCGGTGTGCCGTAGTAGGAGCGGAATTCCGCGGGGGGCACCACGAGCTGCTCGCGTCCCCCCTTGCCCTTTCGGCGGGTCCGGGTCTGCTGCCCCAGTCCTCCGGGGATGCTCGCCTTGTCGTCGTCGGCTCGGTTGTGGTCGGCTCGGTTGTGGTCGGCCCCGTTGCCGTCGCTCATCAGGACCCGCCCCCCGCGGCGAAGGCGGCCACCGCGCCGCCGAGCAGCGTCACCGCGGCCAGAGCGGCCTGCTGCCACATCTTCCCCACGAACCGGGTCGTCACCACCGGATCCGGCGGCAGTCCGTACACCTCCGGGTCGTCGAGCAGGAGGAAGAACGCGCCCGTGCCGCCGACTCCGTTGTTCGAGTCGTGCCCGTAGAGCTGGGCGTTCGGCTCGCCCGCCTCGACCAGCTGGTCCAGGCGGCCGGCAGCGCGCTCGCGGAGTTCGTCGAGGTCGCCGAACTGGATCGACTCCGTGGGGCACGCCTTGGCACAGGCGGGGGTCTGGCCCTCGGTGAGCCGGTCGTAGCAGAGCGTGCACTTCTGGGCGATGCCCACGGCGGGGTCGCCCGCGGGGCCCGAGCGGCGCTCGATCACGCCGTACGGGCACGCGCTCACGCAGTATCCGCAGCCGTTGCAGATGTCGCTCTGCACCACCACGGTGCCGAACTCGGTGTGCATGAGCGCGCCCGTCGGGCAGACGTCCACGCAGGCGGCGTGCGTGCAGTGCTTGCACACGTCCGACTCCATGAGCCAGCGGAAGTCGGTGGGCTCACCGGCGTCGGGGGAGTCGCCCGGCAGGGTCGACGCCGGTATCCCGAGGTCGACGGGCGCGGGCGCCGCGGGGGCCGGCGCGGCGGGTGCTGACGGCGCGCCGGCGTGCGCACCGGACCGGGCCGGCACCTCCTGCTCGATGAACGCGACGTGCCGCCATGTCGATGCGCCCAGCGCCTGGGTGTTGTCGTAGGACATGCCGGTGAGCTCGAGGCCGTCGGAGGGGATGAGGTTCCACTCCTTGCACGCCACCTCGCAGGCCTTGCAGCCGATGCACACGCTGGTGTCGGTGAAGAAGCCCTTGCGCGGCGGCGGGTCGGCGTAGCCGTTGTCCTCGGCGGGGTCGATGTCCCCGAAGAAGGACCGCCCGAGGTCGGACAGGAAGGCGGACATGATTCAGCTCTCCGTTCCCGGTTCGGTGGGCACGCCGGCGCGGCGACGGTACTCCTCGACGAACTCGAGTAGCGCGGGGCCACGCGGGCGGCGTCCCGCGACGATGTCACAGCTCGTCGCCTTGGTCGCGGGGATGGACACGTTGGGGTCGAGGGACTGGGCGAGCAGGTCGTTCGCCGGGTCGCCGATGCTCACGCCGTTGCCGCCCCAGTGATAGGGCAGCCCGATCTGGTGCAGGGTGCGGCCGTCGATGAGCAGCGGCGTCATCCGCCTGGTCACCAGGACCCGCGCCTCGATCGCGGAGCGGGCGGTGACGATCGTGGCCCAGCCCCCGTTGACCAGGCCCCGCTCCCGCGCCAGCTCGGGGCTGATCTCGCAGAAGAACTCCGGTTGCAGTTCGGACAGGTACGGCAGCGTCCGGCTCATGGCCCCCGCCGTGTGGTGTTCGGTCAGGCGGTAGGTGGTGAAGACGAACGGGAACACCTCGCTGCCCGGCTCCCCGTGGCCCGGCTGAGTCTCGTTGTACCGACCGGGGCGTATCGCGCGGGCGGGATTGGCGTCGTGACCCGGGTAGATCGGGTTCGCCACGGGCGACTCCGGCGGCTCGTAGTGCGCCGGCAGCGGACCGTCGGCCAGTCCGCGCGGCGCATAGAGCCACCCGCGGCCGTCGTCCTGCATGATGAACGGCTGCGCCCCACCGATGGCGTCCTGCGCCACCGCCCCCTCGGGCGGGGTGTAATCGGGCGCCTTGTCGGCCTCGAAGTCGGGCACGTCCTCGCCCACCCACCGGCCCGCGCCGTCGGCGGCGTCGGGATCCCAGCTGATGAGTGCCTTGCGTTCGCTCCAGGGCCGCCCCTCCGGGTCGGCGGAGGCACGGTTGTAGAGGATGCGACGGTTCGCCGGCCAGGCCCAACCCCACTCCGGGGCCACCGGGCCCTGCTCGTGGCGGGACTTGCGCCGCGCGGCCTGGTTGACGCCGTCGGCGTAGACGCCGCAGTAGATCCAACACCCGCACGAGGTCGAGCCGTCCGGCTTGAGCTGGGTGAACGTCGACAGGGGTTCGCCGTCCTCGCCGCGGCCGTTGATCTCGGCCAGCACGGCCTCGGCGTCGGGTTCGTCGTCCGAGCCCGGCTCCATCGGGTAGTCCCAGGTCAAATCCAGTAGCGGCCGGTCTCGGGGGTCGGTGGAGTCGGCCAGCTTCTCCCGCAGGCGACGCCCGAGGTGGTAGTAGAACCACAGTTCACTGCGCGCGTCCCCCGGTGGCTCGACGGCCTGGTGTCGCCACTGCAGCAACCGCTGCGTGTTGGTGAACGTGCCCTTCTTCTCCACGTGGTTGGCGGCCGGGAAGAAGAAGACCTCGGTGCCGATGTCCTCCGGGCGCATCTCGCCGGTCTCGATCTCCGGGCCCCTGCGCCAGAAGTCGGCGCTCTCGATCATCACGAGGTCGCGGACGACCAGCCAGTCGAGGTTGGCCAGCCCGGCGCGCTGCATCCGCCCGTTGGCGGTGCCCACGGCGGGGTTCTCGCCGACGAGGAAGTACCCGCCGCCGCCTTCGTTGATCTGCCGCTGCACCGTGACGGTCGAGTCGTGCTTGCCCGTGAGCTTGGGCAGGTAGTCGTAGGCGAAGTCGTTGTCCGCGGTGGCGGCGTCGCCCCACCAGGCCTTGAGCAGGCTGACGGTGTACGAGCGCATGTGCCCCCAGAAACCTTGCGCCACGTCGTCGGTGCCGATGTAGCTGTCCAGGTCCGGCTGCTCGCCGGCGTTCGGCGTGGGTAGGTACCCGGGCATGAGGTCGTACAGCGTCGGGATGTCGGTGGAGCCCTGGATGCTGGCGTGGCCGCGCAGCGCCATGATGCCGCCACCGGGGCGGCCGATGTTGCCGAGCAGCAACTGGAGGATCGCGGCCGTGCGAATGTACTGCACTCCCACGGTGTGCTGGGTCCAGCCGACGGCGTAACAGAACGCGGTGGTGCGTTCCCGTCCCGAGTTCTCGGTCAGCGCACGGGCGACACGGAGGAAGTCGTCGGCGGCGACGCCGCAGGTCCGCTCGACCATCTCCGGCGTGTAGCGGCTGAAGTGCCGTTTGAGGATCTGGAAGACGCAGTGCGGGTGCTGCAGGGTCTCGTCGCGCGGGGGATCCTCGGTCGTGTCGGACGCGCGGGCGCCGGCGGCGCCGGGGGTCTCGGAGGCCTCGTCCTCGGCATCGTCGTCGTCGCGGCCCTCGTCGGGCATGTCGTTCTGGGCACCCGCGTACTGCCAGGACTCCAGGTCGTAGGTCCGGTTGTCGGCGTCGAAGCCGGAGAACAGGCCCGCGAGGTCCTCGGTGTCCTCGAAGTCCTCGCCGATGATCGTCGACGCGTTGGTGTAGGCCAGCACGTACTCCGAGAACCAGGCGTCGTTGGTCAGGACGTGGTTGATCAGCCCGCCGAGGAACGCGATATCCGACCCCGCACGGATGGGTACGTGCTGGTCAGCGAGCGCACTGGTGCGCGTGAACCGGGGGTCGACGTGGATGATCGTGGCGCCACGGCGCTTGGCCTCCATGACCCACTGGAACCCCACCGGGTGCGCCTCGGCCATGTTGGAACCCTGGATGACGATGCAGTCGGCGTTCGCGAGGTCCTGCTGGTAGTTCGTGGCACCACCACGCCCGAATGAGGTTCCCAGACCGGGAACGGTGGAGGAGTGTCAAATGCGCGCCTGGTTCTCCACCTCGATGGCGCCGAGCGCCGTGTAGAGCTTCTTCATGAGGTAGTTTTCCTCGTTGTCCAGCGTCGCCCCGCCCAGGCTGGCGAGACCCCGGGTGCGCCGGACGGTGTCTCCGTTCGAGTCCGTCTCCTCCCAGAACTCCTTCCGCGACTCCAGCACGCGGTCGGCGACCATCTCCAGGGCCGTTTCGAGGGCGAGTTCCTCCCAGTCTGTCGCGTACGGCTTGCGGTGGAGCACCGTGGTGATGCGGTCCGGGTTGGTGACGAGCTGCTTGCTCGCCGAACCCTTGGGGCACAGGCGGCCGCGGGAGATGGGGCTGTCGTCGTCGCCCTCGATCTGGGTGACCTTGCCACCGGAGACGTAGACGTCCTGGGCGCACCCGACCGCACAGAACGGGCAGACGCTCTTGACCACCTTGTCGGCGGTGGTGGTGCGGGGGGTGATCTCGAGGGAGCGCCGGGAGCGGGTCGCGGAGCCACGACCGAGAAGATCCTCGCCGGTGAACTGTCGCCACACGGGCCAGTTCAGCGGTGAACCGCGGCGGGCCAGTTCCGGCCGCGACGCCCGCAGCCGACCGGGGTCGGGCTGGTGTTCCGACCTCGCCTGTTCCGACCTCGCCTGTTCCGACATCGTCACCTCCCGTTCTCCTGTCCGCACCACGTGGGTTCCGTCCGATGTAACGCCAGCACGATGACCGTCGCAACCGATTTGGCGAAACCTCTCCCGGACGCATGATGGAGGGGTGGACGAGCAGACATCGAACCAGCACGAGCCGTGGGCGACGGTCGGTCTCATGGCCGACCCCGGAGTGCCCCGCCGGGTCGCGGAGGCGATCGCGGACGACCTCGCCGACGACCTGACGCGCGAACTCGGGGGTCGGTGGCGGGTGGAGGTCGACCAGGAGACCCTCCCGCTCGGACCGGACGGCGAGATCCGGCTCACCGAGCACGCCCCCCGGCTCCTGCAGGAACATGACTGGGATTTCGTCCTCTATCTGACGGACCTCGCCACCCGTTCCGACGGGGACCCGCTGCTCTACGACGTGAGCGGCTCGACCACCGCGGCGCTGGTGTGTATTCCGGTGTTCGGCATCGTCAGAGTGCGGTCGAAGGTCCGGAAGCTCGCCCTCAAACTGGTGCGCGCGGGCACCCACCAGAGTGGACTGGGCGCGCCCGCGACGGACGACCTGCCCCCCGAGCACTGCCGAGGCTTCCTCAATAAGGCCCGGTTGCTGACGGGGATGGTGCGCAACAACCGGCCCACCCGGATGATGACGGCGCTGACCGGTGTCGTGGCCGCCGGGGCGGGGACGGGCGCGTTCGGCATCTTCTACGGGAGTATCGCCTCGCTCGCGGTGGCGTTGCATCCGCTCCGGCTGCTGCTGATCAGCGTGATGGGCGTGCTCACCCTGGTGGTGTGGCTCATCCTCCGCAACGGCCTGTGGACCCGCCCGGATGACGGGCTCACGGCGAGCAACCGGCGGATGGACAACGCGGCCACCGTCCTGACGGTCGGTACCGGCGTCGGCATCATGTACCTCGGCCTGCTGGCCGCCATGTTCGTGCTGGCGATCGCCGTGATGGACGCCGGATACCTGGAGACGCAGCTCGAGCGGCCCGTCTCAATCTGGGACTACGTCCACCTGGCCTGGCTGTCCAGTTGTCTCGGCGCCTTCGCCGGGGCGCTCGGGTCGAACTTCGACGACGAGGACGCCGTCCGCGAAGCCACCTACAGCCTGCGTTGGCACGAACGCCGCAAGATGTTCGACAGCTACGAGAGTGGGGATGCCGACAGCGACGAGCAGGAGGAACAGGAGCGGATCGAGCGCGAGTACGACGACGACGACGAGAACGACGACGAGAACGACGACGAGAACGACGACGGCGAGAGCGGGGACGAGGGCGACGACAACGACGACGGCGGCGAGAGCGGGAACGGGAGCCAGAGCTCCCGCGACGGGGGGCCGCGCGAGGTGGAGGACGACCGGCCGAGGGGGTAGACAAGGGATATGACAGCTGCACCGATCGACGCCGCCCCCGCGCAGGGCTCCGCCACGACCGCGCAGGACTCGGCCACGACCGCGCCGTCGCTTCCCGTCGCCTGTGGTCCACTGTCCGAGGCGGTCGTCGCGGCGTTGTCGTCTGGCGCCGTGCAGGACCTGCCGCCGGTACCGGCGGACACCGATCCGCTGGGCCGGGACCTGCAGCTCGCCCTGTACACGCTGTACGAACTGCACTACCGGGGTTTCGACGGGGTCGACGCGGAGCTGGAGTGGGAGCCGGACGTGCTGCGGCTGCGGCGGGACCTCGAGCGGGTCTTCCTCGGGCACCTGCGGTCGGCCGTCGAGCCGGGCGACGACCCCGTGGCAGAGATGGACGCACTGTCGGTCGAGGCGACCTCCGGCACCGGCCCGTCCTGGTACTTCAAGGACGAGGGGTCGTGGGACCAGTTGCGCGAGTACTTCGCCCACCGGTCCCTGTACCACCTCAAGGAGGGCGACCCGCACGCGTTCACCATCCCGCGTCTGCAGGGTCAGGCCAAGGCCTCGTTCGTCGCGGTGGAGTTCGACGAGTTCGGCGGTGGGCGGGGTGAGCGCGTGCACCAGCAGTTGTGGGCCGACCTCATGAGCGCCGCCGAGCTGGACCCGACCTACCTGGGTTACCTCGACCGGGTCTCGGCCGAGACGTTGTCAACGGTCAACCTCATGTCGATGTTCGGCCTGCACCGGTCACTGCGGGGCGCGGCGATCGGCCACTTCGCGGCCATCGAGATCACCTCGTCGCCGGGATCGGCCCGACTGGTGGCCGGACTGCGTCGGCTGGGCGCTCCCGAGGAGTGCGTCCACTTCTACGCCGAGCACGTGGAGGCCGATGCGGTCCACGAGCAGGTCATGCGGCACGACGTCGTGGGCGATCTGGTGCGCCGCGAGCCGGAACTGGCCGCCGACGTGGTGTTCGGTATGCGCGCGCTGGACTATCTCGACGACCTGGCCGCGGAGAAGATGCTCGCCGCGTGGAAGCGCGGCGAGTCCTCGCTCCTGTCCTGACACTCTCCCGGCCACTCTCCCGGCGAGCCGCCCGCCCCACCGCCCCGGAAAATCGGCTACTCCGAATCGGGATCCGCTATGCGCATCGGGGTAGCAGATCCCGATTCCGGGTAGCGGATTCGCGGGAAGGGGTCCGCCGCCGCCCCGGGGCCGCGCTCAGTCGTCGTCGCGGGCCGGGTCGGTTGCCCGGACCTTGCGGCGGTGGCTCGTGTCGCACAACGGGTAGGTCTTGCTGCGCCGACACGTGCACACGGCCACCATGAAGCGGTCCGAGCACACGCGCTCCCCGTCGGGCGTCGTCATGTCGACCGGGCCCTCGATGAGCATCGGTCCCCCGGGCACGATCCGCACCCGCCGGGCGTCAGACGCGGTCAACGCGGATCACCACCAGCTCCTCCTCGCGGCGACCGGGCTCGAGCAGGCCGGCGGCCTCGAGTCGCTCGGCGTACGAGGTCATGACGGGACCGAAGTCCACGACGCGGGTGGCGACGGCCCGCGCGGTGAATCCCGACTGCTCGAGCTTGCGGATGGTCTGCGGGGGGTCCGAGAACTCCGAGTGCACGATCATCATGCTCCCGCCGGGCGAGACCAGGTCCGGGGCGAGGTCGCACAGCTGGTCCAGCACCACGCGGCCGTTGGCGCCGGCGTCCCACGCCCGGTTGGGTCCGGTGCCCTCGAGCGGGGCGTCGGACGGGACGTACGGCGGGTTGGAGACCACCACGTCGTAGGGGCCGGCCCGGCGGGCGTCGTCGAGGGTGCCGAGCCGGACGTCCACCTGCACTCCGGCCCGGTCGGCGTTGCGGGACGCGCACGCGACGGCGGCGGGGGAGATGTCGTAGGCGAATACTTCCCGTGCGCCCTTGAGCGCGGTCTCGATGGCGAGGATGCCGCTGCCTGTACAGATGTCGAGGACCCGCCGCCCGGCGACCAGATCGCACTGGTCGAGCGCCTCACAGATGAGCCAGGAGTCGTCCTGGGGCGCGTAGACACCGTCGTCGACCTCGATATGGGTGAACCGGGTCTGGGTCATCGGGGCCTCCGGTTGATCTTCGGGACAGATGTTGTCCAGTCAATCGGCGAAGCGCCCCACCTGCAACCGGATGCGGTCCCATCGGGCCCGGCCGGCGCCCCGGGGGTCTTACTGCCAGTAGAGGCCGCCGGGGACGTCGCCGCCGCCGGTGAGACGGCAGGTGAGCACGGCGCCGTCGGCGGAGGTGACCGCGAGGCCCTCCTGGGCGCACGGTCCGCCGGGTCGCGCCTGTCCGGTGGCGTCCGCGACCGCGGCCCCGCCTGTCCCACCCGTGCCGCCCTGCGGCAGCCACAGTGGGCCGGCGCCGCCGGGGTCCTCGGTGCAGAACAGGGCCGAACCGTCCTCGGCCTGGGCGACCTCGCCGAGCATCTGGCAGGGCCCACCGGTGCCGACGACGTTGGCGGGCAGTCGGGGCGCGGGGGCGGCGGAGACGGGCGGTGCCGGCGCGGGTGGCGCGGAGACGGGCTCCGCGGTGTCGGGGGCCGTGGTGGTGGGAGCCGGGGTCGAGGACGACGACGAGGTGTCGGGCCGCGTCGTCGGCGAGGTGGCGGAGTCGTCGGCGGTGTCGGCGGAACAGGCCGAGAGTGCGACACCGGCCGCCATCGCGAGTGCGATGACGGCCAAGACACGACGACGCCCCGGGGTGGTGTGCGGGTGGTTCGTCGCTGTGTTCATACGATCCTTCTGCTGCGCTGGTCAGGCCCCGATGATGAAGGCCTCGAGCTCGGCGCGGGCCTTGTCGTCCGCCATCTGCTCCGGCGGCGACTTCATCAGGTACGCCGAGGCGGGCAGGATCGGTCCCCCGATGCCGCGGTCCTTGGCGATCTTGGCCGCGCGGACGGCGTCGATGATGATGCCCGCCGAGTTGGGGGAGTCCCACACCTCGAGCTTGTACTCGAGGTTGATCGGGGCGTCGCCGAACGCGCGTCCCTCGAGACGAACGTACGCCCACTTGCGGTCGTCGAGCCACTCCACGTAGTCGGAGGGGCCGATGTGGACGTTGCGGTCGTGGATCTTGTCCTTGAGCGACCCCTCCAGGTTGGAGGTCACGGCCTGGGTCTTGGAGACCTTCTTGGACTCCAGGCGGTCACGCTCGAGCATGTTCTTGAAGTCCATGTTGCCGCCGACGTTGAGCTGGTACGTGCGGTCCAGCGCGACGCCGCGGTCCTCGAAGAGCTTGGCCATGACGCGGTGGGTGATGGTGGCACCGACCTGGCTCTTGATGTCGTCGCCGACGATCGGGACGCCGGCGCTGCGGAACTTCTCGGCCCACTCCGGGTCGGAGGCGATGAACACGGGCAGGGCGTTGACGAACGCGACGCCCGCGTCGATGCAGCACTGCGCGTAGAACTTGTCGGCCTCTTCCGAACCGACGGGCAGGTAGCTGACCACGACGTCGACCTCGGCGTCACGCAGGGCCTGCACGATGTCGACGGGCTCGGCGGCGGACTCCTCGATGGTCTCGCGGTAGTACTTGCCCAGGCCGTCGAGGGTGGGTCCGCGCTGCACGGTGACGCCGGTCGGCGGCACGTCGCACAGCTTCAGGGTGTTGTTCTCGGAGGCGTTGATCGCCTCGGCGAGGTCCATGCCGACCTTCTTGCCGTCCACGTCGAACGCGGCGACGAACTCGACGTCGCCCACGTGGTAGTCGCCGAACTTGACGTGCATGAGTCCGGGGACGGTCTGGTCGATCGCGGCGCCGGCGTAGAACTCGACGCCCTGCACGAGCGAGGACGCGCAGTTGCCGACGCCGACGATCGCGACGCGCACCTTCTTGTCGGTCATTGGGGATCTCCTTGTGATGGGTTCTCTGTCCGGATGAGTTCGTTGATCCAGCGCAGCTCGCGCTCGCTGGTCTCCAGCCCGAGCAACGTGAGTTGCCGGGCGTAGCGCAGTTCGGTGGGTCCGGCGCGGGTGGCGGCGTCGCGTTGGCTCTCGCGACGCTCCTCCAGCACCCGACGCCGGCCCTCGAGAAGGCGCACCCGGGCGGGCCCGGGAGTGCGGTCGAAGAACGCGAGGTGGACGCCGAAACCGTCGTCGGCGAACGACGCCGACACCGGCTCGTCGAGCAGGGCCGCCAACGTCCCCTTGCCGCGGGTGGTGATGCGGTAGGTCTTGCGCCCGCGCCGCGCGGTGGCGGGCGGCCTGGTGGCGGTGGCGGCGGAGGAGTCCTCGACGATGTCGCCCTGCTGCTGGAGGCGGCGCAGAGTGGGGTAGAGGGATCCGAAGGACACGGTCCGGACCGTCCCGAGCATCTCGGAGAGTCGCTTGCGCAGCTCGTAGCCGTGCATCGGCCGTTCGTCGAGCAGACCCAGGATGGCCAGTTCGAGCACTCCACCTCCCCCTTCCCGCGAATCGTGCCTGTGCGCGTCATGCGCCGTGTGTCATGCGACGGTTTCAGACTGTACACCCGCTAATGTATCGGGTCGATATACCGAGTAGTGGCATCGGTCCGAGGTGTCGGCACGCTCCGCGGCTCGCTCCGGCCCGGGCCCGCTGCGGGGGCCGTAGGCTGGACGCCGTGGACCAGGCCGACTCCCGCTCCCCGCGACCCGGCCCCCCGCCGGGGCCCGAGGACCCCACCGGCCGTGCGGCGCTACAGCGTCGACGGGTGGTGGACTTCGCGCTGCGCCGCCGCGGCGTCCTGGGGGGCCTGCGCGAGGGCGCGCTCTCGCTGCGCGAGGTGTGCGACGCGGCCGTCTACCTCCTGCGGGCCGCCGGTTTCCACGGCGTGGAGACGGAGACGGTCTGCCCGGTGTGCCGCAAGGAGAACCTCACGGAGGTCTCCTGGGTGTTCGGCGACGACCTCGGTCCGGCGTCCGGGTCGGCCCGCGGTCGGGACGAGATAGAGCACCTCGCCTTGACCCACGACGAGTTCACCGTCCACGTGGTGGAGGTGTGCCGCAGCTGCTCCTGGAACCACCTGATCCTCTCCTACGAGGTGGGGCTCACCCCGGGTGCCGGAAAGCGCGTGCGACGAGCGGCGCGAGAGCTCCGCCGACACAGCTGACGCCCGCCCGGAGTGCCCGACGCGGGTTCCGGAGTACAGAATCGGTCGCGATTTCGTACACAATGGTCGCCAGAGCACCGCAACCGGGGGACTCCCGGGCCAGACGGGTCGGCTCGCAGGAGGGTAGAACATGTCGCAGAATGGCAGGACGAACCGGTCCGCCGACGAGGGCCGGAGCTCCAGCTCGGACCGGCGCGGCTGGGCCCGTCGCCATCCGGTCTGGACGACGGTGATCCTCCTCGCCGTCGTCGTCCTCGTGATCCCCCTGGCCATCGCGGGGGTGATGTACAACCGCACCGAGATCCCCAGCCCCGGCAGCGTCCGCACCGAACAGATCTCCGAGATCTACTCCAGCGACGGCACCACGATGATCGGCCGGATCGTGCCCCCGGAGGGCAACCGCACGCTCATCGAGCTCGACGCGATCCCCGTCCACGTGCGCAACGCGGTGATCGCCGCCGAGGACCGCAGTTTCTACACCAACGAGGGGTACGACCCCACCGGCATCGGTCGCGCGGTGATCGGGCAGATCACCGGCGAGGCCGGTGCGGGCGGTGGCTCGACCATCACGCAGCAGTACGTCAAGAACACGATGGTCGGTGACGCCCCCACGTACCAACGCAAGGCCAAGGAGATCGTCATCGCGGCCAAGATGACGAACGAGTGGTCCAAGGACCAGATCCTCGAGGCCTACCTCAACACCATCTACTTCGGCCGCGGCGCCTACGGCATCGCCGCCGCGTCCACCGCCTACTTCAACAAGCCGGTCGAGGCGCTCACGATCGAGGAGGGCGCGCTGCTCGCCGGCGTCATCCAGTCGCCGTCCGCGCTCGACCCGCTCAACAACCGGGCCGCGGCGGAGGGCCGCTGGAACTACGTCATGGACGGGATGCGGGAGATGGGCGCGATCGACGCCCAGCAGCGCGGCAACGCCGCGTTCCCGCAGGTCGTCGAGGACCCGCAGGCGATCGAGCAGAACGTCGGCGACCCGAGCAACGGACCCATCCGCCGTCAGGTGCTGGGCGAGCTCGCGGCCGCCGGGATCGACGAGCAGATGCTCAACACGCGGGGCCTGAAGATCACCACGACGATCGACCCCCAGACCCAGTCGGCGGTCGTCGACGCCGCCCGGTCGAACATGCAGGGCGAGAGGCCGGAGAACCGGACCGCCATCGTCTCGATCAATCCCAAGACGGGCGGCGTGATCGGGTACTACGGCGGCGAGGAGGCCGAGGGCTGGGACTACGCCAACGCCCCCCTGCAGACCGGTTCGACGTTCAAGATCTTCGGCGTCGCCGCCGCTCTCGATCAGGGCATCGGCCTGGGGACCCAGATCTCGTCCGCACCGGTGACCACCGGCAACGTCACGGTCACCAACGTCGACGGCCGGTCCTGTGGCTCGTGCTCCATCTCCCAGGCGTTGCTGCTGTCGCTCAACACCTCGTTCATCCGGCTCCAGCGCATGCTGGACAACGGGGCCAACGACGTCCGCGACATGGCCCACCGCACCGGCATCCCCAAGCAGATCCCGGGTCTACCGTGGGAGACGCTGAGCGAGCAGGGCGAGGATCCCTACGACGGCCTCATCCTGGGCCAGTACCCGATCCGCGTGCGGGACATGGCGACCGGCCTGGCGACCTTCGCCGCAGAGGGCGTCCACCGGCCGACCCACTTCATCGAGCGGGTCGAGACCGCCGACGGCGAGGTGCTGTTGGACAACTCCTCGATCGAGGGCGAGGAGGTGGTCGACCCCGACGTCGCCAACAACCTCACCTCCGCGATGCAGCCCATCGCTGCCTATTCGAACGGTCACTCGCTGGCCGGCGGGCGGCCCTCGGCCTCGAAATCGGGCACCACCCAGCTCGGCGAGACCGGGTACAACAAGGACGCCTGGTTCGTCGGCTACACCCCGTCGATCGCGACGGCCGTCTGGGTGGGGACCGACGACAACCAGCCGCTGCTCAACGCCTGGGGCGGCACCATGTACGGCGCGTCGCTGCCCGCCGACATCTGGAAGTCCGCGATGGACGGCGCCCTGTCCGGCACGGAATGGGAGAGCTTCCCCGAGCCCGGGTACATCGGCGGCCAG
Organism: Dietzia sp. Die43; assembly: GCF_024519835.1. Lineage (NCBI taxonomy): Bacteria > Bacillati > Actinomycetota > Actinomycetes > Mycobacteriales > Dietziaceae > Dietzia > Dietzia sp. Die43. The sequence goes on along the minus strand of NZ_JALJRF010000005.1, from coordinate 162,122 downwards.
GCCGGCGCGTCCCAGGGGCAGTCCTACGGGAGCGGTTCGGGCACCACGGGCGGGACCGGTACCGGTGCCGGCACCGATGACTACGTCCCCCAGGCCAGTCAGGCCCCGGCCCCGGTCCAGCCCGCGCCGGCGCCGCAGGCTCCCGGCCCGCTCACGCTCCAGGTCCCCGGACTGCCGGAGATCGTCATCCCGGGCGCCGGTGCGCCGGCACCCGCACCCGCCCCGGCGCCCGCGCCCGAGCCCGCCCCGGTCCCCGGCGGCGGTGGTGCTGATGCCGGTGGCGGCACCGGCGGAGACGGAGGCACCGGTGGCGCAGGCGGCGGGGACGACGGGGCCTGATCCCGGGCGACCGGCCCCCGCCCCCGCCGCTAGGGTGTGACCGTGCAGAGCAACGGCCGTATCTCCCCGCTGCCGCTCGACGACGACCTCCGCTCCCTGGAGCCGCACGAGCGGGTCCGCCCCGGTGACGGGGTCGGCGCGGAGGCCATCGCGGCGTGGGGTGGGCCGGTCGGTCGTCACGCGGTGGTCGGCCGTCAACGGTTCTGGACGCCGCTGCGCGTGATCATGCTGTTCGCCGTGATCTTCCTGGCGTTCGGGTTCTTCTCCAAGTCCGCCTGCCTGGAGACCACCCACCCCACCGACGGTTCGCAGCCGGGCCTCAACTGGGACGGCCGCCAGTACTACAAGGCGTGTTACGCGGACCCGCTGCCGCTGTACTCGGCCGAGGGGTTGGACACCGGCGCCTTCCCGTACAAGTACATGTGGATCGCCGACAACGGCGAGGTCCGCTACATGGAGTACCCGGTGTTGTCCGGGATGTTCCAGTACGTCACGGCCCAGGCGGCCCAGGCCTGGCACGCGGTCTTCCCCGGCGGGCTCATCGAGGTGGCCAAGTACTTCGTCCTGGGCAGCGTCCTGCTCGCGATGGCGTGGATGATCGCCGTATGGGCCACCTACCAGTCCGCGGGGCGCAGGCCCTGGGACACGCTGCTCATGGCGGCCAGCCCGCTCATCATCTTCCAGGCCTTCACCAACTACGACCTGATGGCGATCGCGTTCGCCTCCGTCGCGCTGTTGCTGTGGGCCCGTTCGCGCCCGGTCTGGGCCGGGGTCGTGCTGGGCCTGGGCGTGGCGGCGAAGCTGTACCCGCTGTTCCTGTTCGGCGCACTTCTGGTGGTGGCCCTGCGCCGTCGGCGCTTCGCCGAGCTGGGTAAGGCGGCCGCGGCGGCGGTGGTGGCCTGGCTGGCCGTGAACCTGCCGATCATGATCCCGTTCCCCGAGGGCTGGCGGGAGTTCTACCGACTCAACTCGGACAGGCCCGCCAATCCCGAGAGCATCTACGCGGTCATCCAGACCCTCACCGGGTGGCAGGGCTTCGACGCGGCCCGCGCGGCGGGGGAGGCCCCCGCGACCCTCAACCTGGTGTCGTTGGTGTTGTTCGCGCTCGGCTGCATCGCGGTGCTCGTCATCGGACTCACTGCGCCCGTCACCCCCCGGGTCGCGCAGTTGGCGTTCCTCATCGTGGCGTTCTTCCTGCTCACGAACAAGGTGTGGAGTCCGCAGTACTCGCTCTGGCTGGTGCCCCTCGCGGTGCTCGCCGTCCCCCGCGTGCGGCTCCTGCTGCCGTGGATGGCGTTCGACGCCCTGCTCTGGGTGGCGCACATGTCGTACTTCCACGGCGTGGACAACAAGGGGATCGGCGCGGACGTGTTCCACCCACTCGTCCTGGTCCGCGACCTGCTGGTCGTGGCGATCTGCGCCGTGGTCATCCTCGAGATCTACCGCCCCCACCTGGACCGCGTCCGCATGACGCACCAGGGCACGCCCGAGGGCCCGGACCCGCTGGCCGGGGTGCTCGCCGACCCGGACGAACCCCTCGTCGTCGCCCCGCCCGCGAGGCGCGACCCCGTCGACGCCCCCCGGAAAGAGGACGCCGCCCCATGAGCACCAACTCCATGATCTGGATGTTCGTCTACATCCTGATCGGCTTCATCTGCATGGTCACCGCTGCCGGCGGCTACCGGGCCGGGTGGCGCCAACCCGTGTGGATCGGCTGGACGGTGGCGGCCTTCCTGTTCCTCACCGTCATCCCGGTCACGCAGGCGTTGACGATCGGCCTCCAACACGGCTGACCGCCCCCGCACCGCCCCCGCCCCCGGTCAGCGGCCCGGCGCTCCCACTGCGCGACCCGGTCAGCCACACAGGTCGAACGGCTCGGTGTCCGGGAAGTGCCGATCCCACTCCTCGGCGGTGAGCTGCACGCCACCGGCGCAGGCCTCGCTCACCACCCGGTCCGGGTCGAGCTGCCACATCCACATGGCGCCCTCGACGCCCACCGCGAGCAGGCCGCCCGTGGGCGAGGCGCTGCGGCCCTGGTAGAGCAGGGGATCGGTGGTCGATCCCAGAACCGCCCACGGTTGCGGCCCGGCAGGGTCGGACACGTCCACCACGGTGACCTGGCCGGTGCTCGAGGTGAGCATGAGCAGGTCGTCGTCCGCGGAGAACGCGGTCCAGTAGATCTCCCCGGGCGGCGCGGTGAACGAGGACAGTTCGCGGGGCGCGGTCGCGTCGGCCATGTCCCACAGTCGGATCGTCTTGTCCCCGCCGGAGGTGGCCAGCAGTGGCGAGCCGTGCGCGTACCCGGCCGACGGCGAGGCGCCGATCCCGGTGGTGAGCCGGTGGGCGACGGTCGGCCGGTCGGGGTCGGTGGTGTCGAGGACGACCGTCTCGGGCCCGAGGGTCGGCACGACGAGTTGCCCGGAATCGGCCGAGAACTCGGCGACGACGCACGGGTCGGGCAGCGGCACCGTGACCCGGAGCGTGGGCTCGGCGGGATCGGTGACGTCGACCAGTCCCAGGTCGGGGCTGGTGTCGCTGCACACGGCCAGGGTGCGCCCGTCGGGGCTGAGCGGGCTGGCCACCACCACCCCGGAGGTCACGGGCAGGGCCGCCACCGGGCGGGTGGCGGGCCCGAACGGCGCGGTGAACACCTGCAGGCCCCCGTCGGCGAGCCCGGCGTAGACGACGCGGCCGTCGGGGGACATGGCCAGGGAGCCGGAGAACCGGGTCCCGGCGTCGGGGACGACGCGGCCGGTCTCGCGCGGGACCGGGCCGGTGGTGTCGACGACGGTGTGGTGCAGTTCCGCGGCGGTGACGCCGAGGACCCCGGTGGTCCGATCCGCCGAGGACGCGGTCTGGAAGATCGAGTTGGACTCCGAGGCCGCCCCTAGGCGCCCCAGAGGCCAGAGCCGGACCAGGCCGTCGACCGAATACGTCACGAGGTGGTCGGAGTCGGTGAAGCGGACCCCGGTCGCGACCTGCGAGGCCGGCAATTCGGTGAGCATCCGCCCGACGGGGTCGTAGACGCGGACCCGCTCGTCCGACCCGGCGGCGGCGAGCCGCCCCCGGTCGTCGTAGGTGACGTCGTGGACGTAGGCGTTCCATCCGGTCAGTTCGGGCAGCGGGCGGGCACCCTTGAGGGCCGCGGCACCGTCAGCACCACCGGCGCCGTCCAGCTGCCAGCGCTGCACCGACCGGTCGGTGGTCCCGGCCGCGATCCGGGTCCCGTCGGGGCTCACCGCGAGGGCGAGCGGGATCGCGACCGGCCCGGTGTCGAGGTCCGGCCCGCGGCGACCCCGGCCGGACGCATCGGCGTCGAGCAGCGTCTTGACGCCCGCGGTGCGGTTGGCCGCCAGCAGGGTCTGGGAGTCGGGCAGCCATTCCAGTGCCTCGACGGGCTTGGCGACCTCGGCCCCGGGATCGGGGACGGCGACCCGCGCGCGCTGGTCGGTGACGGCCAGCGCCCCGCCGCGCATACCCAGCGGCCACCGCAGGACACGGCCGTCACCGGTACCGGCCGCGAGGGTGGTGCCGTCGGGGGAGAACGCGACGGAGTGGAACGGCCCGGCGCCCTCTTCGAGGGCGGCCAGGATCGTGGGCCCCGTGGGATCGCGCAGGTCGACCAGGTGCACCGCGCCCTGTCCGGCGACCCCGAGGACCGAGCCGCCCGGCGACAGGTCGGCGGCGTACAGCTCGTGGCGCTCCCCGACGCCCAGGGCGAGGGTCGCGACCGCCGCGGGGTCGCCCGCGCGGAAGATCCGCAGGACGCCGTCCGAGCTGACGGCGGCGACACCGCCGTCGTCCGGCAGCGCGATGACCCGTCCACTGCCGGGGGCGGCCTCGAACCGCAGTGGCACGTCGGCGCGGCTGGTGTTGAGCAGCGCCGAGCGCGCCTCGGTGGTGGGGTGGATCCGGTAGGCGGCCAGGGCCAACGCGCGGCCCAGGCCGGGGTCGCGGGAGAAGGCGGTGGTGGAGGAGACCGAGCCGGAGCGGGACAGGGCCACGTCGCGGGTGTGGCGGGCGTCCGCACCGGCGCGGAGTGCGACACCGCTCGCGACCAGGGCCAGTACGGTCACCACCGCCAACGACGCCGCCAGCACGGTCAGCGTACGGATGCGCCTGCGGTCCCTCCGGGCGACGGATCGATGATGGGATTCGGCGGCGGCGAGGAATTGCCGCTCCGATTCCGCCAGGTGGGCGCTGGGGCCGTCGTCGTCGTCCCTCCACCTCAGGTAGTCCGCGGTCGCCGACGCGGGGGGCAACGCGGACTCGTCGCGCCCCGACCCCTCCCAGTCAGCGGCGGCGGAGCGCACGCGCGCCAGGGTGCGCAGGCCCTCCCGGTCCGCGTCGATCCAGTCGACCAGGCGCGGCCACGAGGAGAAGAGGACCTCGTGGGTGGGGGTCACCGCCTCGCCGTCGACGGTGAGCAGGCCCGCGTGGGCGAAGGGGGTGGCGACGACGAGGAGGTCCTCGGACAGCTCGGCGAGCGGGGCGTGGCGGCGGACGGGACGGGCGGAACGGACGTCGACCAGCCGGAGGAACAGGGTCCTGCACGCGGCCCGGCCGGCCGGATCCAGTTCCTGGTAGACGGATTCCGCCGACGCGCGGACGGCGCCTTCCACCCCGCCGGAGGAATAGTAGTCGTCCACGGTGATGCGGCGGCGGCGGCTGCGCTCCCAGCACACCAGCAGCACATGGGACAGCAGCGGCAGGAGGGAGCGCTCGTCGGCGCCGCCGTCGGCGGGGGCGACCGCGTCGAGCAGCAGGTTCACCAGCGACGGCTCGACCGTGTAGCCGAGGGAGCGTGCGGGTTCGACGATGATCTCGGCGAGCTGCTCGCGGCTGGGCGGGCCGATCACCACCGGGTCGTCGAGGGCGTCGCGCAGGACGGGCTCGGCGAGGGCGGGCTGGAAGAAGTCCGCGCGCAGGGCGAGGATCGTCGGCCGGCCCTCGGCGGCGCGGGTGGCCAGCGCGTCGAGCACCTCCGCGCGGCGCGCGGGGCTCACCTCGTCCGCCCAGAGCTCCTCGAGCTGGTCGACGACGAGGTGGCCGGTGCTGCTCGCGACCTCGGCGGTGATCCCGGCCGGGCGCACGATCGCCACGGTCGAGCCCTCGGCGACCCATCGCGGGGCGAGACCGGCGGCGAGCAGCGACGACTTGCCCGAGCCGGAGGCGCCCACCACGACGAGCGGCCGCGTCCGTGAGGCGGTCACGCGGGCCAGGACCTGGTCGATCTCGGCCGCGCGACCGTGGAAGAGGGCGGCGTCGTCACTGAGGTAGGAGCGCAGACCGACATACGGGCTGCCGGTGTCGTCGGGCTGGGGCACGGCCGAGCGGGGCGTCGGTCGGGCGTCGGTCGGGTCGGACCCGGTCGGAGCAGCGGGGTCCGCCGACGATCCGGTCTCCCCGGGGCCGGTGCCGTTCTGCCCGCGGCGGGTGGTGCGGCGGGGGCCGGGTCGCATCCGGACCCGCTCGACGGCTGCACGCCACTCGTCGATGGTGGTGGCGGCGGCGGAGTCTGCGCGGGCGGGGTCCGTGCCGGCAGGGTCCGTGCCGGCCGGGTCCGTATCGGAGCCCGCGTCCCCGCCGACCCCGAGTAGACGGAGCAGCTCCACCAGTGTCGCCTCGCTCGCTCGGGTCGGCACGTGCTGGCCCGAGAACCAGCCGGAGGCGGTCCCGAGGGTCAGGGAGGGGACCAGCCGCACGACGTCGCGGACCGAGAGTCCGGCCGCCACCCGGAGCGCGGTGAGCGCGGTGCCGAGCTCCTCACGAGTCTGAATCTGAGAAGGAGCTGATCGTCCAACTGCGCCCTCGACGGGCTCGCGGGGGGTGTGCACGGTCAACATCGTACGGCCGGCCGACCGGCGTACGGAAGGGATTCGGAGGTCATGTGCTGGGGTTTCATACGATCGTAGGACGCATCCGTACGGACTTGTACTGATATTTCGGGGGAAGTTCACGCCGTGACCGGGCGTCGCCAGAATGAGTCGGAACTCATCGAACGAGAGGGCGCCATGACCGCCACGATCCCTTTCCGCCCCGCCGCGGCCCGTCCGGACCTCAGTGACCGGGAGGTCGAGGTCCTCATCGCCTGGCTCGCCTCGGACAGCAAGCGCGAGGTCACCGAGCGGCTGTTCCTGGCCGACTCCACCGTCAGCACGTACATCCAGCGGGTGCGTTCCAAGTACGACGCCGTCGGCCGGCCCGCGCGGACCAAGGTCCGGTTGCTGCTGCGGGCGGTGGAGGACGGTTACGTCAGACTCGACGACCTGTGAGGGGGTGGCACGCCCGCACGACGGCGCTGCCACCGCCGACGGGGATTTCGTCTGCCGAGGTCACCGGGGTAGCCTTGAGCGGTTGCTGACGCAACGACCCTCCTGCCACGGAGACACCGTGGCCGAATCTGTAGTCCACAGGAGGTGATGAGGTCCCATGCGTCAATACGAAGTGATGGTCATCCTCGATCCGAGTCTCGACGAGCGCACCGTGGCGCCGTCGCTGGACACGTTCCTCAACGTGATCCGGCAAGAGGGCGGATCGGTCGACAAGGTCGATGTCTGGGGGAAGCGCCGCTTCGCCTACGAGATCAACAAGCAGACCGAGGGCATCTACGCCGTCGCGCAGATCAAGTCCGAGCCGGACGCGGTCAAGGAGCTGGATCGTCAGCTCGGTCTGAACGAGAACGTTCTCCGCACCAAGGTGCTCCGCGCCGACAAGTGACCCGGAGTGTCCGACCGCACCGGTAATCTGGGCGCGGTCGGTCGGCCTTCGATCACCATCCACCTCAGGCTGTAATACGCCGGCTTCAACACGGAGGACAAGCGCATGGCACAGGGCGACACCCCTATCACAGTGGTCGGGAACATCGTCGCGGACCCCGAGCTGCGGTTCACGCCGTCGGGTGCCGCGGTGGCGAACTTCCGGATCGCCTCCACGCCACGTCGCTTCAATTCGCAGACCAACCAGTGGGAGGACGGCGAAGGCCTGTTCCTCACCTGCAACGTCTGGCGGCAGGCGGCGGAGAACGTCGCCGAGTCGCTCCAGAAGGGCATGCGCGTCATCGTCAACGGTCGGCTGCGCCAGCGGTCGTACGAAACCCGTGAGGGCGAGAAGCGCACCGTCTATGAGGTGGAGGTCGACGAGGTCGGCCCGTCGCTCAAGTACGCCACCGCCAAGGTGACCCGCACCAACCGCGAAGGCGGCGGGGGCGGCGGCCAGCAGGGCGGCGGATTCCAGGGTGGCGGCCAGCCGCAGGGCGGCGGCGGATTCCAGGGCGGCGGTCAGCCGCAGGGCGGATACGGCGGCGGCCAGGGCCGTGGTCAGCAGAACGACGACCCGTGGGGCAGCGCCCCGCAGGCCGGCGGTTCCGGTGGCTTCGGTGGCATGGACGACGAGCCTCCGTTCTAGGGCGAGTCGATTTCCCCGGGACGCCACCCGCGTCCCACCCCATAAGCATGAGACATGACCTCGCGACATCCCGGCCCCGGTCGGGTCCGTCGGAGGAAAGAAAGGTAGACGGATCATGAAGCTGATCCTCACCGCCGACGTCGACAAGCTCGGTGCGCCGGGCGACATCGTCGAGGTCAAGGGCGGATACGGTCGTAACTTCCTGCTCCCGCGCGGGCTGGCCATCGTGGCCACCCGTGGCGCCGAGCGTCAGGTCGACTCCATCAAGCGGGCCCAGGAGGCTCGTGAGGTGCGCGACTCGGACCACGCCAACGAGCTCAAGCAGAAGCTCGAGTCGCTGGCCGACGTCAAGGTCGCGGTCAAGACCTCGGACACCGGCAAGCTGTTCGGTTCGGTCACCGCGGGCGATGTCGCCTCCGCCATCAAGGCCGCGGGCGGACCGACTCTCGACAAGCGTGCCGTCGAGATGCCCAAGGAGCACATCAAGTCGACCGGCGCCCACAGCGTCGTCGTCGACCTGGGTCACGACACCACCGCGCGCGTCGCGGTCGAGGTCGTCCCCGCCTGATTCACCGCGAAGGGCCCCGACCGTCACAGTGACGGTCGGGGCCCTCGCTTTTGTGGACGGCCTGTGGATAACTAGTTGTAATGCCTAGGGTCCGGACGGTTCTCGGATCAGTGCCGTTCATCTTTCGTTATCCATTGTGTCCCTGTTTGTGACGTGGTAAGTACCGTTCTCCACCGGCGCCGCGACCTGCGACGATGATGGTGACCTGCGGTTTTGCTGAAAGTGGCCAGCGGTTTCCACCGGTTGTCCACAGTGATACGCCCATCGGCCCTGCGCAACTCACATCCATTCACAGTTGTCCACAGGTGCTCTCTCGCAAATGTGGATAGGCCTGTGGATAACCGGGTGGACGGGGCGCCGGGCGTGTCGGCGGGGTGACCTACAGTGGAGAGGTCGCTCGGCGCCTGTTCAGGGCCGGTGCCCATTCGGGTTGGCGCCCGATCGGGGTCGGTGGCGGTACGAGTTCTACAGCGGAGAGGAGCGGTCATGGCGCAGGGGGGATTCAGCGGTCCCGGCGAGATGCCGCCTCCGCCGGACGAGGGTGGCGGCGGAGAGTTCGGCCGCACCCCGCCGCAGGACCTCACCGCCGAGCAGTCCGTGCTCGGCGGGATGCTGTTGAGCAAGGACGCCATCGCGGACGTGGTGGAGGAGATCCAGCCGGGCGACTTCTACAAGCCCGCGCACCAGGCGATCTACGACGTCATCCTCGACCTGTACGCACGCGGTGAGCCGGCCGACGCCGTCACCGTGGCGGCCGAGCTCGACCGCCGGGGTGATCTCCGTCGTGCCGGCGGTGCCCCCTACCTGCACACGCTCATCTCCACCGTCCCCACCGCGGCCAACGCCGGGTATTACGCGCAGATCGTCGCGGAGAAGGCGGTGCTGCGCCGCCTGGTCGACGCCGGCACCCGGATCGTGCAGTTCGGCTACTCGGGGTCCGAGGGCGCGGATGTCGCCGAGGTGGTGGACCGCGCCCAGGCGGAGATCTTCGAGGTCACCGAGCGGCGCACCACCGAGGACTTCGTGATCATCGAGGAGCTGCTGCAGCCCACGATGGACGAGATCGACGCGATCCACACCGCGGGCGGGCTCGCCCAGGGTGTGCCCACCGGATTCGCCGACCTGGACGCCGTGACCAACGGCCTGCACGGTGGCCAGATGATCATCATCGCCGCCCGCCCCGGCGTGGGTAAGGCGCTGGCCCTCGACACCGTCCTGCCCACGCCCGACGGGCAGACCACCATGGGCGAGGTCGCGGTGGGGGACCGGGTGCTGGGTGCCGACGGGCAGCCCACCGAGGTCGTCGCCGTGACCGAGGTGTGGCAGGACCGTCCATGCTTCACAGTGCGGTTCAACGACGGCACCGAGCTGGTCGCCGACGCCGAGCACGAGTGGCGTATCGAGATGGGCGGCACCGAGCAGATCGTCACCACCAAGTCGCTCGACACCCTCATGCTGGTCTGCGACTTCGGCATCGTCGTCCCCGAGAGTCCCGGCTCCGACCGGGTGGCCCGGCTCATCACCGACGTGCGCAGTGCGGAGAGCGTCCCGGTCAGGTGCATCGAGGTCGCCGCCTCCGATCACCTGTACCTGGCCGGCCCCACGGCGATCCCCACGCACAACTCGACCATCGGCCTGGACATCATGCGGTCCTGCTCCATCAAGCACGGGCTCTCCTCGGTGGTGTTCTCGCTGGAGATGAGCCGCACGGAGATCGTCATGCGTCTCATGAGCGCGGAGGCGCGCGTGAAGCTGTCCGATATGAAGTCGGGCAAGATGAGCGATGAGGACTGGACCCGGATGGCCCGGCGTATGGGGGAGATCTCCGAGGCGCCGCTATTCATCGATGACTCGCCCAATATGACGATGATGGAGATCCGCGCCAAGGCCCGCCGGCTCAAGCAGAAGCACGACCTGCGGCTGATCGTGGTGGACTACCTCCAGCTGATGTCGTCGGGCAAGAAGGTGGAGTCCCGTCAGCAGGAGGTCTCCGAGTTCTCTCGTCAGCTCAAGCTGTTGGCAAAGGAGATCGACGTCCCATTGATCGCTATCTCCCAGCTGAACCGTGGCCCCGAGCAGCGGACCGACAAGCGGCCCCAGGTGTCCGACCTCCGTGAGTCCGGCTCACTGGAGCAGGACGCCGACATCGTCATGCTGCTGCACCGCCCGGACGCCTCCGAGCGCGACGATCCGCGGGCCGGAGAGGCCGACCTGATCCTGGGTAAGCACCGTGGTGGTCCCACGTCCACGATCACGGTGGCGCATCAGCTGCATTACTCGCGTTTCGTGGACATGGCGCGGGGGCTGTAGCTGCCGCTGTCGGTTGCCGAAGCTCTTGCTGAGGGAGTCTCTTCTTCCGGATCCTGAGGCGAATCTCGGTGGACTGTGAGGTGTGTGGCGCATGGTGATGGGACCTACGCATGCGATGAGCGGCGCCGCCGCGGGGCTGGCTATCGGGGCATTTCTCCCCGTGGAATGGGGCGGGGCCACCTCCGCGACCGAGGTGTTCGTGTTTGCCGGCGTCACCGCCGGAGCGGCGCTTCTTCCGGACCTCGATACGCCGCAAAGCACGCTGGCTCGTAGCTTCGGGCTGGCCTCCAAGGCCCTCGCCCACATCACTGAGAACGTCTCGAAGGCCATCTACGATCTGACGAGGACTCGCAGAGACGCCCGGATCACCAACGGCCATCGCACGGCGACTCACACCTTATGGTTCGCAGTTCTTGCGGGTGCCGGCACCGCTGCCCTCGTCTCGGCGTACGGCAAGAACAGTGCTATCGGAATCCTGTTCTTCATGCTTGGCCTGGGCATACGCGGCTTGGTGCCGAACTGGACCGGGAAACAGGATTGGACTTTCGTCACCGGGCTCTCGCTGGCGCTCGCGGTAGCGGTGTGGTTCGCATTGCCGGCCTCGGCTGGCAGTGCAGCGCTCGGCGCAGCTGTCACCACCGGTGTCGTGGTGCACATCCTCGGCGACATGGTCACCAAGCGGGGCGTTCCTCTTCTCGGCGGTGTCGTCAGCATCGGAGGCAAGCGATGGCGGAACTTCCGTCTGCCGGGACCGCTCCGTATTCGCGCAGGCGCTGGCATGGACGCGATGTTGGCCGTTGCCTGCGCTACCGTAGTGGCGTTTCTGGCCTACTGCGTAGTGTGGGCGCCACACCTTCTCGGCGCGCCCTGGGTGGCGGGCACTCTCACCTGACAGCGGAGGGCTGACCCACGGGCGAGAACGAAGCGCGGCACCTGCACGAGTCGTGCAGCGCGATCGTGGACCGCCCGCTCGATACGCTTCGGTTCGTTCAAATCGGGTGATCCGGATGAGAGACAGGACAGTCGCCAAGGTCGCGGCGGAGACGCCGCGTATTCGGCCTCGGTGAGTGCGGAGCCGATGTGCTCGACAATCCGGCGAGGTTCAGGCGCCGTGTGGGCGTTTTGGACCGGTACCGACCCGACACCGGCCGGGCCTATCGCACCCACGGGTTCACACCGCGATGACAGGCCCGCGGTCAGTGCCGAGAATCCTTGGCGGCCAGGGTCTCTACCAGCGAATATCTCCTGCTGGAACCAGCTGGACTCGTCTGATGCGCACCTCCGGTATCTGCCCCGAGGCTGCCCCGACCAAACGCGGATCTCCGCGACTATTGACAGTTTAAGGTTTCGACCTTAGGTTCGTTGTGTGACCAGGACCACCTCGCGCCAGTTGATGATCGATGCCGCTGAGCAGATAGTTGCCGAGCGGGGGCTGCCCGCGCTCACGTTGAAGGACGTGCAGATCGCAGCGAATCAGTCCAACAAGTCGGCGGCGAAGTATCACTTCGGCTCTCGTGAAGGGTTGCTCGACGCGGTGGTGGATGCGCGGATGTCCCGGGTCAATGCTCGTCGACACGAGATGTTGACCGCCTTGCGGGAATCACCTGACGTCCCGACCTCCCGGCAGCTGGTGGAGGCACTGGTTCGGCCGCTGGCGGCAGAGACCCTGGGGCGTCCGGAGAGCCGCTATGCCCGCTTTCTCGTCCAGGCCGTCTTCGATCCCGCTCTGGCCGAGCTGCTCACCAAGCACCTTCAGTCCGACAGCTACACCGCAGTGGTGCAGCTGATCACCGATCGGTGTTGGGCGCCACCCGAGGTCTGCCGCTGGCGGGTCCAGAACGTGGTGATGCTCAACATGACGGCGCTCGCCGCCCACGAGGGTGTCGAGCGGACGCTGGAGGAGACTGACGCGATCGTCTCGGACCTGGTCACCACCTGTGTTGCCGCGCTCGCTGCGCCGATCTCTCCGCCTGTCTCATCGGAAACCCATCTCCAGGAGTGACCTCATGACCTACGCCCTTCCCACCGCCGCGATCACCACCCCTACCGACCCGCTGGCGTGCTTCGGCCCGATCGTCGCACCGCGGCTGTCCGAGTCGATGGAGGACCGCCCGTACGAGCTGTTCTCGCTGGAACCCGCCACCCCCACCATCGGGGCGGAGATCTCCGGGATCCGCCTCGGCGGCGACCTCTCCGCCGAGGTGAAGGCCGAGCTGCGGCGGGCCCTGCTGGAGTGGAAGGTGCTGTTCTTCCGCGATCAGGACATCAGCCGGGACGAGCACCGGGCCTTCGCGCAGTCGTGGGGCCCGCTGGAGCAGCACCCGTTCTACAAGTACACCCAACCCGGCCAGACCGACATCGACGTGGCCACCCTGGCCAAGGACGCCACGAGCGCGGCGGCGGAGAACATCTGGCACAACGACGTCACCTGGCACGCCACGCCGTCATTTGCCGCGGTGCTGCGTGCCGTGGAAGTCCCCCCGGTGGGCGGAGACACCCTGTGGGCAGACACCGGTGCGGCGTACGACCTGCTGCCCGAGGACGTCAAGAACCGCATCGATCACCTCGAAGCCGAGCACGACTGGATCGTCTCGTTCGGCTCCGGGATGCCCCAGGACGCGATCGACACGCTGCGCCCGCACTTCCCGCCGGTGACCCATCCGGTGGTCCGGGTCATTCCCGAGACCGGGCGGCGGGTCCTGTTCGTCAACGTCGCCTTCACCCAGCGGATCCTCGGGGTGAGCGAGGACGAGTCCAACGAGCTACTGCGTCTGCTCTACCGCCACGTCATGCGTCCTGAACTGCAGGTGCGTCTGCGGTGGAAGCCGAACACCATCGCCTTCTGGGACAACCGCGCCTGCCAGCACTACGCCTCGAGCGACTACTTCCCGGCCAGGCGTGTCATGGAGCGCATCTCCATCGTTGGTGACGCACCGCAAGGCATCGCTCGCTAGCACTCTCGGCCGACCCTGGCCGACGCCGGACCGACCCCCCCAGAACGCACCCGCGCCGTCGAGGTGGGCCCCATCACTCGAGGCCCATCGAGGCGGGGCGGGACCACCTGCGCACCGAGCGCTTCACCGTGCCCGGCGGCTCGCTGCCGCCCACCCCTCTCGACCCCCGACTCCTGTCGGCTCCGGTCGGCCCAACCGAGAAGGTTCCATGACCGTCCAGCTGCCCACCACCACCGATCCGACCGACGTGGCGTCAGTGATCACCAGCCGCCGCAGTTGTCGGGCATTTCTGCCCGACCCGGTCGAGCCCGACATCATCACCCGCATTCTCGAGCTGTCCCAGCAGGCACCCTCCTGGTGCAACACGCAGCCGTGGCAAGTCGCTCTGACCGCAGGGGACGGGACCGAACGTCTGCGGCGCGGCCTGGCCGACTTCGTCCGCTCCTCGGCGCAGGAGCCCGACATCGCGTTCCCGCCCAGCTACGAAGGCCAGTATCGCGCCCGGCGCAAGGACTGCGCGATGCAGCTGTACTCGAGTCTGGGCATCGCCGACGGCGACCGGGCGGCATCGCTCGAGCAGACGATGAAGAACTTCGACCTGTTCGGTGCCCCGCACGTCGCCGTGATCACCACCGCGAAGTCCCTCGGTACCTACGGTGCGGTCGACTGCGGCGTCTACGTGGGCACCTTCCTCATGGCCGCGCACAGCCTCGGCGTAGCCACCGTCGCCCAGGCAGCTCTCGCCGGCTGCGCACCCTATCTGCGCGACTTCTTCGACATGCCGGAGGACCGCGACGTCGTGTGCGCGATCTCCTTCGGCTACCCCGACACGGACCACCCGGCCAACACCTTCCGCACGCCTCGGGCCGACGTCGAGACCGTCGCCACGTGGGCCACCTGAGCGAACTCACTTCGTGAAACAAAGGACACCGTTCGATGACACTCAATCTTGCTGACCTGTTCGAAGCCGTCGCCGATGAGCTACCGGATCGCTGCTGCCTGGTCTGTGGCGACGAGCGCCGCACGTTCACCCAGCTCGACCGGCGGTCGACTCAGCTGGCCCACGCACTCGCCGCCACGGGGGTGCGGCCAGGCCGGCATGTGGGGATCCACATGCGCAACAGCCCCCAGTTCGTCGAGGCGATGCTGGCGTGCCTGAAACTGCGGGCGGTGCCGGTGAACATCAACTACCGGTACACCGAAGCGGAGCTGACCTACCTCTACACCGACGCCCAGCTCACCGCCCTCATCGCCGACAGTGAATTCCTGCCGGTCATCGCGACCGCACTGCCCGCGTGTCCGGCCATCGACACCCTCGTCACGCTCGGCTCCGGCCCCGGCGCCGATCTCGGGGCGGTCAAGCATCTCGACTTCGAGACCCTGCTCGCAGAGCAACCGTCCACCAGAGACTTCCCCACCCGGAGTGGCGATGACCGGTTCATCATCTACACCGGCGGCACCACCGGGATGCCCAAGGGCGTGGTGTGGCGGCAGGAGGACTTCTTCATGGCCGCGCTGGCGGGCGGAAACCACGATGGCCCACCGTTCACCGACGCCGTGTCGCTCGCCGCCGCTGCGGCTGCGAATCCGCATCCGATGACCACGCTCCTGCCGGCACCGCTGATGCACGGCGCGGCCGTGTACTCGCTGTTCAGTGGCTTCTTCACCGGATCCAAACAAGTCTTGATGCGTGCGTTCGACCCTGACCAGGCGCTGCAACTCATCCAGGACGAGAAGGTCTCGTGCGTCATCGTCGTCGGTGACGCGATGGCCAGACCACTGACCGACGCGATCGCCAGTCACGGGACATCGTTCGATCTGAGTTCCCTGGTGCTGGTCAGCTCCGGTGGCGCCCTCTGGTCGGCGAGCTCGAAGAACAAGCTCCTGGAGCTGCTTCCCGGGCTGTACCTCCGTGACGGATTCGGTGCCTCCGAGTCCGGTGTCGACGGCACCCTCGACACCGATGCGGACGGGATCACCCGTGTCCGCGGCAACCCCAACATGACGCTGGTCGACGCCGACCTGCGCGTCATCGAGCCCGGATCCGATGAACTCGGTTACCTCGCCCGCAGAGGCCATGTCCCGCTGGGCTACTTCAACGACGAGGCCAAGACCGCCACGACGTTCCCCGTCATCGACGGGGTGCGGATGTCGATCCTGGGGGACATGGGTCGGATCGAGGCCGACGGCGCGATCGTCCTGCTCGGCCGAGGTTCGGGCTGCATCAACACCGGAGGGGAAAAGGTCTTCCCCGAGGAAGTCGAAGCCGCACTCAAGAGCCACCCGGATGTCATGGACGCCGTGGTCACTGGCATCCCCCACGAACGCTACGGCGAGCAGGTCACCGCAATCGTGCAGCTGCGCGACGACATGGCCGACTACGACACCGACCGACTCGCCGAACACTGCCGGCACTCGATCGCCGGCTACAAGGTGCCTCGCGCGATCACTCTCGTCCCCCACATCGTCCGTTCCCCTGCGGGCAAGGCCGACTACCGGTGGGCCAAGTCGATCGCCACAGCCGGAGTACCGGCATGAGCGTCATCGAAGAACGCCGCGACCACGTTCTCATCATCCGCATCGAGCGCGAAACCAAACGCAATGCGATCGACCGCGCGACCGCGGAGGGGATCGATGCCGCGCTCAACCGACTGGACGACGACCCGGACCTGTGGGTTGGCGTCCTGACCGGCACCGCGAACATCTTCAGCGCCGGCACCGACCTCTCCGAGCGGGAGCATCTGCGCACTGAACGCGGTGGCGAATACGGGATCATCCGCAGGCAGCGGGACACGCCGGTCATCGCCGCGGTCGAGGGCATGGCTCTCGGCGGGGGAATGGAGATAGCCCTGGCCTGCGATGCCATCATCGCCTCCGGTACGGCGGCGTTCGGGCTCCCCGAGACCCGCCGCGGACTCGTGGCCTCCTCGGGAGCACTGTTCCGGGCCGCCCGAGCGTTGCCCCCGAACATCGCCCGCGAACTCCTCGTTACCGGGCGCACCCTGAGCGCACTACGCGGGTACGAACTGGGACTGGTCAACGAGGTCACCGAGCCCGGACAGGCGCTCGATCGAGCGCTGGTGTTCGCCGAGGACATATGCCGATCCTCCCCGGTGGCGGTCCGCGAGACGCTGCGGGCCCTGCGGGCGATCACCGAAGCCGAAGACGACCACGGTTGGCAGGTGACCGGTCAGGCACTGGAGACGGTTCTGGCCTCCCAGGACATGCAGGAAGGCATCAGTGCCTTCTTCGACAAGCGCGCCCCGCGCTGGCAGGGCCGCTGACGCGTACCGCTGCGCACTCCCTTACCCCCGAGAACGGACACGCCCCGAAATGACCCCCGACACTCATCTCATCTCGATCGACCCCGCCACGCTGGAAGAGATCGGCCGCACTCCCGTCACCACGCCGGAGGAGATCGACACCCGGATCACCGGTGCCCAGGACGCGTTCATGACCTGGCGCAGCGACCGGGCCCACCGTCAGAGTCTGCTGGCGAAGTGTTCCGAGCGGTTGATGGCCCAGCTCCCCGAGCTC
The DNA here is from genome assembly GCF_024519835.1 of Dietzia sp. Die43. Lineage (NCBI taxonomy): Bacteria > Bacillati > Actinomycetota > Actinomycetes > Mycobacteriales > Dietziaceae > Dietzia > Dietzia sp. Die43. The sequence goes on along the minus strand of NZ_JALJRF010000005.1, from coordinate 145,007 downwards.
GCCGAGATCCTCAGCCGTGAGCAGGGCAAGACCCTCGAAGTCGCCAGTGGCGAGGTGTGGATCGCCGCGCACTGCTTCGCGCACTACGCCGAGCTCGACTGGCAATCCGGCATCGAGGCGCCGGAGACCCCCGAGAGGCGGGCGAGCATCGAATACCGCCCCCTCGGAGTCGTCGCGGCCATCGTGCCCTGGAACTTTCCCATCTTCCTCATGGCGGCCAAGATCGCCCCGGCGCTCGCTGCCGGCAACACCGTGGTCGTCAAGCCCGCGGAATCGGTCTCCATGGCGCTCGACGAGGTCGTGGGCGTCCTACAGGGAATTCTGCCTCCGCAGGTGCCTAACATCGTGCACGGGGGCCCGGAGGTGGGGCGAGCCGTTATCGCCCATCGGCACGTCCGGAAGGTCTCCTTCACCGGATCCACCCAGGTGGGACGCCAGATTATGCGCCAGGCGGCCGACACCCTCACGCCGGTGACACTCGAGCTCGGCGGCAACGACCCCGCGATCGTCCTCGACGACGCCGACGTGGACTTCGCCGCGCAGTCGCTGGCACACAGCGCGTTCTTCAACACGGGCCAGATGTGCATCGCTCCCAAGCGGGCCTACGTCCCGGCCGACAAGGTGGATCACTTCTGTCGCGTGTTCGCATCCGTGATGGACGAACTGCCGGTCGGGCGGGGACTCGACCCCGGGGTGAAGGTGGGCCCGCTCCACAATCGAGCCCAGCTCGACTACGTGCGCAGTCTCCTCGACAAGGCGGTAGGAGACGGGGGAGTCGTCGTCCGCGGTGGCGGGCGGGGCACCGACCTGCCCGGGTACTTCCTCGAACCCACGCTCATCCGCGACGTGGACGACACCGCGGACATCGTCTCGAAGGAGCAGTTCGGTCCCGTCTTTCCCGTCGTCGCCTACGACGAGGTCGACGACGTCCTGGCAACGCTGGATTCCCAGGAGTTCGGCCTCGGTGCGTCGGTGTGGGGCAGTCCCGACGCCGCTGAGGCCATCGCGTCACGCATCGACGCCGGGCAGGTGTGGATCAACCAACACAACGCACTGGAAGTCGAGCTCCCCTTCGGCGGAACCAAGTCGAGCGGCTTCGGCCGTGAAGGCGGGATGGAGGGGATCAACGAGTTCCTCCAGACCAGGGTGATCAGCCGCAAGAACGTCCACACCTGACCTTCGTCCCCGGAACTGTCAGCAGTCACCCGGTCCCACCCCCTCGTGCAAGGAGCACACATGAAACTCGCAGTCACCACCCTGGCAGCCCTGGCGCTGACCCTGACCGCCTGCGGAGGTGGAGGCGAGACCTCCACCACCGCCTCCGATCGCGCGGAGGCGCAGGCACCGGCCGACGCAGGCCGCTGCACCGAGGACAACGTCGGCGGCACGATCACCATGGGCGAGTTCGTCATGCTCCCCAGCTTCGCGCCCGGGCAGGGGAACTACGGTGTACGGGGAGCCGCCGAGTCCGCCGCCGTCTACGACCGGCTAATGCGGTGGGATCCCGAGGCTCAGGAATTCGTGCCCAAGCTCGCCGAGTCCCTCGAATCGAACGACGACAACACGGTATGGACCCTGACGTTGCGCGACGACGTGCGGTTCTCCAATGGTGATCCGCTCACCGCCGACGATGTCGCCTTCACCATGGGGCTCCACCAGGACCCGGCGACCCGGTCGGTGGTCATGACCGATGCGATGCAGGTCAAGAGTGCCGAGGTGCTCGACCCGCGGACCGTGGAGTTCACGCTGAACGAGTCGTGGGCGGGATTCCCGATCGTGCTAGCCGGCGCAGCGGGAGAGGTCATCCCGCAGAAGGCCTACGAGGCCAGCACCCCGGAGGAGTGGGCACGCAACCCGATCGGCGCCGGGGCGTTCGTGCTGGACAACTACATCCCCAACCAGGAAGTCGTCCTCTCCCCGAACCCCGACTACTACGGCGGCCCGGTGTGCCCCTCGCTGCGGTTCATCAACATCCCCGGATCCCAGGGCACGTTCGACGCCTTCCAGACCGGCGAGGTCCAGGTGGCGTTCCTGCGCAACGCGAAGTTCGTCTCCATGGCGAAAGACGCCGATGTGGCGGGGTTCGAGGAAGTCACCAGCTCGGGCTCGGTGATCAACATGAACACCGGAAAGGGGGGCTATGACGGCATCATGACCGATGAGCGGGCGCGACAGGCGGTCGCCTACGCGATCGACCGCGATCTCTACAACCAGCGTGTCACCGACGGCAAGGGGCAGCCGACATCCTCACTGCTGGCCGAGTCCTCGCGCTTCTATGACGGGCAGCAGGGGCTGGACTACGACGTCGAGAAGGCCCGCGCCATGGTGGACGAGCTCAAGGCGGAGACCGGATGGGACGGGTCGCTGACCCTGCTCATCGGCGACAGTCCGGAGGTCATCGAGTCCGGAGTGGTCGTCAAGGCGATGCTCGATTCCGTCGGGTTCGACGTCACCATCCAGAACGCCCCCATCGCCCAGGTCACCGCACGGCAGTTCACCGGCGACTATGAGATCGTCATGGGCGGTCTGGCCACCTCCGACGCCGATCCCGTCGCCGCCTTCGCCAGTGGGATGACCCCCGGAGGCGCGACGAACCTCACCGGGGTCGACGACCCCGAACTGACCGAGGCGATCACCGCGTTGAAGGCAGCGGATGATCTGGAGGCCCAGCAGGCGGCCTTCACAGACCTCCAGGAGGTCTACAACCGGGTCATGCCCTTCACCGTGATCGCCAACGCCGAGATGTTCGTCGCGATCGCCGAGTCGGTCAAGGGCGTGGAGCCGACTCTGTCCTCGACGATGCTTTTCGACGGCGCCTACCTCGAGAAGTAAGAACGCCCAGATACGCCCCTTCCCGGGCCGTTCACACAACGTGGACGGCCCGGGAAACGTTCCGACCCAGAACGGTCTGACCTACCAATGGAAGTGCCGACCACCACCAGAAAATTCGAAACGAGCGGTGAACCGCCCCAGGTTTCCCGCCGCTCCCTATGTGGGTTGCAACTCTCGGTTGAGAGCGGCGTAGCAACTCAGCTCGAACTCGACGGGCGGGACGTATCCCAGGCTCGAGTGCAGCCGGTCATTGTTGTACCACTCGACCCATGCGGCGGTGGCGTACTCGACGTCGGCAAGCGTCTTGTACGGCCCGTCGTGGAAGATCGACGAGCGGATGCACTCGGCCTTGTAGAGGCCGTTGATCGTCTCCATGAGCGCGTTGTCGTACGCGTCGCCGACGCTGCCGATCGACGGTTCGATCCCCTCGAGGGAGAGGCGTTCGGTGAACGCTACAGATGTCTACTGGCTGCCTACGTCCGAGTGGCTGATCAGCGATTTCGGCTCGATTGGGTGCCCTTCGCGGTCGCGTTGCCACAGCGCCATCCGCAGCGGAGTCATGACGAGGTCCGTGGCCATGGTGGTGGCCGCGTTCCACGCCACGATGCGCTGGGCGAACACGTCGACGATGAACGCCACGTAGGTGAAGCCGGCCCACGTTCGGACGTATGTGAAATCGGCGGCCCAGAGCCGATATGGCCGATCCGAGGTGAAGTCGCGATCGACAAGGTCCGGCGCCCGAACACCGTCCGGATCCGAGGAAGTGGTGTACACCTTCTTGGACCGGAGTACGCCTGATAGTCCGAGCGTTCGCATCACACGGTCCACTGCTCCTGGGCTGGCTGTGGTCAGACCGGCCCGGCGCACCTCGGCAAGCATCTTGCGGCGCCCGTACAGGCCCGCAGGCTGCATCTTCCGCCGGCCCTGCCCATCGGGTTGCCACACGAGCTTGCGGACGGTGTCCTCGACCTCGGCGTCGCTGACGGTCCTGGCCGCCACCACGCGCTGCGGCGAAGTCCACTCGCGGTAGGTCCGTGCGGCAATCTGCGGGCCCGCGTTGCGCAGGCCTCGGCAGATCGACTCGGGCCCCGTGCCCCTCGGACCTCATCTGGTCGATGAACTCGCAGATCACCGGTTGCGGGGGGTCGAGCTACCCCGCGAAGAAAATCGAGGCCCGGCGCATGATCTCCAGGTCCTCGGTCAGCCGCCGGTTCTCGGCCTTGAGGCGCTTGATCTCGGCGCTCTCCTCGGTGCTAACGCCCGGCCGGGCGCCGGCGTCGATGTCGGCCTGCACCGCCCACCTCCGGACCGTCTCCTTGCCCAGCCCCAACCGGCGGCCCACCTGGTCACAGCAGGCCGTCAGCGACGCGTACTCACCGCGGTGCTCGGCCACCATCCGCAGCGCCCGCTCCTTGACCGCGGGATCGATCTTCTTCGGCATACAACCATCCTCCTCGACTCGAAAAGGAGGCGGCGGGAAACCTGGGGTGGTTCAGGATGGCGCAGTTGGCTTGGCGGTCCCTGCCGCGGTTGAGGCGGTGTCGGGTGGTTTTGCCGGAGCTTGCGAGGATCGGGCTGACGCCGCATAGTGCTGCCAAGCCGGCCTCGGTGGTGACGCGTTCGGGGTTGTCGTCGGCAGTGACCAGGAGGGTCGCGGCGGTGACGACGCCAATGCCGTGGGCGGCCAGCAGTGCCGGGGCGGTGTCACCGATCGCCTGTCGCAGGCTGGCGTCGATGGAATCGATTTCGCGGTCGAGGTCGCCGCATCGGGTGGCGAGCTGCTTGAGACAGCGGCTGGTCACGGCGTGCACGTCGGTGGAATCGCCGCTGGGACGCAGGCGTCGTAACCTCTCCAGGCGGGTCTTGGCGGGTAGGGGTTCGTACTGTTCGCGCACCGAGTCGGGCGCGCTGACGAGGATCGAGCAGATCTGCTGCATTGCGCCGGTCCGGGCTTTAACCGCCGATCGGCGGGTGGTGAGCAGAACGCGGACCGCCTCGACGACGCCGTCGCTGGTCTTGGGTGTGGGCAGGCGGTCAGGCGCCATCGCAGTGCGTGCTGCACTGATTGCATCGAGGGGGTCGGATTTGCCGCGCAGACGCCGATCGGCACGGTTCGGTCGCACGACCTCGGCCACGGTGTGTCCGGCTGCGCGCAGATGCCGGGACAGGCCTGCTCCGTAGGAGTTGGTGCCTTCCACCCCGAATCGCAGCACCTGACCGAAAGCGCACACGAACGCGAGCAGCGCGGTGTAACCCGCTCGTCCGGTGGGGAACTTGTTGTCGCCCAGGACGCCACCGGTCGCGGCGTCGACGACCGCGACGTGGTGGGTGTCGGCGTGGGTATCAACCCCGGCCACGACCTTGGCCGCAGAACACTTGGTTGTCATGATGGATGGTGCCTTCCATTCGTGATTTCGGACAGGCGCGCACCGGCCGGGCGGGCAGAGAAGACGTTGATGGGACCTGGTTGGGTCAGGCTCCTATGAGGTCATGTCCGTTCGGTCGGCGCACTCTTCTTGCGCCATGCCACCCGGGGGACAGATCAGATCAAAGGCAGCTCGTCGAGCGCCAGTCGGAGGGCGAGTCACCCCGGAGGACGTGGCACTTCCATCATCAACGTCGGAGGGTTCCGATCTAACAGGGAAGACGCGTCGGCGACGACTTGGACAACGCCCTCATGGAGTCCGCGATCGGGCTGTGCAAGACCGAGCTGATCGACCTGGAGACCACGCGCAGGTGGACCGGCCGCAACGAGGTCGAGCGCGAGACCGCGGACTGGGTGAAGTGCTTCAACGACGAGCGACTGCACTCGGCGATCGAATACCGACCCCCATCGAGTATGAGGGGATGTACCGTCCCAACCAGGCGACCGAACCTCGGGCCGCCTGATTCAGCAAGACCCTCCGACGGGGCCAGGGCGATTCAACCGAATCAAACCCTGCCTCCGGCCATCCGCATACACAGGGATCTTGACAGGCTCCTCCGTGCAGCGCCTGACCCCCGACGAACAAGTAGAAGCACCCGCTAGCATTAACGCCATGCCCGGCGACAGCGACACCAGCACGGAGGCCCCCGACCTCGTCGACGCCGCGCGTATGGGCACCCAGCCGCAGCCGCAGACGGCGCGGGGTCGGCGCACGCGCGAGGCGCTCATCGCGGCGGCCCGCACGGTCTTCGAGCGCGACGGCTACGTCGACTCCCGGTTGATCGACATCGCCGCCGAGGCAAAGTGCTCGATCGGCAGCTTCTACACGTGGTTCGACAGCAAGGACGAGGTCTTCGCCGCCGTCCTCTACCAGGCGCAGAGCGACATGCTCCACCCCGGGACTGGCCGCATCGAGGCGAGCGATGACCCCGTGGCGATCATCGCCGCGAGCAACCGCGCTTACTTCGAGGCCTACCGGCGCAATGCCCGCCTTAACATGCTCCTCCAACAGGTTGCGGCGCTCAACCCACGCTTCCGCGACCTGCGCAACGCGCGCTCGATGGCGTTCGTCACGCGCAACGCACGCGCCATCGCGGACCTGCAGGAGCGGGGTCTCGCCGATCGCGGTGTCGATGCCTCGATGGCCGCGATGGCCCTGTCCGGGATGGTCGCCCGACTGGCCTACGAGGCCTTCACCGGGGGCGCGGTCGTCGAATCCGTCGACGACCTCGTCGAGACAGCGACCAGGCTGTGGACCAATGCCCTGGGGCTGACGACGCCGGAGCTGCGCGAGGATTGAGCCGTCCGGCGCGCAGCCCCGTGCGCGGTCAGCGGGCGATGGTGACCCCGCCGTCGACGGTGAGGGTGCTGCCGACGACGTAGTCGCCGGCGTCCGAGGCCAGGTAGACCGCTGCGCCCGCCATGTCCTCGGGGCGGCCGATGCGTCCGGAGGGGATCTGGCCGGTGATCTCGTCGCCGTGGTCGCGTGCCTCCTTGTTCATGTTCGAGGCGAAGGCGCCGGGGGCGATCGCGCTGACGATGATGCCCTCGGGCGCCAGGCGCACCGCCATCCGCTTGGTCAGGTGGACGATGCCGGCCTTGCTCGCGTGGTACGAGTACGTCTCCATCGGGTTGAGTGAGAGTCCGTCGATCGAGGCGATGTTGATGACCTTGGCCAGGTGGCCGGTCCGCTCGCGGCCGGCGAGCAGCAGGCCCTTGGCGGCCTGGGTGAGGAAGAAGGGCGCCTTGACGTTGAGGTCCATGACCTTGTCCCAGCCGCTCTCGGAGAAATCGTCGAAGGGCTCGCCCCAGGCCGCCCCGGCGTTGTTGACGAGCACATCGAGGTGGTCCTCATGCTCACGGAAGGCCTCCAGGAGGGCGGCGATGCCGGCGGTCGTCGAGATGTCGTGGGGCAGGGCGACGCACCGCCCGTCGCCGTGGATCGAGGACAGTTCGGCCGCGGTGGCCCGGCAGGCCTCCTCCTTGCGTGCGGTGATGTAGACGGTCGCGCCCTGGGCGAGCAGGCCCTCGGCGATCATGCTGCCGATGCCGCGGGAGCCGCCGGTGACGAGGGCGACTCGTCCGTCGAGGGAGAAGAGGGCGGGGATGTCCATGGTGGTCCTTCGCGTCGGGTGGTGGTGGGTTGACGTTAACCGGACTTGAATCTGGATTCAATAGTAGTTGAACCACGATTCACGTTGTGGGAGGGTGGCGGGAACATTCGATCGAGCACAGGAGCAGCCCCATGACACGGACCTCGCAGGAGATCCGCCTCGCCGCCCGCCCGCAGGGCCGCCCCGACGCGAGCACCTGGGACCTCACGACGAGCGAGGTGCCCGACCCCGGACCCGGCGAGATCCTCGTGCGCGTCGACCTCGTCTCACTCGACCCGGCGATGCGCGGTTGGCTCAACGACGTGCGCTCCTACATCCCTCCGGTCGGTATCGGCGATGTCATGCGAGCCCTGGGCGCCGGCGAGGTCATCGCCTCGCAGCACCCCGACTTCGCCGTCGGCGACGTGGTCAGCGGCAGCTTCGGCGTGTGCGAGTACGCCCTGTCGGACACGGACGGGGTCACCCACCTCGACCTCGACGTCGCGCCGATGAGCACCTGGCTGGGCGCACTCGGCATGCCCGGCATGACCGCATACTTCGGTCTCGTCGACGTCGGTCGGGTGCGGGCCGGTGACACCGTCCTCGTGTCCGCGGCGGCCGGCGCGGTCGGCAGTACCGTCGCCCAGTTGGCCAAGGCCATGGGGGCCCGGGTCATCGGTGTCGCCGGCGGCCCGGACAAGGTCGCCTGGTTGCGTGAGCTCGGTCTCGACGAGGTCATCGACCGGCGGGAGGGCGACCTGCTGCGCCAGGTTCGCAAGGCCGCCCCCAACGGGATCGACGTCTACTTCGATAACGTGGGCGGCGAGCTCCTCGACGCCGCACTGGCCAACCTGCGCCGCGGCGCTCGGGTCGTCCTCTGCGGCGCGATCTCGGCCTACAACGACGAGACCCTCGCAGAGGGGCCTCGACGCTACATGTCGCTGCTGGTCTTTCGCGCGACGATGCAGGGCTTCGTCGTGTTCGACTACGCGGACCGCTACCCCGAGGGCGTCGCCGAGATCTCCCGGCTCATCGCCGAGGACCGCCTCGTCCCTAGCGAGACCGTCCTCGAGGGCGGGGTCCCCGCCTTCCCCGACGCATTGCTCGGCCTCTTCGACGGGGTCAACACCGGCAAGCTCCTCCTGAAGATCTGAAGGGACCCACCATGCGCGCCATCCACATCTCCTCGCTCGACGGCCCGGACGCCGTCGAGGTCGTCGACCTGCCCGACCCGCACCACGAGGACCTCGTGACCATCGAGGTCAAGGCGGCCGGGGTCGCCTTCCCCGAGCTGCTCCAGACGCGCGGCCTGTACCAGGTCAAGCCCGACCTCCCCTTTGTCCCGGGGGCAGAGGTCGCCGGCGTCGTCACCGCCGCCCCCGAGGGCAGTGGCCTGTCCGTCGGTGACCGCGTCGCCGCCCTCACGCTGCTCGGAGGGTTCGCGGAGCAGGCCCTGGCCCGCCCCGACCTCACCTTTGTCCTGCCAGACGAGGTCGGCTTCGAGGAGGGGGCCTCCTTCCTCTTCAACTACGCGACGGTCTACTTCGCGCTCGTCGAGCGCGGCCACCTCGCCGAGGGGGAGACCGTCCTCGTCCACGGCGCCGCCGGTGGCATCGGGACCGCGGCCATCCAGATGGCCAAGGCCTTCGGGGCGAGCACGGTAATCGGAGTGGTCTCCACGCAGGAGAAGGGGGAGATCGCCCGGGCCGCGGGTGCGGACGAGGTGGTCCTCGCCGACGGCTTCCTCGAGGCCGTCGGCAAGGCGAGCGTCGACGTCGTGGTCGATCCCGTCGGTGGCGACCGGTTCACCGACTCGCTGCGCTGTCTGCGCGAGCACGGCCGCCTCCTCGTCATCGGCTTCACCGCCGGCTCGATCCCCGAGGTCAAGGTCAACCGGCTACTGCTCAACAACGTCTCCGTCGTGGGGGTCGGCTGGGGTGCCTACGCCCTGTCCCGTCCCGGCCACATCGGCACGGAGTGGGAGGCGATGCTCCCGCACCTGCGCAGCGGGGCCCTACGGCCCGTCGTCGGGGCGGCCCACCCGCTCGAGGACGCGGCGGCGGCGCTGGGCTCCCTCGAGGGCCGGACGGTCACCGGCAAGGTCGTGCTGGTGCCGTGAGCGGGAGCCTGCCCCCCGTCGAGGAGATCGACCGAATCCCGGCGGCCTGCAGCACCGTCGCCGGGCGCGAGTGGGAGGACGGCAACGGCCACGTCAACGTCGCCCACTTCTACGGCTTCCACATCCGGGGCGCCGAGGAGGCGCTGCGCCGGGTGGGGATCGACGACGCCTACCGCACCAGCCGGCACCTGGGGGTCTTCAGCATGGAACAGCACCTGCGTTTCTTCCACGAGGTCCACATCGGCGAGGAGGTCTCCGCGCACGTGCGGTGGCTCGACCGCGGGGACAAGGTCGTCCACGGCCTCTCGGTCATCGTGAACCGCACGACCGGGCGCATCGCCAACACGCTCGAGGTGATCGAGGGCCACGTCGACCTGGCCACGCGCCGCACCGCGTCCTTCCCGGCCGACGTCGCGCAGCGGATCGACGACGAGGTGGCGGCCCACCGGGCCCTCGGGTGGCAGCTGCCGCTCTCGGGGGCCATGGGCGTGCGCCGCTGACCGGACCCCGGCCCTGACGAACGAGGACCGCACCTGCTCGGCAGGTGCGGTCCTCTCGTGCGTGCAGGGGTCAGACGGTGACGCCGGGATCAGACGGTGAAGCGGCCGATCGACTCGGCGATGAGGATCGGCTTGTCGATGCCCTCCGCCTCGACGGTCAGCATGGTGATGACCTTGACCGCGCCCGGTGACGTCTCCTCGACCGACGTCAGGCTGGCGCGCAGCCGGATCCGCGAATCCACCGGCAGCGGGTGGATGAAGCGGACCTTGTCGTAGCCGTAGTTGAGGCTGTGCGCGAACCCGTCGAAGGCCATGAGCTCCTCGAGGAAGGCGGGTGTGCGCGAGAGGCTGTAGAGGCCGTGCGCGATCGTCGACCCGAAGGGGGAGTCCGCCGCCCGCGCGGGGTCGACGTGGATCCACTGGTGGTCGCCGGTGAGGTCGGCGAAGCCGTCGATGCGCGACTGGTCGACGACGTGCCACTCGGTGGGGCCGAGCTCCACCCCCACGAGGTCCTGGAGGTCCTGCACGGAGGTCGGGCGGCGCTGGGTGGTCTGGGTCACGATGAGCTCCTTCGGTCGCGGACGATTCTCTTCGAATCTAGTTGAACCTGAAGCCGGATTCAAGTATGTTTCGAGTCATCCGGCAGTCGAGACCACAGGAGTTCTCACATGACCACTGACCACCAGCGCATCGCCGTCGTCACCGGCGCGGCCCGAGGTATCGGCGCGGGCGTCGCCCGTCGCCTGGCCGACGACGGGATGGCCGTCGCCGTCCTCGATCTCGACGAATCCGCCTGCGCGGGCGTTGTCGAGGAGATCGTCGCGAGCGGGGGCCGGGCGCTCGCCGTCGGCGCCGACGTGTCGGATCCCGAGCAGGTCGAGGCGGCCGTCGCACGCGTCGCCGACGCACTCGGTGCGCCCACGGTCCTGGTCAACAACGCCGGCATCATCCGCGACAACCTGATCTTCAAGATGTCCGTCGAGGACTGGGACGCCGTCATGGCGGTCCACCTGCGCGGAGCCTTCCTCATGACCAGGGCCTGCCAGGCGTACATGACGCAGGAGCGCTTCGGTCGAATCGTCAACCTCTCCTCGACGTCGGCGCAGGGAAACCGCGGCCAGGCCAACTACTCGGCCGCCAAGGCCGGCATGCAGGGTCTCACCAAGACCCTGGCCATCGAGCTCGGCAGGTTCGGCGTCACCGCCAACGCGATCGCCCCCGGCTTCATCGAGACCGAGATGACCGCGGAGACCGCGGCGCGCATCGGCATCGCCTTCGATGACCTGAAGAAGATGGCGAGCGAGCAAGCGGCAGTGGCCCGCACCGGCACGCCGCACGACATCGCGCACGCCGTCTCCTTCTTCGCGAGCGAGGGCGCCGGTTTCACCACCGGCCAGGTCCTCTACGTCGCCGGCGGGCCGTGCGACTGATGGGCGCCGCGATGCAGGTGCAGGACAAGGTGGCCGTCGTCACCGGCGCCGCGGGCGGCATCGGTGCCGCCCTCGCCGAGGCGCTCGTCGAGGCCGGCGCGCGGGTCGTCGTCTCCGACCTCGACGAGGCGCGGCTGACCACCACGGCCGAGCGGCTCGGCGTGGTCGCGGTCGCGGGGGACGCCTCCAGCGACACGACGATCGCCGCGATGATCGCCGCCGCGCAGGATCACCACGGCCCGGTCGACCTCTTCTTCGCCAACGCCGGGGTCGGCGACGGCTCCGGCCTGGCCGCCACCGACGAGCAGTGGCAGCTCGCGCTCGACGTCAACCTGCTCGCGCACGTGCGCGCCGCCCGGCAGCTCGTGCCGGGTTGGGTCGAGCGGGGGAGCGGGTACTTCGTCTCCACCGCCTCGGCCGCGGGACTGCTCACCCAGATCGGCTCGGCCACCTACTCGGTGACCAAGCACGGCGCCGTCGGCTTCGCGGAGTGGCTCGCCGTCACCTACGGCGCCGACGGTGTCGGCGTCAGCTGTCTGTGCCCGATGGGCGTCGACACCGACATGCTCCACTCCGGCATGAGCTCGACCGAGGGCGACGGCGGCCGGGTGGCCGCGGCCGCCGTGACGAGCGCAGGAGAGGTCCTCGCCCCGCGCGACGTGGCCGACCAGGTGCTCGCCGCGGTCGCCGAGGGGACCTTTCTCGTCACGCCGCACGCCGACGTGCGGGAGTTCCTGCGTCGCAAAGTGGACGACCACGACCGGTGGATCCACGGCATGCAGCGCTACCAGCGACACCTTCAGGGAGGGACCCGATGACCAACGCAGCCGGACTGGTGTGGACCTGGGCCGACGAGACTCCCGAGGCCGTGGCCCTGCGCGAGGGGGAGCGAGACTGGACCTATGCGCAGTTGCGCACCGGGGTGCGCGGGGCGATGGAGCGTCTCGTCGAGCTCGGCGTCGGTCCGGGCGACCGCGTCCTCGTGGTCCTGCCGACGAGCGCCGAGTTCGTCCTCGCCTACCACGCGGTCCTCGCGCTCGGCGCGACCGCCGTGACCGTCAACCCGCTGTGCACGCAGCGTGAGTTGACCCACTTCGTCGACGACGCCGGGTGCACCACCGCGCTCGGCTGGCACGAGGGCCGCGAGCCGGTGGAGGCGACCGCGAACGCGGCCGACCTGCCCCTGTGGCTGCTCGAGCCGGGGTGCGTCGCCGCCCCCCAGGGGCAGCCCGCCCTCGCCGACGTGTCGCCGGAGGACGCCGCGGTGCTGCTCTACACCTCCGGGACCACCGGCGCGCCCAAGGGCGCCGTGCTCACCCACGGCAACCTGCTCGCCTGCGGCGCCGGCTTCGCCGAGGCGCTCGAGGTGACGCGCGAGGACCGGATGGGCACCGCCCTTCCCCTCTTCCACGTCTTCGGCCAGGCCGCGGTGATGTTCACCGTCTTCACGCCCGGCGGCAGCCTGTCACTCATGCGTCCCTTCGATGCCTCGGCACTACTGCGCCTGGCCGCCGACCAGCAGCTCACCGCGCTCGCCGGCGTGCCGACGATGTGGAACGCCATGCTCCACGCCGACACCGACGTCACCGCCGAGGACCTGGCCCACCTGCGGCTGGCCTGCTCCGGCGGTGCCGCCCTCCCCCTCAAGGTCGCCAAGGCCTTCCGCGACCGCTTCGGCGCGATGGTCCTCGACGGCTACGGGCTGAGCGAGACGACCGGCGCAGCGAGCTTCAACCGCGCGATCCACCCGCGCAAGGAGATGAGCGTCGGCCGGGCCCTCGACGGGTGCCGGCTCTCGATCGTCGACGACGACCGCAACCACCTGCCTCCCGGCGAGGTCGGCGAGGTCGCCATCGCGGGGCCGGTGGTCATGCGCGAGTACTGGGGCCGGCCCGATGCCACGGCCGACGTGCGCGAGGGCGAGTGGTTCTTCACCGGCGACATCGGCCGGATGGACGAGGACGGGGACCTGTGGATCCTCGACCGCAAAAAGGACCTCGTCATCCGCGGCGGCTACAACGTCTACCCGCGCGAGGTCGAGGAGGTCCTCTACGGCCACCCCGACGTCCTCGAGGTGGCGGTCATCGGGGTCCCCGACGAGCGGCTCGGCGAGGAGATCGCCGCGGTGGTCACCCCACAGCCCGGCGCGACGATCGACCCCGCAGCCCTGCGGGCCTGGCTCGCGGAGCGGCTCGCCTCCTACAAGGTCCCGCGGATCTACCGCCTCGTCGAGGCGCTCCCCAAGGGGGCGACCGGCAAGATCCTCAAACGCCAGATCGACCGCGACGACATCGCGACCACCGGTGAGCGGCCCGCCCGGGCCACCACCGCCACCACCTGAGCGAAGGGAGCGACCCGTGGACTTCACGACGGACGCCAGGACCGCCGAACTGCAGGAGCAGCTCAACGCCTTCATGGACGAGCACGTCTACCCCATCGAGGCGACCTACCAGGAGCAGCTCGACGCGGCCCCCGACCGCTGGTCGCCGCCGCCGATCATCGAGCAGGCGAAGGAGGAAGCCCGCCGACAGGGACTGTGGAACCTCTTCCTCCCCGGGGACGACGGTGCCGGACTGACCAACCTCCAGTACGCGCCGTTATGCGAGACGCTCGGACGCAGCCTGCACATCGCCCCCGTCGCGACCAACTGCGCGGCCCCCGACACCGGCAACATGGAGGTGCTGCACATGTTCGGCACCCCGGAACAGAAGGAGCAGTGGCTCCAGCCGCTGCTCGCCGGCGAAATCCGCTCGGCTTTCGCCATGACTGAGCCGCGTGTGGCCAGTTCCGATGCGACCAACATCGAGAGCTCGATCGTCCGTGACGGCGACGAGTACATCATCAACGGTCGCAAGTGGTACATCTCCGGTGCGATGAACCCCAACGCCAAGGTCTTCATCGTCATGGGAAAGACCGATCCCACCGCCGCGCGCAACAAGCAGCAGTCGATGATCCTCGTTCCACGCGACACCCCGGGAGTCGACGTTCGGCGCGGGATGAAGGTGTTCGGTTACGACGACCGCGACCACGGTGGACATGCGGAGATCGACTTCTCCGACGTTCGAGTTCCGGCGAGCAACCTCATCGGCCAGGAGGGGGCGGGATTCGCGATAGCCCAGGCCCGACTCGGGCCCGGCCGCATCCACCACTGCATGCGCCTCATCGGTATCGCCGAGCGCTCGCTCGAGCTCATGATCGCGCGGGCCGCGAGCCGCGTCAGCTTCGGCAAGCCGTTGTCCGAGCAGGGAGTCGTCCGTGACTGGATCGCGGAGTCGCGGGTGCGGATCGAGCAGCTCCGCCTACTCACGTTCAAGACCGCCTGGCTGATGGACACCGTGGGCAACAAGGGCGCACACACAGAGATCCAGGCGATCAAGATCGCCGCGCCCGCCACCGTCGAATGGATTCTCGACAAGGCGGTCCAGGTGCACGGCGCCGGCGGTCTGAGCCAGGACTTCCCTGTGGCGGAGTGGTATGCGCAGGTGCGCACCCTCCGGTTCGCCGACGGGCCCGACGAGGTGCACAAGAATGCCCTCGCCCGGAATGAGATTCGCAGGATGACTGCCGATGTCTGATCTGCGCGAGCGGGTCGAGCGACTCCTCGCGAGTCACGACCCGCAGAACACCGCGGCTGCGGAGTTCCTCGCCGCGCAGTTCGACGAGGGCCTGGCATGGGTTCACTTCCCCGAGGGCAAGGGCGGGCTGGGCCTGGCCCGGGGTCGACAACTGGAGGTCGACGCACTGCTCGACGCTGCGGGGGCACCGCGGCCGGACCTCGGACGCAACAGCATCGGCCTGGGGATGGCCGCACCGACGATTCTCGCCTTCGGTGGCGAGGAGATGCAGCAGCGTTACCTGCGGCCGATCTTCGCGGGGACCGAGGTCTGGTGCCAGCTCTTCAGTGAACCGGGCGCCGGGTCCGACCTCGCGGGCGTCGCCACCCGGGCGGTCCGTGACGGCGACGACTGGGTCGTCGATGGGCAGAAGGTCTGGACCTCCGGTGCCCACAACGCCCACCTGGCGATCCTCCTCGCCCGGACCGACACCTCCGTGCCCAAGCACGCGGGGATGACCTACTTCGTGCTCGACATGACCGATCCCGGCGTCGAGGTGCGTCCTCTGCGCCAGATCACCGGCGAGGCGGAGTTCAATGAGGTCTTCCTCACCGGCGTCCGCGTGCCCGACACCCACCGGGTCGGCGCCATCGGTCAGGGGTGGAAGGTCGCGACGACGACCCTCAACAACGAGCGCGTCGCCATCGGCGCCGGCAGCGACCGCGAGGCGGGCCAGATCGGCCTCGTCGCGCAGCGCTGGCGCGAGGATCCCTCCGTGCGCACGCCCGGCCACCACGCCGAGCTCATGCAGTGGTGGGTCGAGACCGAGGTGACCCGGCTGGCCGGGGAGCGCCTGCGCCAGTCCCTCGAGGCCGGTCAGCCCGGCCCGGAGAGTTCGGCCATGAAGCTCGCCTTCGCCCACCAGGCGCAGCAGGTGAGCGGCTTCGCCCTCGAGGTCGCGCCCGAGGAGGGGCTGACCTACCACGACTGGACGATGGTCCGCCCCGACGGAGGGTCCTTCCTCGGGCACGGCCCCGGCTACCGCTACCTGCGCGCCAAGGGCAACTCGATCGAGGGGGGCACGAGCGAGATCATGCGCAATGTCATCGCCGAGCGGGTGCTCGGCCTACCCCCCGACCACCGCCCCGACAAGGGGATCGCCTTCAAGGACGTGCCGCGATGATCGACCTTCTCCACTCCGACGTCGAGGAGTCCCTGCGCTCGAGCGTCCGCTCGGCGCTCCAGCGAACGCTCGACGACGCGCTGCCCGCCCGCCTGGCCGACGAGCCCGACGCCGACGTCACCGGCCTGTGGAGCGCGCTCGCCGAGCAGCTCGGCCTCGCCGGTCTGCTCGTTCCCGAGAGCCTCGGGGGAGCCGGGGCGAGCGCGCGCGAGGCCGCGGTCGTCCTCGAGGAGCTGGGTGCCGCCGTCGCGCCCGTCCCCTTCCTCACCAGCGCCGTCGTCGCCACCACCGCCCTCGTCCACGCCGGCGACGAGGTACATCTGCCGGCGCTCGCCGCCGGTGAGCGCACCGCCGCGCTCGTCCTGCCGTGGACCGCGCGGCGGGGGGCGTGGACGCCGGTGGGCCACTCGGCCGAGCCGGTCGCCGGTGCGCTCGGCGCCGACCTCTTCCTCGTCCCGACCCGGGACGAAGGGGGCGCGCCCTCCCTTCGCGTGTGCGGCCGGGACGAAGTGGACCTCACGCCGATCACCTCGCTCGATGTGACCCGGCCGCTGGCCCGGGTCACCGTGGCCGGCACCGGCACCGAGGTCGCCTCCGGGGGCCGGGCCGACGACGCCGTCGACGCCGCCCTCGCGGCGGGGGCCGCGTTGCTGGCCTCCGAGCAGCTCGGGCTGACCCGGTGGAGCCTCGAGACCACGGTGGAGTACGCGAAGACCCGCGTGCAGTTCGCCCGCCCGATCGGCTCCTTCCAGGCGATCAAGCACCGGCTGGCCGATCTCTACCTGCTCCTCGTCACCACACAGGCGGCCGCCCGGTACGCCGCCGCCACGCTCGCCGACGAGGACCCCGACCAGTACGTCGCGCAGGCCCTCGCCCAGTCCTTCTGCTCCGACGCGGCCGTCAACGCCACCGAGGAGGCCCTGCAACTGCACGGCGGCATCGGCATGACGTGGGAGGCGCCGGTCCACACCCGGCTCAAGCGGGCCAAGTCCGACCAACTCGCCCTCGGTACGCCGGACCGCCACCGCACCGACCTCGCAGCGCTCGTGGACCTCCCCGCGAGCTGACCGCCCACCCGACCCCACCCCAGTCAACACAGGAGTGACCATGCGCGACGCAGTCATCGTCTCTACCGCCCGAACCCCGATCGGTCGCGCCTACCGCGGCGCATTCAACGACACCCAGGCCCAGGAGCTCATCGGCCACGCCGTCCGGCACGCCGTCGAGCGCGCCGGTGCCGAGGGCGACCGCATCGAGGACGTCGTCATCGGAGCCGCATTGCAGCAGGGCTCCACCGCGATGAACATCGGACGGCAGGCCGCCCTGCGCGCCGGCCTTCCCGTGTCCGTCGCCGGCATGTCCGTCGACCGCCAGTGCGCGAGTGGCCTCATGGCCATCGCGACCGCGGCCAAGCAGGTCGTCCTCGACGGCATGGACGTCGCCGTCGGCGGTGGCGTCGACTCGATCTCGCTCGTGCAGAACGAGCACCTCAACACCTACCGCGCGCAGGACCCGTGGCTCGTCGAGCACGTGCCCGCGACGTACATGTCGATGCTCGAGACCGCAGAGGTCGTGGCCAAGCGCTACGGCATCAGCCGCGACGCGCAGGACGAGTACGCCCTGCAGTCGCAGCTGCGCACCGCGGCCGCCCAGGCGGCCGGGGCCTTCGACGACGAGATCGTCCCGCTGGAGTCGACGATGCTCACCAGGGACCGGGCCACCGGCGAGGTCGGCTCGCAGCAGGTCACGCTCACCCGGGACGAGGGCAATCGGCCGACCACGACGATCGATGATCTGGCTACGCTCGGACCGGTGCTCGCCAAGGACGGCACCGAGGGCTTCTCGATCACCGCGGGCAACGCCTCCCAGCTGTCCGACGGTGCCTCCGCCGCGGTCGTCATGGAGGCCGGGGAGGCCTCGCGCCGGGGACTGACCCCGCTCGGCGCCTTCCGCGGGATGGCCGTCGCGGGGTGCGAGCCCGATGAGATGGGAATCGGGCCGGTTGTCGCCGTGCCGAAGCTGCTCGCACAGCACGGCCTGACCGTCGACGACATCGACCTGTGGGAGCTCAACGAGGCCTTCGCCGTCCAGGCCCTCTACTGCCGCGACACGCTCGGCATTGACCCAGAGAAGTACAACGTCAACGGCGGGGCCATCTCCGTCGGCCACCCGTACGGCATGAGCGGCGCCCGCATGGCCGGCCACCTCCTCATCGAGGGCCGCCGCCGGGGCGCCGGGTACGGCATCGTGACGATGTGCGTCGGAGGCGGCATGGGCGCCGCCGGCCTGTTCGAGATCTTCTGACCCCCTGTCTCGCTGAGGAGCCCGCGTGCCTGAGTCCGTCTTCGTCGCCAACCGTGGAGAGATCGCCCTCCGCATCGTCCGTGCCGCCAGGGAGATCGGTCTCGACGTCGTCGTGGCCGTGACCCGGGCGGAGGTCGACTCGCTCGCCGCTCGGGTCGCCACGGGGGTCCACATACTCCCCGGCGAGGGGGCGGGCGCCTATCTCGACGCCGAGTCCCTCGTCGCCGGGGCGGCGGAGCACGGGTGCACCCTACTCCACCCCGGCTACGGGTTCCTCAGCGAGAGCCCGGTGCTCGCCCGGGCCTGCGCCGCCGCGGGCGTGACCTTCGTCGGCCCGGACGCGTCGCTTCTCGAGCTCTTCGGCGACAAGGGCAGCGCCCGGGCGGCGGCGCACGAGGCCGGTGTGCCGGTCCTGCCCGCCACCGACGTCGGGGTCACCCGGGAGCAGGCGGAGGCCTTCGCCCGGGAGCACGAGCCCGCCGGTGTCATGGTCAAGGCGGCGGCCGGAGGCGGGGGCCGCGGCATGCGGGCCGTCCCCGCCGGTGAGCCGCTCGCCGACGCGTGGGAGCGGGCTCGCTCGGAGGCCGAGCGCAGCGTCGGCTCCGGCGCCCTCTTCGCCGAGCTCTACGTCGAGAGGGCCCGTCATCTCGAGGTCCAGGTGGTCGCCGACGGCGACGGGGGCGTCAGCCACCTCGGCGAGCGTGACTGCA
This sequence comes from Dietzia sp. Die43, assembly GCF_024519835.1. Taxonomy (NCBI): domain Bacteria; kingdom Bacillati; phylum Actinomycetota; class Actinomycetes; order Mycobacteriales; family Dietziaceae; genus Dietzia; species Dietzia sp. Die43. The sequence goes on along the minus strand of NZ_JALJRF010000005.1, from coordinate 125,857 downwards.
CCCTGCAGCGGCGCTTCCAGAAGGTCGTCGAGGTCGCCCCCGCGCCCCACCTGCCCGAGGAGGTGCGCGCCGATCTCCACGCGGCAGCGCTGCGGATCCTGGCCGGCCGCGGCTACCGCGGGCTGGCGACGGTCGAGTTCCTCGTCGACGCCGACGACCCGACCCGGTGGTGGTTCATCGAGGTCAACCCCCGCCTGCAGGTCGAGCACCCGGTGACCGAACTCGTCACCGGCGTCGACCTCGTGCTCGCCCAGCTGCGCCTCGCCTCGGGTGAGACGCTCGCCGACCTCGGTCTGTCATCCCCTCCCCGCGTCACCGGCGCGGCGGTGGAGGTGCGGGTCGCGGCCGAGCGCACCGGCAGCAGCGGCGAGACCCTCCCCGCGCAGGGTGTCGTCTCCGGCCTCGCGCTCCCGGCCGGCCCGGGGGTGCGCGTCGACACCCACCTCGTCGAGGGCACCCGGGTGGACGGCTCCTTCGACTCCCTCGTCGCCAAGATCGTCACCCACAGCCACGGTGGGCACGCCGGGGCGCTCGCCAAGGCGCGCCAGGCGGTGGACGAGTGCGCGGTCGGGGGCCTGGAGACCACCCTGCCCGTGCTGCGCGAGCTGCTCGGGCACGACGACGTAGCAACATGGGCGGTGACGACCCAGTGGTTCGCCTCCGCCGGCCTGTCACGCGCCGCGGGACCCGCCGACGGCGTCGACGGCGAGGTCCTCGCCGAGATGGGCGGGACCGTCGTCGCGGTCCTCGTCGAGGAGGGGCAGGACGTCGCCGCGGGGATGCCGCTGGTCGTCGTCGAGGCGATGAAGATGGAGCACCTCGTACCCGCGCCGGTCTCGGGGGAGGTGACGGCGGTCCGGGCGGCCGCCGGCGCGACCGTCGCCGCCGGCGACCTGCTCGTGCGGCTCCTCCCGTCGGTAGACCAGTCCGCGGCCGGTGCCGTCGACGACCGCCCCGACCTCGACGCCGAGCGACCCGACCTCACGCGTGTGCTCGAGCGCCGCGACCGGCGCATGGACGACGCGCGCCCCGAGGCCGTCGCCAGGCGCCACGCCCGCGGTCAGCGGACCGCGCGGGAGAACATCGCCGACCTCGTCGACGAGGGGAGCTTCGTCGAGTACGGCGGTCTCGCGGTGGCGGCCCAGCGGGCCCGACGCAGCGAGGAGGACCTCATCGCGAACACCCCGGCCGACGGCATCGTCACCGGGATCGGGCGGATCACGTCGGCACCCGCCGAGGACACCCGCTGCGCCGTCCTCGCCTACGACTACACGGTTCTCGCCGGCACCCAGGGCTACCTAAACCACAAGAAGACCGACCGCATACTCGAGATCGCCGAGCGGCAGCGGCTGCCGGTCGTCCTCTTCGCCGAAGGGGGCGGCGGCCGCCCCGGCGACACCGACACGACCGTGGCCAGCGGCCTCGACGTGCCGACCTTCGCGACGATGGGACGGCTCAGCGGGCAGGTGCCGACGGTCGGCATCGCCGCCGGACGCTGCTTCGCCGGCAACGCCGCTCTTCTCGGGTGCTGCGACGTCGTCGTCGCCACCCGCGACTCGACGATCGGCATGGGCGGCCCGGCGATGATCGAGGGCGGTGGCCTCGGGGCATTCTCCCCGGAGCAGGTCGGCCCGATCGACGTCCAGAGCAGCAACGGGGTCGTCGACGTCGTCGTCGAGGACGAGGCGGAGGCCGTCACGGTGGCGCGGCGCTACCTCGGTTACTTTCAGGGTGTGCACGAGGAGTGGACCGCGGCCGACCAGCGCGCGCTGCGCCACGTCGTCCCCGAGAACAGGGTGCGCGCCTACGACATCCACGCCGCGATCGACGCCCTGGCCGACGAGGGGTCGGTGCTCGAGCTGAGGGCGGGCTTCGCCCCCGGTGTCGTCACTGCCCTGGTGCGCATCGAGGGGAGGCCGATGGGTCTGGTCGCCAACAACCCGCGGCACCTCGGCGGGGCGATCGACACGCCGGCCGCCGACAAGCTCGCGCGCTTCCTGCAGCTCTGCGACGCTCACGGGCTGCCCGTCGTCTCCCTGTGCGACACCCCCGGCTTCATGGTCGGACCCGATCACGAGCGCACTGCGACCGTGCGGCACTTCGCCCGGCTCTTCGTCATCGGAGCCCACCTTCGGGTGCCGATCGTCACCGTCGTCCTGCGCAAGGCCTACGGACTGGGAGCGCAGGCGATGGCCGCCGGCAGCTTCCACCGACCGGCCGCGACGCTCGCCTGGCCCACCGGCGAAGTCGGGGGGATGGGGCTCGAGGGGGCCGTGCGGCTCGGCTTCCGTCGCGAGCTCGAGGCCGTCGCCGACCCGACCGAGCGGCGTGAGCTCGAGGACCGACTCCTCGCCGACCTGTACGAACGCGGACGGGCCGTCAACGCGGCCGCCGTCGTCGAGCTCGACGACGTCATCGACCCGGCCGACACCCGACGGTGGATCCTCACCGCGATGGCGACCGCGACCCCGGTCGACGGACCGACCCGCTACATCGACACCTGGTGACGCGAAGGAGCGCAGGAATGGAATACACCCAGCACCTCGAGGACGTCCGACGCCGGCAGGAGCGGGTCCGTCCTGCGGACACGCCGCGTGACGTCGTCCACCCCCTGGGCGACCTCACGGTGCCCGAGTACATCGACGCCTGGGCCCGGCAGCGCCCCGACCGGTCCGCCGTGGTCCACGACGACGTCGTCATCGACTACCGCGCGCTCGCCGACCGGCACGCACGGTGGGCCGGCTGGCTGCGGGCGAAGGGGGTGGCTCCCGGAGACCGCGTCGGCGTCCACCTGGGCAACGTTCCGGAGTTCGTCGTGGCCTTCCTCGGGACCCTGCGGGCGGGCTGCGTGCACGTCCCGGTCAACCCGATGTTCCAGCACGCCGAGCTCGTCCACGAGCTCGGCGACTCCGGCGCCCGGGTCGTCGTGACGAGCGCTGCGCTTGCCGAGCGGCTCTGCGGCGCGGCCGTCGAGACCGAGGTGCGCACCATCGTCGTCGTCGGGGGGGAGGGGGAGCCCCTGCCCTCCGCCGACGGTGTCGAGGTCGTGCGCTGGTCCGAGACAGTCGGCGCGGAACCGCTGCTCGAGCCGGCCGGGGACCTCGACGCCCTCGCCGCGCTCAACTACACCGGGGGAACGACTGGCCTGCCCAAGGGCTGCGAGCACGCTCAGCGACACATGGTCTACACCGCGGTGAGCGCGACGGGGGCCAACGGGCTCGCCGGCCGCGACATCGTGTCGCTGTGCTTCATCCCGGTCTTCTGGATCGCGGGGGAGGACCTGGGCATCCTCATCCCACTCGTCATGGGTGGCACGACGGTCCTCCTCGAACGCTGGGACGCAGCGACGGTGGTCGACCTGATCGAGCGTCACGGGGTGACGATGACCGCGGCGACCGTCGAGAGCTACCTCGACATCCTGCAGGTGCCGGGGGTGGAGCAGCGCGACCTGACCTCCTTCACCGCCCCCATGGCGATGTCCTTCATCCGCAAGCTGACCCCCGAGATCCGGCGTCGCTGGTCGCAGGTCGTCGGCGCGGGGTCGATCCTGCGGGAGGGGTCCTACGGCATGACCGAGAGCCACACCGTCGACGTCGTGCCCCACGGTTTCCACGAGGACGACCACGACCTGCTGACGGAACCGGTCTTCTGCGGGCTGCCCGTGCCCGGCACCGACGTGATCGTCGTGGACCCGGTGACCGCCGCGCCGATTCCCTTCGGCGAGGCGGGGGAGATCCTCCTTCGCAGTCCCTCCATCATGACCGGTTATTGGGGCAACCCGGCCGCGAGCGCCGAGCAGCTCCGCGACGGTTGGCTGCACACGGGCGACACCGGGTACCTCGACGACGACGGGTGCCTGCACTACCTGGCGCGCAGTAAAGACATGATCAAGGTCAAGGGAATGAGCGTCTTCCCCGCCGAGGTGGAGATGATGCTCGCCGACCACCCCGAGATCGGCTCGGTCGCCGTCGTGCCCGCCGAGGACGCGACCAGCGGTCAGCGGCCGGTCGCCTTTGTCAGCGCGCGGGCCGGGGGGTCACTGAGCGCCGACACCGTGGAGGAGTGGGCGCGCGGCCGGATGGCGGGCTACAAGGTGCCCCTCGTCGAGGTCGTCGAGGCATTCCCGCTCACCGACACGGGCAAGATCCGCAAGCCCCAGCTGCTCGCCCGCGCGCAGGAGCTCGCCGACACCCGGGACTGACAGTGATGAGGGGTGCGCGGCGGTCAGCGGTCAAGGCCACTACCGTCGTCTCTCGATACCTTCCAGTGGCCGCGCCTCGCCGGGTGTGGGGGGTGAGCGGGCGCCGGATCCTGGTTGCCGCACTGCTGGGTGTGCCGCTGCAGGAAGGACCTGTGCGACGGAGAGCCCCACCCGCGGCCTGCCCGTGGCCATATCCCTGTCACGGCGACCCTCGTAGCCCTCTCCGTGGCGGCCGGCATCGCGTTCGTGCTCGCTGCGACAGGCCCAGCGAGCCCAGCACAACGGGGCCGCTGTACCCGACGTCGAGTTCGAGAACGACCGTGCCCGAGGCGTCGACTGGCGGGCCGGACACGAGTACGTGGTGTTCGTGAACGCCGGGGAACCGTCGCACAAGTACCACCTCGTCCCTGATCCCCGCGCCGCCATCCCGGTCGACGAACACGGCACCGTGCCGGTCGTCTCGACGCGTCCAGGGGCTCAAATTCTGTGACCCTTGACACAATCTGAATCCGGGTTCAATATGAACCTGAATGATCATTCAGATCCAGGAGTTCACATGACTGCACCGACAACCCCGTCGGACCTCGTGCACGCCAGGGCGACCAGGAAAGCCTTCGTGCGCCTGATGCCCCTGTTGATGGCGGCCTACTTCATGGCCTTCGTCGACCGGACCAACGTCGGCCTGGCCAAGACCTCGCTCGAGATCGACGCGGGGATCGACGCCGCGGCCTACGGGCTCGGGGCGGGCCTGTTCTTCATCACCTACGCGGCCCTCGAGGTGCCGAGCAACCTCATCCTCCACCGGATCGGAGCCAAGGTCTGGATCAGCCGCATCGCGGTCACGTGGGGCCTGATCACCATGGCGATGATGTTCATCTCCAGCCCGATGGTCTTCTACATCCTGCGGCTGCTGCTCGGTGCGGCCGAGGCCGGCCTCTACCCGGGAATCATGTACTTGATCACGACCTGGTTCGCGCAAAAGGATCGCGCCACCGCCGTCGGCCTCATCCTCACCGCCTCGTCCGTCGCCTTCATCGTCGCCAACCCCATCGGCGGTGCGCTCATGAAGATGGACGGCATCGCCGGCCTGCACGGCTGGCAGTGGCTCTTCGTCCTCGAGGGCATCCCCACCGTCCTCCTCGGCATCTTCATATTCTTCGCCCTGCCCAACTCGCCGGAGACGGCGCCGTGGCTCGAGCCGGAGGAGGCGCGCGAGCTGACCCGCCGGGCCGTCGGCGAGCAGCCCGAGGAGTCGCGCCCCGGCGCGATCGTCCGCACCGCGATGTCCAAGCCCTTTCTGTTGACCATCGCGGCGATCTACTTCATGAACCAGATCGCGACCTACGGCGTCGTCTTCTTCGTCCCCTCCATCGTCGAGGCGATGGAGGTCACCGACAGCTTCATGATCGGGCTCATCTCGGGCGTCGTGGGTGTCGGTGCCGTCATCGGCGTCCTCGTGGTGCCACGGTTGCTCAAGCGCAACCCCGGCACCGAGGTGCGGCTCATCGGCATCACGACCGCCGCCGCGATCGTCATGGCTCTCGCCTTCGTCTCCACGGAGAACCCGGTGGCCAAGATGCTCCTGCTCAGCGCGACGATGGTCTTCATCGTCGGCGTCCAGCCCCTCTACTGGTCAGTCCTCATGGCCCGCCTCGGGGGGGTGGCCGCGGCCGCGGGCCTGGCCTTCGTCAACACGATTGGGCTCACCGGTGCCTTTGTCGGACCGTACGCGTTCGGCCTCACGGAGAAGGCGACCGGCTCGCCGTCCTCCGGGTTGTGGGTGCTCGTGGGTGCGACCATCCTCGGTCTGCTCCTTCTTCCGCTCCTGAAGGGCAAGCTCGCCCGCCACGACCGCGACCACCCGGTGGCGCAGCCGGAGGTCGTCCCCGCCCAGGCGATCTGACCCGGCCCTGAACGAGGCAGCCGGCCGTACCGACCCGCTGGTCGGTGCGGCCGGCTCTCTCGTGCCGCCGGCGCGTCTCTCGCCGACGATCGCCACACGAACCGGGCCTCGATTAGTACTTGAATTCAAGTTCAAGTAGACCTATGCTCCGAGGACCGACCCGAAGGAGAGCGCCATGGTGGCCGTACCGACCGTGACAGGGAGCATCGACTCCGCCGACCTGGGCCGCGTGCTGGCCCACGAACACATCTTCGTGCTGGGGGAGGAGTACCGGGAGAACTACCAGGGCGACTGGGACGAGGACGTCAAGGTGGCCGAGGCCGTCGTCGAGCTCGGGCAGCTGCCGGCCCTCGGCATCGACACGATCCTCGACCCGACCGTCCTCGGGCTGGGGCGCTACCTCCCGCGCGTGCAGCGCGTCGCTGAGCAGGTCGACGTCAACATCGTCGTCGCCACCGGTCTGTACACGTACAACGAGATCCCCTTCCAGTTCCACTACACCGGCCCCGGCCTGCTCTTCGACGTGCCCGAGCCGCTCACGCAGCTCTTCCTCAAGGACCTGCGCGAGGGCATCGCCGACACGGGCGTGCGCGCCGGATTCCTCAAGTGCGCGATCGAGGAGCAGGGGCTCACCCCGGGCGTCGAGCGGGCCATGCGGGCGGTCGGTGCGGCGAGCGCCGAGAGCGGGGCTCCGATCACCGTGCACACCAACCCGCACACCGGGTCCGGACTCGTCGCGCAGCGCGTCCTCGCCGAGGAGGGTGCCGACCTGGCGAAGATCGTCATCGGCCACAGTGGCGACACGACCGACCTCGACTACCTCTGCAAGGTCGCCGACGCAGGCTCTTACCTGGGCATGGACCGCTTCGGCCTCGACGTTCTCCTGCCGTTCGAGGACCGCGTGGCGACGGTGCTGGAGCTGCTGCGCCGCGGCTACGCCGAGCGGATGGTGCTCGCACATGACGCGGCGTGCTTCATCGACTGGTTCGACCCCGAGGCCAAGCGCCAGGTGGTCCCGCGCTGGAACTACCGGCACATCAGCGAGGACGTCATCCCGGCGCTGCTCGAGGGCGGCGCGTCGCAGGACGACATCGACACGATGCTGGTGAAGAACCCGCGCGCCTACTTCGAGGGGTAGCTCACCCGACGGCCGCGTCTCGCTGTGGCCGCCTCCGGTCGAGCCGTCAGTGCACGAAGACCGGGGGGCGCTTCTCGACGAAGGCGCGGGCCGCCTCGACGTGGTCGTCGGTCAGGCCGCACTCCTTGTGCCGCGGGACCTCGCCGGCCATCGACTCCGACAGCGTCTGGTGCGGGGCCTCGCGCAGGTTGCTCTTGATGTGCGCCAGGGTCAGCGCCGGACCGTGGGCCAGACGGGTCGCGAGCTCGGTGGTCGCCTGTGCGAGCTCCTCCTCGGGGACGAGCCGCGTGAGCAGGCCCATGTCGAGACAGGCCTGCCCGTCGAGGCGCGGGTTAAGGAGCATCAGCTCACGCGCGCGCGCAGGACCGACGAGCCGGTCGAGCAGCCACGCGACACCGAAGTCGCCGGACAGGGCGACCGCGGCGAAAGCCGTCGCGGCGACGGTTCGCGGGGTCCCGATGCGCAGATCGGTCGCGAGTGCCAGGCCGAGGCCGGCCCCAGCGGCCGCGCCGGGCAGGGCTGCGATCGTCGGCTTGGTGAAGGCGTGCAGGCGCCCGACGGTGAGCTCCTGGTGGTGCAGCTGCGCGGCGACCGCCGTGGGGTCGACCTCGCTCGCGCCGCCCCCTTCTCCGCCGTTCTCGTCGAACTGCTGGACGTCGCCGCCAGCGCAGAAGGAGCGCCCCGCGCCGGTGAGCACGAGGACGCGCACGGCGGGATCCTCGTCGGCCCTGGCGAGCAACTCGCCGAGCCGTTCGATCATCGGCACGGACATGGCGTTGCGCCGGTCGGGCCGGTTGAGTGTGATCGTCGCGATGCCGTCGGTCAGCTCGTACAGGACGTGATCGGTAGTGGTCATGGGTTCTCCTGGGGTCGTGGTCGGGTTGACGGAAGTGGACGGGCAAAGGCGAGGGCGGCCGTCAGCGGGAGGACGGCCAGGACGAGCAGGGCGCGGGGAAAGCCGATGGCCTCACCGAGGCCACCGACCGCGGCGGCGCCGAGGCTGCCGCCCAGCAGGAAGACCAGAGTGAGCAGGCCGAGCGCCCCACCGCGGTGGTGCACGGACACCGAGTCGGCCACGAGCGCGGTCATCGCCGGCTGGCCCAGGCCGAAGGCGAGCATGAGCACGAGCGTGGCGGCGATGAGGGCGAGGGCGTCGACCCGGTCGGCCCCGAACGCGGCCAGGACGATGGCCAGGGTGGTGCCGATCGCGGAGAGTAGCTGACTGCGCGCCGCGCCGAACCTGATGAGCGCCGGCCCGGTGATGCGCGGAGCGATGAGGCCTAGCGCAGCGCAGGGCAGCAGGAGCATCCCCACCGCAGTGCCCGACCAACCGTGGGCGATGAGCACCGTCGGCACGGTGACGAGCATGCCGAACCACGCCGCCGGAAGGCTCGCCGCGGTGAGCAGGCTCCGGCGGGCGGCCCGGTTGTGGACCAGGGCGGCGGGGACGACGCCGTGCGGCCGCCTGCGCGAGCGCAGGACGGCGGTGGGCGCGCAGGCGAGGAGAAGCACCCCGCCGGCGACCGCGACGACCGGGCCGAGGGTCGCTGCCTGCAGGGACAGCACGGCGCCGATGGCCGCCCCGCCGACGAGTGCCGCCCCGACGGGGTCGAGGGTCGCGCCCTGCTGCCGCTGCGTCGGCAGGTCGCGCCACACGAGCGGTACGACGAGCAGGGTGAGCAGCGGGATGGCGACGACAGGTCGCCAGCCGAAGGGGTCGACGAGCAGGGCGCCGACGACCGGTCCGAGGACGTTGATCGTCGCGCCGACTCCCGAGTACGTAGCCATGGCCCGGGCTCGCGAGTCACCGGCGAAGAGCGCCTGGATCGCGGCAATGGTGAGCGCTGGGACGGCGGCTGCACCCAGGCCCTGCAGGGTCCGGGTGGCGACGAGGGCGGGAAGGGAGTCGACGAGCGACCCCGCGCAGGCCGCGGTCACCATGACCGAGATCCCGATGATGAGGGGCGGCCGGATGCCGAAGAGGTCGCCGAGCCGCCCGAAGATCGCGCTGCCGACGGCGAGAGCGAGCGAGTAGCAGCTGACGACGAGCGCGGCACGCCCCGTGGTCAGGCCGAGGTCCGCGGAGATCGCCGGCAGGGCGACGGCGACCGCGGCGCTGCCGAGGCCGGTCACGCCGAAGAGCACGGCGAGGGCGCCGGCGAGCGCCCCGCGGTGTGGCGTCGACGGCAGGCTGGCGCTGGGGATGGTGGCTCCTCGGGTAGCGGCGATCCGGGACTTGAATATGAATCTGGGTTCAAGTATACCTGTTGTCACCACGAAGTACCGAAGGAGCCACGCCATGACGTCGACGTCACCGGAGTCGACCCCGTCCGACGCGCGCCCCGTCCAGGCACTGCTCATCGACTTCGGGGGAGTGCTCACCGTCCCGATCAGCACCGCCTTCCGCGCGCTTGCCGCCGACGTTGGGCTCGAACCGGACCGGGCGCTCGGCGTGCTCGCCACCCACGAGGGGGCCCGCCGCGCACTCGTCGAGCACGAGGTGGGCCGGCTCGACGACGAGGGCTTCGAGGATGCCTTCGCCGCGGCGCTCGTCGAGGCGGGCGGCCGGGTCGAGGCGCGGGGCCTGCTCGCCCGTCTGGCCGCCCACCTCGAACTCGACCCGCCGATGGTCGACCTGGTGCGCCGGGTCCGCGCCGCGGGCACGCCGGTGGCGCTCGTCTCCAACTCCCTCGGGCGGGACTGCTACGCCCGGGTCGACCTCGAGGAACTCTTCGACGTCAGCGTGGTCTCCGGCCAGGTCGGCGTGCGCAAGCCCTCCCGCGAGATCTACCGCATCGCCTGCGACCAGCTCGGCGTCGACCCGGACGAGTGCGTCCTCGTCGACGACCTCGAGCACAACCTCGCCGGCTCCGCCCGCCTCGGCATCCGCGGCATCCACCACCGGACCGCCGAGGACACGATCCCCCGGGTCCACGAGGCCCTCTCCCTCCCGGCACCGTCTGGTGTCACCACCTGACCTGCACACCTCCAGACAAGGACGACCACGATGTTCGAACTCAGCCAACGCGGACAGGACTACCGCGACCGTCTCCTCACCTTCATGGACGAGCACGTCTACCCCGCGGAGAGCGTCTACCGCGAGCAGATGCGCGCCTCCGGTGATGCCAACCACCAGCCGCAGGTGCTCGAGGACCTCAAGGCCGAGGCGCGCAGCCAGGGCCTGTGGAACCTCTTCCACCCGCACCCCGAGTGGGGGCCGGGCCTGACCAACCTCGAGTACGCGCACCTCGCCGAGATCACCGGCCGCAGTCTCGAGATCGCGCCCGAGGCCATCAACTGCAACGCCCCGGACACCGGCAACATGGAGGTGCTCACGCTCTTCGGCACCGACGAGCACAAGGAGAAGTACCTGGGGCCGCTCCTCGCCGGCGAGATGGCCTCCGCCTTCGCCATGACCGAGCCGGCCGTCGCCAGCTCCGACGCCACCAACGTCGAGACGCGCATGGAGCGCGACGGTGACGAGTACGTCATCAACGGCCGCAAGTGGTGGACGTCGAACGCTTTGCACAAGAACTGCAAGGTCATGATCGTCATGGGCAAGACCGACCCGGACGCCCCACCCCACCGCCAGCAGTCGATGATGGTCGTCCCGGTCGACACCCCGGGAGTGACGATCGAGCGCGGTCTGCCCGTCTTCGGTTACATGGACCGCGAGGGCCACGCCGAGGTGACCTTCACTGACGTGCGCGTGCCCCGCGAGGCCCTCCTCGCCGGCGAGGGCGACGGCTTCATGATCAGCCAGGCCCGGCTCGGTCCGGGGCGCATCCACCACTGCATGCGCGCGATTGGTGTCGCCGAGCGGTCCCTTGACCTGATGATCGACCGCGCTCAGTCGCGGGTGACCTTCGGTGAGCCCGTGGCCAACCGGGCCAACATCATGGACTGGGTCGCCGAGTCGCGCATCGAGATCGAGATGGCCCGTCTGCTCACCCTCAAGGCGGCGCACATGATGGACACCGTCGGCAACAAGGTGGCGCGCACGGAGATCGCGGCAATCAAGGTCGCGGCCCCCGCGGTCGCGCTCAAGGTGATCGACCGCGCCATCCAGGTCCACGGTGGCGGTGGCGTGAGTGACGACTTCCCGCTCGCCCTCTGGTACGCCCACATGCGCACCCTTCGCCTCGCGGACGGCCCGGACGAGGTGCACAAGATGACCATCGCGCGTCGCGAATACCGCCGGCGCAGCCCCGAGTGGGGCCGGCAGAAATGATCGAGGGCATCCACACGACCGCGATGACGGCGTGGCTCGCCGAACGGGTCGAGGTCGAGCAGCCGCTGACCTATGAACGCGTGGGCCTGGGGCAGTCCAACCTCACCTACCTGGCGAAGGACGTCCGGGGCCGACGGGTGGTCTTGCGACGCCCGCCGATGGGCGAACTGCTCGCCTCCGCGCACGACGTCGCCCGGGAGCACCGGATCCTCTCGGCGCTCCAGGGGACCGGGGTGCCGCTTCCTGTCGTCCACGGGTTGTGCGAGGACCCGGCGGTCGCCGACCGCCCGGTGCTCGTCGTGTCCTTTGTCGACGGGCTCGTGCTCGACCACCGGGTCGACGCGGAGCACCTGTCGCCGGCCGCCCGTCACGCCGTCGGCCTGTCGCTCACCGACACCCTCGCGCGCATCCACGCCGTCGACCTGGAGGAGGTCGGCCTGGCCGACCTCGCGAGCCGCAAGCCGTACGCCGCGCGCCAGCTGCGCCGGTGGAGCGGGCAGTGGGAGCTCTCCCGCACCCGCGATCTCGCCGATCTCGACCGGCTGACGGCCCGGCTGCGTGAGCGCGAGCCGGCGCCCGGTGAGATCACCCTGGTGCATGGCGACAGCCATCTACGCAACGTCATCGTCGACCCGGACGACGCGCAGGTGCGGGCGATCCTCGACTGGGAGCTGGCCACGCTCGGCGACCCGCTTGCAGACCTCGGGACCCTGCTCGCCTACTGGCCCCAGGCGGGGGACCCGCCCACGATGCGATTCGATGCCTCGACCGTGCCTGGCTTCGCGACTCGGACCGAGCTCGTCGAGCACTATGCCGAGGTGTCGGGGCGCGATCTCTCGGATGTGCCCTTCTGGCATGGTCTCGGCCTGTGGAAGCTTGCGATCATCCTCGAGGGAGTCCGCCGGCGCCAGCTCGACGACTCACGCAACCTCACGGCGATGGGGCAGATACCGGCGGGGGCGGTCGACGAGCTCGTGACCTGCGCGCACACGGTGCTCGACGAAGCGGGCTAGATTGACGGCGGGCAGGGAGGAGTGGCTGCCCCTTCAGGGCTGACCTCGTGACTCTGCCCGCCTGGTATCGGTATCGCCCTCACCGCGGGCCTGGCACTTAGGTGTCCGCTCAAGACGTGTACGGCACCGTTTGGAGATGCCGCCGAATATCAGACGGCCGCCAGCGGTGAAGGCCGCGCCGGGATGGCACGAGGTCGTCAATGATTACGTTGGGCGTTGATTACGTTGGGCGCTCTCCCCTCTCGACTCTTAGACGCCGTCGCGACTGCGGCGAATCGCCTGTTGAGGACATCTGCGGGTCGCGAGGGTTTTCCAGCTCGTGCGTGGACGGTCGATCACCTCAAGTCGCCGCCGGGTACCGCACACCTGGTGCAGTGCCGCCTGGATGCCGTGGGCGGTGATCATGGTGGACCGGATATTCGGACCCGCCCCCCGCGTTGGCCGTGCCGCACCTCTCGCTGCGATTCTCGTCTGGCAGGGTCAAGGCCGAATGCGAACTAGCGCTACCCAACGGGTGGACCTCGCGAAGTGTGCCTCGGTGGACCGCCACAAAACCATGGGAACCCGATAGGTGAACAATTGACGGCAAACCATATTCGCGTAGGCCCGGCATTCGTTCCACGGCCGGTTTCATCTATCGCTTTGCCCCGGTTGGCAGTCTCAATTTTCGCCGTGCCCGGCAGTAGCTTCCGCCGAAGCTTTGCGCTACGGGGCTGGATCGGCATCTCGGATCGACCGGGGGGCATATTCACCAAGTGGGTCCACAGTCCAGTCCTCAGACGGCGGACCTGTGCCGCCTGACGGCCTCGTAGTTGCCACATCGGGCGCTGCAATAGGCCCGTCGCCCGTTGCGGCTGGTGTCGACGAAGACCTCCGGGCAACCATGCCGGGTGCATGCCCCGAGCCGACCGCCCGCGGACTCCACCGCGAAGATCGCCAGGCCGCCCGCGGTGATCGCCTTGGCCCGCGCGACAGCATCATCGTGATCGGCCGTGAAGTGGAGATGGGGCTTCATCCCGTCATGGGTACTCAGAAAGGCCCTGGAGGTCGCTGCCTCCAGGAGGCAGTTGATTGCTGCGCAGGTCGATTCGACGTCGCCGGCCTCGAACGGCTCTCGTAATCGGTGCGACCACTCGAGAAGCTGGTGCGACTGTGCACGGGAGAGTGCAGGGTCGCGCACTTCGAACTTGTGTAGTGCCGCGGCGGCTGCCTGGGTATCCCAGCCGCGGCCGGCGAGAGAAGTCCGCCCTCACGCCGTGGGGGCGGAGTGCGTCCTCGACCTCGATCACAGGTGGGTGGGCGATTCGCGGCATTCGACCAGTGAGGGCGTTATCGTCTACGAGTCTTGCTCCTGCGGGGCCCGTCGTATCCGCCGCGGAGGCGTGCCCATTGCGCAGACCTCCGGCATGCCGCAGGCTCGAGCCCGCGCGTCGTCACCGAGACGCTAGTTGTGCACCCACGGCCGCGATCAGTTCGTTCCAGGCCGTGTCGAACTTGGCGACGCCCTCGCGCTCCAGCTGAGCGAAGACGTCATCCATGTCGATCCCGACCTCTCCGAGCGCCTCGAACAGCGCTGCAGGTTCGGCAAACCTCCTGGTGCCCGACCCCGAAGAAATGTCCCCGTGGTCGGCGAACGCCTCCATGGTCGCCGCCGGCATCGTGTTGACCGTCGCCGGTGCGACCAGCTCACTGACATACAAGGTGTCGCTGTACCGAGTGTCCTTCACGCCGGTCGACGCCCACAGCGGCCGCTGCGGTCGGGCGCCGCGGCCGGCCAGGCTCCGGAACCGGTCGGAGCTCTCGAAGTTCTGCTGATACTCGGCATAGGCCAGCCAGGAATTGGCCAGCGCGGCCTGGCCCTTCAGGGCCAGCGCTGCCGGTGTGCCGATGGCCTCGAGTCTGGCATCGACCTCGGTATCGACCCGCGAGACGAAGAACGACGCCACGGAGTGGATGGACGACAAGTCGTGGCCGGCCAGGGCGGCGGCGTCCAGACCGTCCAGGTAGGACTGAACGACCTGCGTGTACCGCTCGACGGAGAAGATCAGTGTGACGTTCACGCTGATGCCTTCGGCCAGCACCCGACTGACCGCCTCCAACCCGGCCGTGGTGGCCGGAATCTTGATCAGCAGGTTGGGTCGGTCCACGATCTGCCACAGTTCCCTCGCCTGTGCCACCGTGGCCTCGGCATCGTGAGCCAGTCGCGGATCGACCTCGATCGATACTCGTCCGTCTACTGTCCCGGTTCGCTCGTACACCGGCGCCAGGATGTCGCAGGCGGCACGGACATCGTCGGTGGTGACGGCCTGGATCACGGCGTCCGCCTCATGACCTCGGCCTCGGAGGTGGCTGAGCTGCTCGTCGTACGCGGTCCCGCTCGTCAGCGCGGCGTGGAAGATCGCCGGGTTCGTCGTCACCCCGACCACCGACCGGGTCTCCACCAGTTCCGCGAGGCGTCCGGAGGAGATCAGGTCCCGGGACAGGTCGTCGAGCCAGACCGACACCCCGGCTCGGGACAGCTCGGCAAGTTGCGCATTCTGGGACATCGTTTGTGCTCCTGATCGAACTGACAGTTGGTGGTCCGGTGGTCCGGTGGTCCGGTGGTGCGGCTGGGGGAGGGCAGTGGTTAGCCCCAGCGGGATTGGCCGCCGTCGAGCGGAATGGTCGCTCCGTTCAGATAAGAGGCCTCCGCCGAGCAGAGCCAGGCGACCGGGCGGCCGATGTCTGTCACCGGATCACCCACGCGGCCGGCGGGGATGGCGGAGAGGAAATCGGCGGCCTCCTCGGGGTTGTTGTCCATCCACCAGTCCAGCCCGGGACTGTGGGCATGCGGGGCTACGTTGAGAGCGCGGATCCCGTCGTCGGCCCATTCGTACGTGGCGGCCCGTGTGAGGGCGCGCATGCTCTCCTTCACGGCCCCGTAGATGCCGTAGTTGGAGGGATCCCACCGGACGGCTGCCGAGGTCACCAAATTGATGATCACCCCACCGCCCCTCTGCGCCATGAAAGGGCGGGTCAGCTTCATCAGCGTGAGCGACACGCGGGGGCCGGACTCGAAGGCCTTGCGAAAACCGTCGTCGGGGTAGTCGGACAGTGGCAGGGGCCGGGCCATGTTCGCATTGTTGACGAGGATGTCGACCCCTCCGAAATGCGTGACAGCTGCGTCCACGATCGCCTCGGGTGCGCCCTCCGCGGTGATGTTGACCGGCAGGCATTCGGCCGCGCCGCCGATCGCGCGAATTTCCTCGGCGACCTTCTCGAGCTTCTCCACCGTCCGCCCGACCAGCAGGACCGAGGCGCCTGATTCAGCCAGGCCGAGCGAGATCCCGCGGCCCACGCCCTGCCCGCCTCCGGTGACGATCGCGGTCTTTCCGGCCAGGCGGTTCGCGCGATCCGTGCCGGGCGTGGCCGCGATCTCGGGACGGGTTCCGGTCATGTGGTCCTCCGGTGTGGATGTGGGGCGAGGCGGGACGAGCGCTGGCTTCGCCGGTGTAGTCAAGCGTGTACACACCAACTGTAGTCAACTGTGTACAGTTGGCGAAACCGGGAGGGTTAATACCCGCTGGGGTATATTCCGCCGTGGACTGGCCACCACGCCGGCCTCAGTCATGAAAGGGGAGCATGCCCACCGAACGCGCACCCGTTCTCGGTCTCAAGGCCAACGCCGCCCAGTTCACGCTGTTGGTGGCCATCAATGCGCTGGTCGGCGGCATGGTGGGACAGCAGCAGACCGTGCTGCCCCTGCTGGCGACGGATGTCTTCGGCCTGACCGGCTACAGCTTCATCTTCACCTACGTCGCTGCCTTCGGTGTCACCAAGGCGATCGCGAACTACTTCGCCGGGACGTTCTCCGACCGGTACGGACGCAAACCCGTCCTGTTGGTCGGGTGGCTCTTCGCCATCCCGGTCCCACTCATGCTCATCTGGGCGCCCGACTGGGGCTGGGTGGTGGCCGCGAACATCCTGCTGGGCATCAACCAGGGCCTGACCTGGTCCACGACCGTGGTCACGAAGATCGACCTCGTCGGCCCGCGACAGCGTGGTCTGGCGATGGGGCTCAACGAGGCGGCAGGATACGGCGCGGTCGCGGTGACCTCGCTGCTCGCCGGCTACCTGGCCGGGCAGTACGGTCTGCGACCGGCGCCGTTCCTGGTCGGAGTGGCCTACACGGCCCTGGCCCTGGTGCTGTCCGGGATCTTCGTCCGCGAGACGCGCGATCACGCCCTGGTGGACGCAGGGCGGCACACCGCCCGCCCCGACGGACTGCACGACCATCTCCACGCCGACATGACGGACCGCGAGATCGCGATCCAGACCAGCTTCACAAAACCGGCCCTGTCCTCGGCCAGCCAGGCCGGGCTCGTCAACAACCTCAACTTCGGGCTGTCCTGGGGACTGTTCCCCCTGTTGTTCGCCACCGCGGGTCTGTCCGTGGGACAGATCGGACTCCTGTTCGCGCTCTACCCCGCCGTCTGGGGCGTGGGACAGCTGTTCACCGGCGCGCTCTCGGACCGGGTCGGCCGCAAGCACCTGATCTCGGTGGGGATGGCCACCCAGGCGGTCGCCCTGGTCGTCATCGCGCTCGGCAGTGGATTCAGCACGTGAGCGGTCGGGACCGTGATCCTGGGAGCCGGGACCGCGATGGTCTATCCGACGCTGTTGGCGGCGATCGGCGACGTGGCCCACCCCGTGTGGCGGGGACGAGCCGTCGGGGTCTACCGCGTGTGGCGCGACCTGGGCTACGCGGTCGGCGCGGTGTTAGGGGGGATCGTCGCCGACGCCATGGGAATGCACGCCGCGGTGTGGGCCGCCGCCGTGGTCAGCGCGGTGTCGGCGGCCGCCGTGGCGATCCGCATGTACGAGACCCTCACACCAGGCCCAGCTCACGCGCCCGCGCCACCGCCGCGGTCCGCGAGGTGACGCCGAGCTTGTCGAAGACGTGGACGAGGTGGGTCTTGACCGTCGCCTCCGACACGTGGAGTGACGCGGCGGCCTGCCGATTGGTCGCCCCGGTGGCGACGGCGCGCAGCACCTCCGCCTCCCGCTCGGTCAGCACCGGCCGCGGGTCGCGCATCCGGCTGATCAGCCGCGCGGCGACAGTGGGGGACAGCGCGCTCTCGCCGTCGGCGGCGGCGCGCACCGCGCCCAACAGTTCGTCGGGGCCGGCGTCCTTGAGCAGATAACCGCAGGCCCCGGCCTCGATGGCGCCGAGAATGTCCGCGTCCGTGTCGTGGCTCGTCAGTACCAACACCTGCGGGGGGTCGGCCAGGTCGCGGATCGCGGCGGTGGCCAGCACACCGGCGGTGGCATCCCCCGCGAACCGCAGGTCCATCAACACCACGTCCACGTCCCCGATCCGGCACCGCTCCACGGCGGCGCCGGCCGCCGCCGCCTCGGCGATCACCTCGATCGCGGGATCGGCGGCGAGCAGTGCACGCAGCCCGGTTCGCACCACCGCGTGATCGTCCGCGATCAGCACACGCGTCCTCGTCGTCGTCATCCCTCGTCTCCCAACCGGGTCCCCGGCGCCGTCTCCCGCACCGGCAGTACGGCGCGGACCACCGTGCCCGATCCCGGCTCGGAGTCGACCTCGAACCGCCCGCCCAGGTCGCCCACCCGCCGCGCCATGCCGTCGAGCCCGAACGAGGCGGCGGTGCGCGGGGCGGCGACGTCGAAGCCGCGGCCGTCGTCGGCGATCTCCAGGACCACGGCGGTGGGGGAGCCGGACAGGGTCAGTGTGATCCGCTGCGGCGCACCGTGTCGCACCGCGTTCGTCAGCGCCTCCTGCGCCACCCGGACGAGCACCGCGGCGAGCTCCGCCGGCGGCTCGGTGGAGGGCTCGGTGGCGTGCTCGCCGGCGTTCCCGGTGGCGTTCCCGGTGGCGACGGACACTTCGAGCCCGGGATTCTCGGCCCGGCACCTCGCGGCCACTCGGCGCAGCGCCCCGGCCAGCGACACGCCGTCGAGCGGCGCGGGCCGCAGGGCGGCGATGAGCCTGCGCGTCTCGGTGAGGTTCTCACCCGCCACCTCGCGGGCCAGGCGGATCTGGTCGACGGCGGGGCTCGAGGGCGCGGTGCGCTCGGCCGCGTGCAACAGCATCCCGATGCTCGCGAGCCCCTGCGCGACGGTGTCGTGGATCTCCCCGGCCAACCGCGCGCGCTCGGCCTCCCGGCCCACCTCCCGTTCCCGCGCGGCGAGCGCCGAGCGGGTGGCCACGAGCTCGGCGATCACCTCCCGCCGGGCCTGGGACTCGCGGTGCAGTGCCCGCACACCGGCCCCCAGGCCGAGGGCCACGAGCGCTCCCACCGTCGGGCCGATGACCCCGGCGGGAGTGAACCCGTGATGCAGGCCCAGGGCGACGACCGCCACGGCCGCCAGCGCCGCCACCGCCGCGGTGCCCGCCCACACGCCGAGGAGGAACTGGACCAGGAAGAACAGGGGGAACGCCAGGTAGGCGGCCTCGGGAACCCGGACCACCAGGCATGCCCACAACGCCAGGACCGCGACCAGCCAACCAACCCGGACGGCGGCGGTCGTCGGGCGGCGGCGCGCCCACACCGTCCCCGCGACGTACACGACCGTGAATCCCACGGCGGCGGCGACCGCCGGCGGGTCGGGCATGCCGGAGGTGTCCCGGTGCGCGCTGACCAACGTGAGGGCCAGCAGCGCGGCCACCAACGTGTGCAGTGCCACCTGGAGCTGCGCGAACACCGCACGCACCCCCGCCGACTCGGGCGGGAGCTCGGCGGCGGGTGCGGGCGCGGCGGCGGACGCGGGCGCGGGGGTCACCCGGTCGACGCTAGTCCCCGGTGGGGCACCCGGCATCCATCGAACGATGGAGGCCGGCCCCACCGTTCGTCCCCGCGGAACCACCCTCGTGGCCGATCCGGTCCGGCGTCGGCGGGACGAGCCTGGAGGCAGACCCCACGACAGGCAGACCCCACGAAAGGGACCCCATGTTCTTCGCACTCCGCGAGCTCCGCACGGCGCGGTGGCGCTTCGCCCTCATCACGGGCGTCGTGCTGATGCTGTCCGTCCTGGTGGCGGGCCTGCTCGGCCTGACCGCCGGGCTGGCTCACCAGAGCGTGTCCGCGCTCCGGGCGCTCGGCGCGGACGGCTCCGGCTTCGTCCTCCCCGCCGACGACTCCGGCGCCGTCGACCTCGACCGTGCCGCACTCACCGCCGACCAGGTGGCCACCGTTGCCGCCGGGGACCCGTCGGCCGTCCCGGTGGGACTCGCCCGGATCACCCTGGACGACGGCACCGAGACCGGGGTCTCCGTCGTCGCCGTGGGACTGGCCGACGAGGTGGGGTCGGTGGCGCCACCGGCGCCGGGGGAGGTCCTGGTCTCCGACGGTGTCGACGACGAGGTGGGCGCCGACGTCGGCGTGATCAGCCTCGGGGGCAGCGCGTTGGCGGTCGCCGGGCACACCGGTGATCTCTGGCATTCGCACACCCCTGTCGTCGTCACCGACCTCGACACCTGGCACTCGCTCGCTCCGCGCGGCGGGGCGGCCACCACCGTGGCCGTGGCGGCGGGCGCCGACCCGGATGCCGTCGCCGCCGGGGCCGGCCTCACGCTGGTCGACTCCGACGGACTCGTCGGAGCGCTGCCCTCGCACCGGGCCGAGAACACCTCGCTGAGCACGATGACCACCATGCTCCTCGCCGTCACCGCTCTGGTCGTGGGCGCGTTCTTCGCCGTGTGGGGGATGCAGCGCCGTCGTGACGTCGCCGTGCTCAAGGCGCTCGGGGCGTCCACCGCCGCGGTCGTCCGCGACTCTGTCGGCCAGGCCGCGGTCGTCCTGGCCGTGGGCGTCGTGGGCGGGGTCGGCATCGCCGCCCTGGTCGGCCTGTCCGTCGGCGGCACCGTGCCGTTCGTCGTCTCGGCCGCGACCACCCTCGTGCCGGCCGCGCTGCTCGCCGTCCTCGGCCTCGCGGGCGCCGCCGTCTCGCTGCGGCCCGTGCTGACCGCCGACCCCAACTCGGCACTGGGGGCGGCCCGATGACCGGCTCCGAGTCCGGCACCTGCTTCACCTCGTCGTCGTCGACCCCCGCGTCCTCACCGCGACCCACCACCAGGAGAACCGACATGTCCCACACCGCTTTCCTCGATCGCCCCGTGACCACCGCACCCGTCCCGACCGCACTGAGGATGGACAACGTCGTCCTGACCTTCCCCGACGGCAACGGCCGGATCACCGCCGTCGACGACGTCTCGCTCGCGATCGAACGGGGCCGCAGCCTCGCGGTGACCGGCCCCTCGGGGTCGGGAAAATCCAGCCTGCTCGCCGTCGCCGCCACCCTCACCAGGCCGGACTCCGGTCAGGTGTGGCTGGAGACCCGCAGCGGGGCCGTGGACCTGGCCGCGGCGGACGCTCGCCGGGGGGCCGAACTGCGCCGAGGCGAGATCGGCATCGTGTTCCAGCAGGCCAACCTCATCGAGTCCCTCACGGCACGGGAACAGCTCGAGGCCATGGCGTGGCTGGGGGCGCGGCCGTCGAAGGCTCGACGACGCGACGCGCGTGAGCGGGCCGACGACCTGCTGGACATGGTCGGTCTGGGCGATGCCGCCGGTCGGTCGGCCGGGGCGCTGTCCGGCGGGCAGCGGCAGAGGGTGGCCGTGGCGCGCGCGCTGATGAACGGGCCGTCGCTCCTGCTCGCCGACGAACCCACGAGTGCGCTCGATTCCGACTCCGGGCGGGTCGTCATGGACCTCCTGCTCGATACCGCGCGTGAGTTCGACGTGGCACTGATGCTCGTCACGCACGATGCCGCCGCGGCGGCCCGGTGCGATGCGGGGATCCACCTCGTCGACGGCGCTGTCGTGCACTGACCACCCGGCCTGACGAACCCCCCGGTCGGTCGGCAGGGCGGTTTCGCCCACGCCCGCGACGCCCTGCGGGAGACTGGGATCCAACCCGCCTGTCGACACCGACACCGGAAGAGGACCTCAGCCGCGATGGAGTATCTCCGCCACTTCGCCCAGGAGTTCGGCAAGGCGCTGAGGAATCTGTTGCCCATCGTGGCGGTGGTGGTGGCCTTCCAGGTGCTGGTGTTCCGCAGGATGCCCGAGGACCCGATCCATCTGGTGGCCGGTCTGCTGATCGTGGGGGTGGGGATCGCCCTGTTCCTCCAGGGCCTGGATCTGAGCGTGTTCCCGGTGGGCAAGAACCTCGCCAACCAGTTCACCCGCCGCGGGGCCCTGGGACTACTGCTCACCTTCGGCTTCGCCATCGGCTTCGCCGCGGTCGTGGCCGAACCGGCCCTGATCGCGGTGGCGGAACAGGCGGAACTGATCAGCGAGGGCCGTATCGACGGGGTCGTGCTGCGGGTCGTGATCGCCGTGTCCGTGGGCCTCGTGCTGGTCCTGGGGATCCTGCGCGTGCTGCGGGGCTGGGCGGTCCACCGCATTCTGATCGGCGGCTACGTCGTTGTCCTGGCGGCCACGTTCGTGGCCCCACCGGAGATCGTGGGTCTGGCCTTCGACTCCGGCGGCGTGACCACCAACGTCGTGACCGTGCCGCTGATCGCCGCGATCGGGATCGGTCTGGCCAACTCGATCCGAGGGCGTAGCGCGCTCACGGACGGCTTCGGCCTGGTGGCGCTGTGCGTGATGGTGCCGATGATCGGGGTCCAGCTGTACGGGATGTGGGTCTATACCTTCGGCGGGGTCGGCGGCGCGTCGACCACGGGGGCGGAGCACTCCGCCGGAGCCCCGCTCTGGCTGGAGCACGTGGTGGGCCTGGCGGAGATGGTCCGCGACGTGGCGCCCATGGTGATCGTCGTCCTGTTCTTCCAGTACGTCGCGCTGCGCCGGAAGTTGTCCCACCCGCTGCGGGTGGCCGTGGGGTTCGTCATGGTCCTCGTGGGGCTCTACGCCTTCGTGGTGGGCCTGAAGATGGGGCTCTTCCCGCTGGGCACGCAGATGGCCGAGCAGCTCATCGGACTCGACGTCTCGGCTCTGATCCTGCTGTTCGCGCTGCTCATCGGGTTCGCCACCACCATGGCCGAACCCGCACTGGTGGCCATCGCGGACCAGGCCGAGAATGTCTCGCCGGCCGGGATCAGCGCCACCGCGATCCGGCTTGTCGTGGCCACGGGCGTGGCCGTCGGAATCGCGCTGGGGGTGTACCGCATCCTCTCCGGCGGTCCGCTGCACTATTTCGTCATGGTCTCCTACGCCGTGGTCATCGTCCTGGTGATCCTGGCGCCGAAGTACATCGTCGCCCTGGCCTTCGACCTCGGCGGGGTCACCACGTCCGAGGTCACCGTGCCGCTGGTCACCGCCCTGGGCATCGGGTTGGCCGGCGCCATCGAGGGCCGCAGTGCGCTGCTCGACGGCTTCGGCCTGATCGCCTTCGCCTCGATCTTCCCGATCGTCTCCGTCCTGCTCTATGCCATCGCCCTCGAGAGAATCCCCCGCCTGCGGAAGGAATCGTCATGAAATTCACGGCTGTCGTAGTGATCGCCCCCCCGGAACTGGAGGACACCGCCATCGAGGTCGCGCAACGAGCCGGGGCTACCGGGGTGACGATCCTGGAGGGCAAGGGCATCGGCGCGCAGCAGAAGAAGACCTTCTTCGGCCTGGCCTTCGAGGGCTCCCAGTCGGTGCTGCTCATGGTCGTGGGCACCCACCTGGCCACCCCGATCCTCAAGTCCCTCCACGAGATCCTGGTCGACGGGGACAATTCCCACGGCATCGCCTTCAACGTCCCCATCGAGCACCTCACGGGGATAGACCCGCGGCAACTGGTGAAGTTCGAGGAATACATGCGCCGGGAGAACACCTGAGTCACGCCCACCCGCTCCCCCTCGCGCGCTCCATACCGCCCGCACAACCCAGGAGGACCCCCATGCTCACCGTCCAACAGGTCATGGTGCCCGAGGTGATCACCATCTCCCCCTACGCCACCCTCCGCGAGGCGTTGTCGGAGATGCGTTCCCGCCAGGTCAAGAGTCTCGTGGTGGAACGCCAGCACCTTCACGATGCCTATGGTCTGCTCAGCTACAACGAGCTGCTGCGCGCCATCGTCGTCGAGGAGGGCGACGTGGACCTGCTCAACGTGTACGACGCCGCCGTCAAGCCTGCCATCTCAGTGGGAGAGGACCTGTCGGTGAACCAGGCCGCCACCCTCATGGACCGGTACCAGCTGAACCGGTTGGTCGTGGTCCGCGGCAACGACCTCGTCGGGCTCCTGGCGATGAACGACATCATCGCCCGGTTGATCGACGAGCTCGCGTGAGCCACCCCCTCGTCGACGGCGCCGTCACGACCGCGGGGTAGGGCGGTAGTTTTTCCTGATTTTCTCAGTGTCCGTCCCTACGCTGGGGCGATGGCCATCGACGACGGCGACACCCGGCGTTCCTCGGGGGTCTCCGGGTGGAGAGCGCCGGCGGCGGGCGCCGCGGTGCTGCTGGTGCTCCTGGGGGTCTTCGCGGCGCTGGCCTCCGACGTCTCCGACGACGGGACCGTCGAGCTGGACCGGCCCGTGATGATGTGGGTGCACGGGGCGACGTCGCCATGGCTCACGGCCGCGGCGGAGACCGCGAGCTATCTCGGCGGCCAGTTCGTGCTCGCGGCCTCCGTCGTGATCGCACTGCTGTTGTGCGTTCTGCGCAGGTTCGGGGGCGCCTTTCTCGTGCTGGCCGCGGTGTACGGGTCGTCCAGGCTCAACGTCGCCCTCAAGCCGGCCTTCGAGCGATCGCGCCCGGATTTCTGGGAGCACCTGTCGGCGGAGCACACCTTCTCCTTCCCCAGTGGGCACGCGATGGGGTCGATGTCGCTCGCGGCTCCGCTGGTCGTCCTGGCCTGGGGCACCCGGTACCGGTGGGCCTCGCTCGCGGTGGCGGTGGTCTACGTTCTCGCGGTCGGCGCGTCCCGCGTCTACCTGGGGGTCCACTTCCCCAGCGACGTCCTCGCGGGGTGGTGCCTGACCGTGCTGTGGGTCGGGATCCTCGTGGTGATCCTGCTGCTCGTGACCCGCGTGCTCCGCCGATACGCGCCGACGCTCGCGGAATGGGTCTGACTCCGGTCCGGCACGGTTCGGCGGCTCGGGACCCCGGCCCGGTCGGGCGGTCTAGGATCGGCGGGAGAGGGCCCTGCGGGGCTCCGAACCCGGACAGTAGTGGGTCGAGGAGGCGCCATGACCATGAACTCTCATCCGGTGACGGGTGCCCAGGCCCCTGTGGATCGTCGCCACCGCGTCGTCATCATCGGGTCGGGCTTCGGGGGCCTCGCCGCCGCCCGCGCCCTCGACAAGGCGGACGTGGACGTCACCCTGGTCGCCAGGACCGGCCACCATCTCTTCCAGCCCCTGCTGTACCAGGTGGCGACCGGGATCCTGTCCGTCGGGGAGATCGCTCCCTCCACCCGGTTGGTCCTCCGCGATCAGGAGAACGCCACCGTCGCACTGGGGGAGGTGGACCGGATCGACGTGACCGCGCGGACCGTCCACGCGACCGCCGGGCACGTGGACTTCGAGCTCGAGTACGACAGTCTCGTCGTCGCCGCCGGTGCCAACCAGTCCTACTTCGGGAACGATCACTTCGAGCGCTGGGCTCCCGGCATGAAGTCCATCGACGACGCCCTGGAGCTGCGGAGCAGGATCATGGGCTGCTTCGAACAGGCCGAGGTGACCGAGGACGAGGCGGAGCGTCGTCGTCTCCTCACGTTCGTGGTGGTGGGCGCCGGCCCCACGGGCGTGGAGATGGCCGGGCAGATCGCGGAGCTGGCTCAGCGGACCCTGAAGAACAGCTTCCGCCGGATCGACCCGGGTCGGGCCCGCATCATCCTCATCGACGCCGCCCCTGCCGTCCTGCCGCCCTTCGGAGCCAGACTCGGCAACGCCGCCCGCAGACGGCTGGAGGAACTGGGAGTGGAGATCCAGCTCAACGCCATGGTGACCGACGTGGACTACAACGGCATCGAGGTCGAGGACCCGGACGGATCACTCCGCAGGATCGACGCGACCTGCAAGATCTGGTCGGCCGGTGTCCAGGCGAGCCCTCTGGGCCGGATGCTCGCCGACCAGACCAGCGCCGAGGTGGACCGGGCGGGCCGCGTCCTGGTGAATCCTGATCTCTCGTTGCCCGGGCACCCGGAGATCTTCGTGATCGGCGACATGATCAACCTCGATAATCTGCCGGGCGTCTCCCCCGTCGCCATCCAGGGCGGCAAGTACGTCGCCAAGCAGATCGTCCGCGAGGTCGAGAGGGGGCGGTCCCCGTCCGGGCGCCCGCCGTTCAAGTACTTCGACAAGGGGTCGATGGCGACGGTGTCGCGCTACAGCGCTGTGGCCAAGATCGGGCCACTCGAACTGCACGGCTTCATCGCCTGGGTGCTGTGGCTGGTGGTGCACCTGGCGTTCCTCATCGGCTTCAGGAACCGCGTCATCACCCTGCTGTCCTGGGGACTGCACATCGGTGACCACCGCTCGCACCTCAACTCCACCGCCCGGTGGGTCTACGCACGTCAGGCCATCGCCGAGGCGCAGGAGCGGGAGCGCCGCGACGCCGACCGCGCGGTGTCCGACTGACCCGACGCCGGTGCGGGTCCCGGACACCGAATAGCGGGAAACGCTCAGTCTGGAACCTGCGCACGGCACTACACTGCCCTCATCACGACCGTCCACATCACGGACGAGGGCTGGAGGACGGCCATGGGCACACTGACCTACACCGCTACCGTCTCCGTCGACGGGTACGCCGCGGACGCGAGTGGCGACTTCAACTGGTCCGCCCCGAGCGGCGAGGTGTTCCGGTTCCACGTGGAACGCCTGGGGCCCGTCGTCCACGAGGTGCTCGGCCGGCGGACGTACGAACTGATGAAGTACTGGCAGTCCCCACCCGAGGACGACTCGTGGAGCCCCGACGAGCACGAGTTCGCGGAGCGGTGGAAGGCGATACCGCGCACCGTGGTGTCCTCGACATTGACCGCGAACGACCTCGTGTCCGATCGTGATCGCCTGGTCCCGCGCCTCGACCTGGACACTCTGCGCCGCATCGTCGATGAGGCGCCGGGCGAGGTGGAGATCTTCGGACCCACCACGGCCGGCGCGGCGATCCGCGCGGGGCTGGTCTCGGATCTCCGGTTGTTCGTCGTCCCCAGGGTCGTGGGCGGCGGACTGCGCGCGCTGCCCCCGGACACGACGCTGGACCTGGAGCTCGCCGCCCATCGCGTCTTCGCCGGCGGGACCGCGTACTCCCACTACCGGACGCGCTGACCCGGCGCACGGCATCATCCGCACCACCCCCGCACGCCCCGGCGGCGGGGGAGGGATTGGACACCGTGCGCAACGATCGCGAAAATCGACGGGCTGATCTGTGCCACGTGCACAGCCACCATCGAGCAGGGTGACCCACATCACCTGGCCGCCTACGCTTGTCGCGGTCGACGGTCGGTGGTCGACAGTAGATGCGCCGTTCAGACGTCCTAGGAGGAACATGGCAACGCCGGACGGGTCGACAGGGCCCCACGGGACGGGTACCGCGGTCCCCGAGACGATCGCGGCCGAGCCGGTGCCCCGGCGCCGGATCATCCTCGCCTCGCTCATCGGGACCACGATCGAGTTCTACGACTTCTACATCTTCGCGACGGCCGCGGTGTCGGTCTTCCCGCTGCTGTTCTTCGCAGGCGGTGATTCGGGCACCGCGTTGCTGGCCTCGATGGCCACCTTCGGTACGGCGTTCATCGCGCGGCCGCTCGGGTCCATCGTCTTCGGTCACTACGGAGATCGTCTCGGCCGGAAGGTCACCCTGGTCGGCGCGCTGCTGACCATGGGTATCGCGACGTTCCTCATCGGCCTGCTGCCGACGATCCACCAGATCGGTCTCTGGGCGCCGGCGATGCTGACGATCCTGCGCTTCTTCCAGGGCATCGGCCTGGGTGGCGAGTGGTCGGGTGCGGCGCTCCTGGCCTCGGAGACGGCGCAACCGGGTAAGCGCGCGTTCGCCGCTATGTGGCCGCAGCTCGGCGCGCCGTTCGGCTTCATCCTCGCCAACGGCATCTTCCTGCTGCTCACGATCTGGTTCTCGTACGATTCCACCGCCGCGGAACTGGGCGACCCGTTCCTGGTGTGGGGGTGGCGTCTGCCGTTCCTGTTGTCGATCGTGATGGTCGCCGTCGGCCTCTACGTACGGCTCCGCATCGAGGAGACGCCGGTCTTCGCCCGGGCGATCGCCAACAACGAGCGGGTCAAGACCCCGGTCTCGGAGGTGTTCCGCCGCAACTGGTGGGAGATCATCCTCGGCACGTTCATCATGCTGGCCACGTACGGCCTGTTCTACCTGATGACCACGTGGATCCTGTCGTTCGCGATCGGCGGCGCGGACGCCGGCGGGCTCGGCTACGGCTACCAGTCGTTCCTCATCATCCAGGTGATCGCGATCCTGCTGTTCGCCGCGTTCGTCCCGGTGGCCGGCCTGCTGGCCGACAAGCTGGGCCGCCGTCGGATGCTCATCGGCGTCACCGCCGCCATCATCCTGTTCGGCCTGAGCTTCGGTTGGTGGCTCGACCCGGACGCGATGGGTACGGGCGAGGACCTTGACGTGGTGCGGATGCTGCTCTTCCTGTGCGTCGGCATGATGCTCATGGGGCTGACCTTCGGGCCGATGTCCGCGGTGCTTCCCGAGTTGTTCCCCACCCACACGCGCTACACGGGCTCGGGAGTGGCGTACAACTTCTCCGCGATCCTGGGCGCGGCGCTGACCCCGTTCGTCGCGGTGTGGCTGGTGCAGAACTACTCGGTCGCCTACGTCGGCTACTACCTGGTCGGCCTGAGCGTGCTCACCATCATCTCGCTGGTCCTTGCCCCCGAGACCAGCAAGACGTCCATGTACTCGGACGAGCAGCAGGCCGAGGGCGCACACACCTGACGCCGTCGTGACGCCGATCTCCGGCGCGCGATACAGAAGACCCCGGGACGAAGAACTGCGTCCCGGGGTCTTGCGTGTATCCCGTCCGGGTCAGGAGAGGCCGCCGAGGAGGTCCGTGGGCAGCAGCCCGGTCAGAGAGTCGGTCGCGCTGCCGACGTCACTGCCGGCCCCCTGGAGAAGGGAGCCGAGACCGAGCGAACCAAGGAGCGGGGCGGCGAGGGAGCCCGCCGCGAGAGAACCGAGGGAACCGAGAGCGTCTGAACCCATTGCAGGGGAGTCCTTTCGTCGGGGTGATGAGGCGATCCGGGTCACAACCGGTGCGCCGGGGCCGAGGTTAACAGCGATCCGCACTGGGCTCGACCGGTGCGCTACCGGTCTCTGAAACATCTCCCGGGGTGCCCGCGTGCGGGGAGGCGGGTTTGGGTGGTCCGGCCGTCAGCCCCTAAGCGGGAAAGCGCGGGCCACGTTGAGTACGCCGAGGACGACGAGAGAGATCGCGAAGAGCCACCAGAGGAACCCCGCGCCCCACACCGGGGTGCTGAGCAGCGCGAACCCGGCGAGGACGGAGATGATCGCGAAGATGACCGTCACCGCGCTCGACCCAGACTCGCCGAGGGTGAACAAAGCGGTGAAACCCTCGACGATCCACATCACGCCGATCATGACCGTGACGAAGAGAGCGAGGAATGCCGCCGACTCCTGGAGAGAGGCGAACGCATAGGCGCCGGCGAGGATGAACAGCACTCCGAGGAGGGCGTGGCCGATCCTGCTACCCGTGCTCTGCCACCTGGCGACGGCCGCCACGGCGATGTAGACGACGCCGGCCGCGATCGCGTAGACGGCCAGCACCCCGGTCACGGCAACTGCCGTCTTCGCGGGCCAGAAGAGGACAGCGACGCCGAAGCCCACGGCTATGAGGCCGCCGACGAGCAGGGCGACCCGAAACGGGTTGACGGAACGAGTGGTCTCGGCTGAGTGAGTGTGTGTGGACACTGCGGGGCTCCGTGCGGGATCGCCGGGACAGTTCGGCGCGGGATGAAGGAACCTCCAACTTAGCGCGATCGCCCTTCCCCGGGAAGGGGCATCAGCAGGTCCGCGTCACACGCGGGCGACCTCGCGCAACTCCCCGGTGCCGACGTCGTAGACGAAACCGCGGACAGCGGTGCTGTGCAGCAGGAACGGATCGGACTCGACCCGGGCGATCGACTGGCGTACGTCGGCCTCGGGCTCGGGGAACGACTCCGGCGCCCAACGGGGCCGCTGGCCGGTGTCGGACTCGATCCGGTCCTTGAGGTCGTCGTCGCGGAAGGTGAGCATCCCGCAGTCCGTGTGGTGGATCAGGACGATCTCCTCGGTGCCCAAGAGGCGCTGGCTGATCGTCAGCGAGCGCAGGACGTCGTCGGTGACGACCCCACCGGCGTTGCGGATGACGTGCGCGTCGCCCTCGGTCAGGCCCAGCAGGCCGTACGGGTTGAGACGGGCGTCCATGCAGGCCACCACGGCGATCTGCCGCCCGGGCGGCATGGGCAGGTCGCCCTTGTCGAAGTCGGCCTGGTAGGCCTTGGCGGCCTCGAGCAGTTCGTCGGTGACGGTCATGGCCGAAGGCTAGTCCCGGTTCGGCGGGCCCGCTAGAGTTGGTCGGGTAGCGGCAGCTCACGCGGCCGACCGCGGCGCGGCGGGTCAGGCGGGGGAGCGCAGCGGCATCTCGTGGACCTCGCGCACGAACTCCGGCAGCGGCCCGGCCTCGCGCAGGACCTGCGCGATCGACGGGTCCGCCAGGTGGAGCCGGCCCACGGAGATGAGATCGAACTCGCCGCGCTCCATGCACTCCACGACCGCATCGATGTTGTCGGCGGCGATGGCCGGCTTGCCCGACTTCTGCTCGCGCAGGGACGTCCCGATCCCCACCCCGCCCACCGCGCCGGTCGGCAGTCCGGTGAGCCTGCGGGCCCATCCGGCCAGGGACACCTCGCCGTCGTCGCCCCCCAGGTCCGGGAAGGCCGGGTCGTTGAACCGCCTGGTCGAGGCGTCGAGCAGGTCGACGCCCGCGTCGGCGAGCGCGCCCAGGTAGACAGCCAGCTCGTCGGGGGTGGTCGCCTTGCGGACGGTGTAGTCCTGCTGGGTGTGCTGGGAGAAGCGGTAGAACAGCGGCGCGTCGGGGCCGATCGCCCCGCGGACCGCCGCGACCACCGCGGCGGGGAAGCGGCTGCGCGCGGCCAGGTCGCCGCCCCAGTCGTCGGTGCGGCGGTTGGTGTCGGCCCAGACGAACGCGTCGAGCAGGTATCCGTGTCCGCCGTGCAACGTCACGCCGTCGAACCCGGCGTCCATCGCCAGGCGGGCCGAGCGCGCGAACGCGTCGATCACCTCCGCGATGTCGCCGTCGGTCATCGGCGGGACCTCGGGTGACCACCGGGCGACGCTGCGCTCGGAGTACGTGGTGACGCCCGGGGTGCCCCACCGGCCGGACGGGCGCATCGGGTGCATCTCCATCAGCCGGTCGCGGTGGGCCCGGTCGAAGCGGGCGTTGGCCCCCCACAGTGGGCCGACGTGCCAGAGCTGGGCGATGATCCGGCCGCCGGCGGCGTGGACGGCGTCGGTCACCACACGCCAGGCCGATACAGATTCCGGCGTGTCGAGGCGGGGGATCCACGAATGGTCGACCGAGGTCGGGTGGTCGACGCCGATGCCCTCGGTCACCACGAGTCCCGTTCCGCCTGCGGCCCGGTCGGCGTAGTAGTCGCGGTTGACCTCGTCCGGCAGGCCGTCGGGGCAGCCCATGCGGGTCATGGGGGACATGACGAGGCGATTGGCCAGGTGCAGCGACCTGACCTCGAGGGGACGGAACAGGGCCTCACGGCCCGGGGCGACCGGCGGGGTGGCGATACGCGACGTCATGATGCGCGACCTCTTTGTTTCCTCGGGCGGTCGTCTCGGGCCTCGATCTCGAGACTCTCGCGGGTTGACGAGTGTCAGTTGTGATCGAGGTTACCTAAGCGGGTCGGCGGATGCCGCATCGACGCGGCCGCCCTATCCGGCCGCGTCGGCGAGCGCGACCCGGATCGCCTCGTCGATCCCCGTCATCTCCCAGTCCCCGGGGAGCAGCCCCGCGGCGGGATCGCCGACCACCATGTCGTGTTGCAGGCTCTCGATCAGCGCACTGACCGTCGCTCCGTCCTGATCCACCAGGGGTGCCAGTCCGGCGGCGACGAGGTCCCACGGCACCCCGGGCACGGGGAGGCGCACCGTCGGCAACCCGGCGATGCGGGAGTAGCGCGCGAGCAGTGCGGGATAGGTCAGGGCCTCGCCGCATCCGAGGTCGGCGTGACCGGTGCGGGGGTCGCCGGCCAGGGCATGACACAGGGCCTCGACGACGTCCCGTTCGGCGACGGGTTCGACCTTCCGGTGCCGCATCCACCGGGGGACCGGCTGGACGGGGAGCAGCTCGCAGAGTGTGCGGAGGAGCTCGAAACTCGTGGAGCCCGCCCCCAGGATCACCCCGGCCCGCAGCGTGAACACGGGTGTCGGCCCGGCGGAGAGCAGCGACTCCACCTCGAGCCGGGAGGCCATGTGCCTGGACAGCGGCAGGCGGTCGTCCCCCGAGGGCGCCAATCCGGAGACGTAGACGCAGCGTTCCGTGCCCGCGGCGGCCATCGCCCGGCGCATCGCCGCCGCGCCCTCGGCGTCCTCGCGGCGGAAGTCGGCGCCGGCACCCATCCGGTGGACCAGGTAGACCACCTCGTCGACCCCGTCGAGGGCGGCCGCGAGACTCGCCGGGTCGAGGACGTCGCACCGTACGGTCTCGACCCGATCGGACCAGGGGCGCGTCGCGGCACGACCGGGGTCCGTGACGCCGGCCCGGACGCGGTGACCGCGGGCGAGCAGGGCGGGTACCAGGCGCGAACCGAGGTACCCGCCGGATCCCACGACCAGGACGGTCATTCCGCGTCGAGATCCTGCTCGATGAGCGCGGCGATCTCGGCCACCGCGTCGGCGTCCTCTCCGCTGACGGTCACCGTGGCGCCCTTCTCGGCGCCGAGCGCCATGATGAGCATCGCGGACGCGGCGTCGGCCTCCTCGTCGTCGTAGGTGATCTCGATGTCGGTCTCGTACTTCTCGGCGGCCTCGGCGATGATCCCCGCGGGGCGGGCGTGGAGGCCCTCGGCCGATCCGACGGTGACGGTGGTGCTGGGCATGGTGTCTCCTCTGTGTATTCCGGTGCCGGGGGTTCCCCCGTCATCGTGCAGGCTCTGGTGTCAGGCCGCGACCGGCTGTGCTGCGGCGGCCGGGGCCGGGGTGGGCTCGCGGCGGGTCGTCTTGGCGACCACCACGGCCGCGCACGCGACGAGGGTGCCGGCGAGGATTGCCAAGAGGTAGCCCCAGACCGGGTTGATGGCGAACACCACGAACAGCCCGCCGTGGGGCGCGTACGACTCGACCGAGAACGCCATGATGAGCGCACCGGTCACGGCGCCACCGGCCATCATCGACGGGATGACGCGGAGCGGGTCGGCGGCGGCGAAGGGGATCGCACCCTCGGTGATGAAGCTGGCGCCCAGCAGGAACGCGGCGCGGCCGTTCTCCTGCTCCACCGGGCTGAACAGGCGCTTGCGCACGACGGTCGCCAGGCCCATCGCCAGTGGCGGAACCATGCCGGCGGCCATCACCGCGGCCATGATCCGCAGCGTTGCGGGATTGTCGGCGACCAGCCCGGCCGTGGCGAACGTGTACGCCGCCTTGTTGATCGGCCCGCCCAGGTCGAAGCACATCATCAGTCCCAGGATGACGCCCAGCAGGATCACCGAGGAGCCGGTCATGCCACCCAGCCACGACTCCATGGCGGAGGTCAGCGAGGCCAGCGGGCGGCCGAGCAGCAGAAACATCAGCAGGCCGATCGCCAGCGAACCGATGAGCGGGATGAGCACCACCGGCATGAGGCCGGCGAGCCACCGCGGGGTCTTCCAGGTGGTCATCCACCGCACGAGGTAGCCGGCGAGGATGCCGGTGACGAGCGCACCGATGAACCCGGCACCGAGGGTCGCCGACAGCGCACCGCCGACGAAGCCCGGCGCGATGCCGGGACGGTCGGCCAGGCCGTAGGCGATGTAGCCCGAAAGCACGGCGATCATGAAGCCCATCGCGGCCTGGCCGATCGCGAACAGCACGGCTCCCATGTAGAGCCGCAGCCCGGAGTGGGTGAGGGCTTCGGCCCCGGCGGTCCCGGCGGACACGATCTCGCCGTCGAGGTACCACACCTCCCCGGGCAGGTCGGTGAGTGAGAACCCGGTGGCGAGCTCTTCCCACACGAACGCGACGTCGTACCCGGCGAACAGGAATCCCAGCGCGAGCAGGAGCCCGCCGGCGGCGACGAAGGGGATCATGTACGACACGCCGGTCATGACGGCGCGCTGCAGTCCGCGAGCCCAGTGCTCGTCGGAGCCGGACCCGCCCGAGCCGGAGCCGCCGTCGGCGGTGCCGGAGTCCGCCGACACGCGCCGTGCCCGGGGGTCCTGGGCCGCGGCCAGCGCCTCGTCGAGGACCTGGTCGGGCGCGTCGATCGCCTTCTTCACCCCGTACTCGACGACGGGTTTGCCGGCGAACCGGCCGCGGTCGCGCACCCCGACATCGGTGGCGAACACGACCGCGTCCGCGGCCTCGATCACCGCCGCGTCGAGGGGGGTGGCCCCGGCCGAACCCTGGGTCTCCACGTGCAGTTCGACGCCGCGCGCCTCCGCCGCCTGGGCGAGCGAGTCGGCGGCCATGTAGGTGTGGGCGATGCCGGTGGGACAGGCGGTCACCGCGACCACCCGGGCCGGCGCCGCGCCCGATGCCGCGCCCGCTGCCGAGCCGGGGGTCGAGGACGACGACGAGGTCTTCTCCTCCGGCCTGAGCACGCCCTCGATGACCGCGACCGCCTCGTCCGGCGTGGTGGCCGATCGGAGGGAGTCCACGAACTCGGCCCGCACGAGATTGCGGGCGAGCGTGGCCAGGATCTTCAGGTGGTCCTTGCCGCCGCCGGCGGGGGCGCCGATCATCAGCACGAGGTCGGCGGGGCCGTCCTTGGCGCCAAAGTCGACGGGCGGGTCGAGCCGCGCGAAGGCCAGGCTCGGCGCGGACACCGCCTCGGACTTGCAGTGCGGGATCGCGATCCCGCCCTTCATGCCGGTGGCCGCCTTGTCCTCGCGGGCGAACAGATCGCGTACGAGCGCGTCGTGATCGTCGGCCCGGCCGGCGTCGACGAGGGTCCGGGCCAGCGCCCGGATCACCTCCTGCTTGGTGCCGCCGAGGTCGGCGTCGAGCCGCACAGCGGCGGTCTCGATGATCGGCTGGTTCATTGCCGTGCTCCGTGTTCTTCCGAGGGTGCTGGTTTGAGAGGTGCTGGGTTGGGAGGGTGCTGGGTGGGAGGCCGCCGGGTGGGGGGTCGCGGTCTGTGGGTGCTGGGCGCCCGTGCGGCGGGTCAGTCGAGTCGCCGCACGGTGGCGCGGAACGTGGTCGGGTCGAGGCCCAGCGGCAGTCCGGTACCGGGCAGTGAGGCGGCGACGCTGCCGTGGTTGACCGCCCACAGCAGCCGGTCCCGCGGCGGGAGTCCGCGGGACTCGGCCAGCAGGTAGCCCGCGAGCGCGGAGTCTCCGGCCCCGACCGTGGATCTGACGTGCACGGGTGGAGTGTTCGCGTACCACGCCTCGTCGTCGTCGATCAGGACGGCACCGGCGCCGCCCAGGGTGACCAGAGCTGCGCCCACGCCGCGGGCGCGCAACGCCCGCGCGGCGTCCACCACGGGGGTCGTGTCACCGGCGGCGGCGCGACGCTCCAGCTCGGAGCCGTCGACGCCGGCCAGCTGCCCGAGCTCCTCGCCGTTGGGTTTGACCAGGTCGGGCGCCGCGTCGGGCAGGCGTGCCGCGAGGGCGGCCAGTGGTGCGTCGGAGGTGTCGACGGCGAGGCGGGCCCCCGCGGGGCGGAGCGCACCGACCAGGTCCGCGTAGAAGTCGTCCGGTACGCCGCGCGGCAGGGACCCGCACAGCACCACCCACGCCGCGTCACCGGCGAGGGCGGCGACCGTGGAGCGGGCCCGGTCGATCGCGGCGCTGTCGAACTCGGGGCCGGGGGCGTTGATCTTGGTGGTGGTTCCGGCGGGGTCTGCGAGGGTGAGGTTGATCCGCACCGCGCCGTGCGCGGGGACGACGGACGTCGCGACGCCGGCCCCGGCGCACATTGCCACGAACGGGTCGTCCGCCGGGGCCGGGAACACCGCCTCCGCCCGGACCCCTCCGCCGGCGAGGACGCGGGCGACGTTGACGCCCTTCCCGCCCGGGGAGTCGTCGACGGCCGCGATGCGGTTGACCCCGCCCACGGTGAGCGGCGCGGGCAGCTGCGCGGTCCGGTCCACCGACGGGTTCATGGTGAGCGTGACGATCATGGCAGCACGACCTCGATTCCGTGGGTGTCCAGCGCCGTGGCCAGCGGGCCCGGCGGGGGAGCGTCGGTGACCAGGACGTCGACCCGGTCCAGCGGAGCGAACGAGACCAGGAACTCGTGACCGAACTTGCTCGAGTCCGCGAGCACCACCACCCGGCGGGCCGCCCGGCACATGGCGTTCTTGACCGCCGCCTCGTCCGGGTCCTGGGTGGTGAGGCCGCGCTCGGGGTGGAGGCCGTTCGTGCCCACGAAGGCGACGTCGACCCGGATCGACTCCAGCGCCCGGAGCACCGACGGACCCACGCACGCCCCCGTGAGGCCGCGGACCGTCCCGCCGAGGACGTGGAGGTCCTCCGACGCCGCGCGGTGCAGGCCGTCGGCGATGGGGACCGAGTTCGTGATGAGGGTGAGGCCGTGGTCGGCGGGCAGCGATTCGGCCAGGCGGTCCGTGGTGGAGCCGGCATCGAGCAGGGCCGCGCCCCCCACGGCGGGGAGCAGCCGCAACGCAGCCCGGCCGATCGCGGACTTCGCGTCCACGTTCTCCGACCGCCGCGCGGCCAGGGTGCGTTCGACGCGGCCACCGGGCACCGCCGGGACCGCCCCGCCGTGGGTGCGTTCGAGGTGCCCCTCGGATTCCAGGAGCGACAGGTCTCGGCGGATCGTCTCGGCACTCACGTCGAGGTCGGCCGCGAGTTCGGCGACGGTCACCCGCCCGGAGGCGGCCAGCGCCTCCGTGATGTGTCGCCGTCGTTCGCTCCCGTACATGGGCTCCGACCTCTCCGCTGTGGTGACCGATTGTGTTGGATTCTGCCCGATACGGTTGGAAAGTCAAGCCGATTTAGTTATTCTCGTCACATAACCGATCGATGAGCCGGACGAGGGCGTCCGGTCCGCTAGGAGTTCCCATGACGCAGCAGTCGAAGTCCGGGACGGTCATCCGCGGCACCGGCGTGGTCGCCGGACTGGCCTACGGGCCCGCCCGGTGGGTCGTCAGGCAGGATGTCCTCGACCCGGGGGCCGCGGGCGCGGCGGTCGACCCGGGGGCCGCGGGCGCGGCGGGAACCGGGACGGCGGCGGGAGCCGAGGCAGCGGGTGCGCCGGACGAGGCGCAGGTCGAGAAGGGCCGCGAACGCTTCGTCGCGGCGGCCCGGACCGTGGCCGACCGCCTGGATCAACGGGCCGCCCTGGCCACCGGCGTCAGCGCAGAGGTCCTGTCCGCCAACGCCGTCCTCGCCCGCGACCGCGGCTGGGCCAAGGCGGTGGTCAAGGAACTCAAGAAGGGCGCGGCGGTCGAGGCCGCGGCGGTGGCGGCGACGGAGACCTTCGCCGCGATGTTCGCGCGTGTCGGCGGTCGACAGGCCGAGCGCATCACCGACCTCCGCGACATCTGCGCGCGCGTCGTGGCCGAGCTGCGCGGCCTGCCCGAACCGGGCGTCCCCGACTTCGACGCGCCGGGCGTGCTCATGGCCGACGACCTCGCCCCGGCGGACACCGCCGGGCTCGACCCGGCCACGGTGCTGGCGATCGTCTGCGAGCACGGCGGGCCCACCTCACACACGGCGATCATCGCCCGGCAGCTCGGCATCCCGTGCATGGTCGCCGCCGGGGGACTCGCCGCGATCACCGACGGCACGAACGTGCTGGTGGACGCGGCCGCGGGCACGGTCACCGTCGATCCCGAGGAGGGCCCGGCCCGAGCGGCGGCCGAGGCGGACCGGCGCACCCGGGCCGCCGCCGCCGACTGGAGCGGCCCCGCCGTCCTGGCCGACGGGCACGCCGTGCGCCTGCTGGCCAACGTCCAGGACGGCGAGGGGGCCGAGAACGCGGCGTCGGGCCCGGCCGGCGGGATCGGCCTGTTCCGCACCGAGCTGGCGTTCCTCGACCGGGCCGCCGAACCGACACACGACGAGCAGGTCGACCTCTACGCCCGGGTCCTGGCCGCATTCCCGGACGGCCGGGTCGTCACGAGAACCCTCGATGCGGGCTCGGACAAACCGCTGGCGTTCGCGGGCATGACCGAGGAGGACAACCCCGCTCTGGGCGTCCGCGGCATCCGCGTGGATCTCATCGACCCCGGGCTGCTGGACCGGCAGCTCGACGCCCTCGCCGCGGCCGGCCGCCGGGTGGGCGGGGCACAGTCCTCCCCGTGGGTCATGGCCCCCATGGTCGCCACCGTCGACGAGGCCCGCGACTTCGCCGACCGGTGCCGTCGGCGCGGCCTGACCCCCGGGATCATGGTCGAGGTGCCGTCGGTCGCGGTGGCCGTCGACAGGTTCCTCCCGCACGTGGACTTTCTGTCGATCGGCACCAACGACCTCACGCAGTACGTCATGGCCGCCGACCGGATGTCGTCCGATCTGGCCGCCCTCACCGACCCCTGGCAACCCGCCGTGCTCCGGCTCATCCGGGCGGTGGCCGAGGCCGCGGGCCGGTCGCCGGACGGGCGCACGATCCCGGTCGGGGTGTGCGGCGAGGCGG
Source organism: Dietzia sp. Die43 (assembly GCF_024519835.1). NCBI lineage: Bacteria > Bacillati > Actinomycetota > Actinomycetes > Mycobacteriales > Dietziaceae > Dietzia > Dietzia sp. Die43. The sequence goes on along the minus strand of NZ_JALJRF010000005.1, from coordinate 87,604 downwards.
CGGCGGACCCCAACCTGGCGTGCGTCCTGCTGGGACTCGGAGTCGGTTCGCTCTCCGTCGCCACCGCCGCGCTGCCGTTCGTCGGGGCGGCTCTGGCAGGGGTCACCCTCGAGCAGTGCCGGGAGCTCGCGGCCCTGGCGTTGGACAGTGACACGGCGCTCGAGGCCAGGGACGCGGTGCTGGCCGCCCGGAACTGACCGTCCCGCTCGGTGCGACCGTCCCGCTCTGCGCGACCGTCCCGCTCGGCGCGACCGGGCTGTGGTGCCCGGATCCCGGAGGTACCGTCGGTGACGACGGAAGGGATTCGACTGTGGACCTGCGTGGCGACATGACCGTGGACCTGACCATCGACACGGCGGACGGCACCGCGGAGGCGTTCGTCTCGCGGCCCGAGAGCGCCGAGCACGACGTGCCGGGCGTGCTGCTGTTCCCGGACATCTTCGGTCTGAGGCCGCAGATACGCACGATGATGGATCGCATCGCGAGCTGGGGTTACGTCGTCCTGGCGCCGAACGTCTTCTACCGCTCCGGCACCGTCGACGACCTGGCCCCGACCGTCGACCTGCGCGAACCGGGCGAGCGGGACGGCTACATCGCGAAGGTCTTCCCTCTGATGGAGGGACTCACCTCGGACCTGTCGCGACCGGACACCGCCGCCTACCTGAACGCGCTGCTGACGCTGCCCGGGGTCACCGGCGACGTGGGGGTCATCGGCTACTGCATGGGAGCGCGACTCGCGTTGCGCGCGGGCGGGGACCACACGGACCGCGTCGCCACCGTCGGGGGATTCCACGGCGGCGGGCTGGCGACGGACGAGAGCGACAGTCCCCACCTGAGTCTCGCGACCACCCGGGCCGCCGTCCTCCTGCGTCACGCTGACGACGACCCGTCGATGCCGCGGGAAGGGATGGACGTCATCGCGTCCCTGGCCCGGGAATCCGGTGTGCCCCTGGACCAGGACGTCTACCCCGGTGCCCCCCACGGGTACTCGATGGCGGATACGTCGATGTACGACGAGACCGCCGCGGAACGGCACTTCGAGGACCTGCGCGAGCACCTGGCACGGCGCCTCGCGCGCCACGGCGGATGAGCTGAGCCCGGACGGAGACCCCGGCCCACCGCGGCCCTCACGGCCCCTCGGTTACTCCCGCCCGTCACGATGAACTCTCGCCTGCCCGCCGGGGCACGCGAGACGCCAGGCGCGGGAGCGGCTGCGTGGTGGGCGGTCAGGCGGGGGAGCGAGACGCCAGGCGCGGGAGCGGCTGCCGGGAGGTCCGGGGCGAAGCGGTGCGTCCCGCCCGGGGACGTCAGACGTCGACGGTCTCCGAGGGGCCCGAGCGGGCCAGGGCCGCGAGCTGGCGGGTCGTCGCTCCCGGCAGGTACGCCCGGCCGATCGCCACACCGATCCGCGGCAGGTCCGCCTCGTCGCGGAAACACAGGTAGACGGGCTCGATCCTCGGATTGAACTTCGACTTGAAATGGTGGAGCGACCGGAACCCGTAGTAGGGCTCGAGTGCCTGACCCAGCAGATCGAGTCCGCGGTCGAGGACGGCCACCTCGTCGTCGTCGCCACTTCGCGCCAACGGGGCACCGGACAACGAGACGTAGTCGGCGCCCTCGTCCTTGAACTCCAGCGCGGAGCGGGCGATGAGGAACTCGACCATGTTGTTCGCGCCGGGGCCGTTGCGCTTGCGCATGAGATCCAGGGTCCAGCCGCGCACGCCACCGTCGGGCTCGCCGCGGTAGACCGGCAGCCAGGACAGCGCCGCCTGGACCACCCCGCCGGAGTCCACGGCCAGCGCGATGCGGACGTCGTCGTCGAGCGCCTCCTCGACCGTGCCGAGCGTGAAACCCATCTCCGGCAGTTCCTTGTCTCCGACCCACTGCTCGGAGATCTCCCGCACCTGCGCCAGCACCGCCGCGGGTTGCTCGCGCAGCAGCCCCGAGACGTAGGTGGTGCCGCTCTTGTCCGCCTTGTTCATCGCGGACCGGATCTTCTGCCACTTCTTGCCCGCGAAGGCCAGGTCGGGAAGATCCATGATGGTGTCCTCGGCGATCTGCAGCGCCCGCCACCCGTGCGCGCGCATCCGGTCGGCCGTCTCCCCGGATACCGAGAACAGGCACGGGACGGCGGCCTGGGCCTCGGCGAAGTCGACGAACGAGCTCAGCAGCACGTCGCGGTCGGCGGGGTCGGCGACCGGGTCGGCCAGCGCGATGATGGTGCCGACGTGCATCCGGTACCCCACGACGCCCGCCGAGTCGGGGCCCGCGGTGCTCGTGTCCGCGCCGAAGAAGTAGTTCATCGGCTGCCACGTGATCATCCACGACATCGTGCTGCCGCCGTGGCGACGGATGAGCTCACGGACGCGCTCCACCACGTCGTCGGAATGGACGCGCGACCCGGTCACCCGTCGCCGCACCCGCACGCCGAACGCGCCCCGGCCCACCACGAGCAGCACGGCCTCGCCCACCCAGAGCAGACCGGTACCGAGGGTGACGGCGCCGAGGGACTCGAAGTCCGCGGCGACGACCAGGACCGTGACGACGAGGGTGACCACCGCGGTGACCAGGGCATAGGCGAGGGCCACGCCCCACGCTGCCCGGTAGCCACGGCGCAGCAGCTCCGCCGTGGCCGCGGCGATGAGGACGGACAGGAGCATGCCGACCAGGTTCACGTCCTCGGCCTCGGTGGGTCCGAGGGGGCCGTCGGAGGGCAGGAAGTACACCACCACGTGGACCGCGGCGATGAACCACATGCCCGCCGACACCACGAGCCGGGTTTCCCGTCGCGTCCGCGGCCGCAGGCCGTGTTCGGTGCCGGAGAAGAACCGCTCGCCGACGGCGAGGAACACCACGAACGCGACGAGGTGGGTGAGGTCGGCCAGGCTCCCGACGAACAGGAACGACACGATCACATAGCCGTAGAGCAGCGCCCGCGCGCGCAGCCGCCAGGGCGAGACGAGGGTGGCCGTGGCGGCGGCGAGCACGGCGATCACCGCGGTCGAGCAGCCGACATCCAGCACCACCGACAGCTCCGTGGCCCACTCCCAGCCGACCGCGTCGCCGGGGACGATCACGGCGACCGCGCCGAGCACGCCGATGAGCTGCCCGACGGCCGCGGTCAGCGCGGTCCGCACCGGGCCCAGGCGCCACTCGCCCATCCCGATACCGGCCGCCACCAGCACCAGCAGGGACACGTGCTGCAGCGGGGTGAGCCCGAGCCAGGGCCCGGTCACGAGTGTCCACCAGCGGCCGCCCTCCAACGCGGGCACGCCATAGGCGACCTCGGGGAACCAGGTGGCGTCGCCCGCGCTGCGCCACAGGGCCTCGAACACCACCCCGGTGACGAGCAGCGCGGCGACGATCACCGCCGTGACGGGGAGCCGCCGCGCCGCCGTGGCGACCGCGCGGGCGACGGCGGCCACGGGCGAGGGTGCGGCGGGCTCGTCGGACTTCTCGGTCAACTGGTCGGTGCTCACGAGGTCCTCCGGGGGCGGCGCACGGCGAGGGGCGGGGTGGGGGCGGGTGCTCCAAGTATGGAGCCGCCGGCATGAGTGTGCGGTTATTTCCCCAGCGAAAGGGCTGTGACCACCGTCTCTACGACCGTCCGGTCGGCACCGGTGAGGCCGAGCACGGGCCGGGGCAGACAGTTCTCCGCGGCCAGCCCGAGGATCTCGGCGACGGCCGCGACCACCCGCAGGCTGCCGTGCGCGGAGAAGAGTTCCCACAGCGGCGCCAGCCCGGCGGACTCGGCCAACGCCTCCTCGGCCCGACCGGACAGCGCCGCCCGCGCGATCGCCAGGGCGGGGCCCGGGACGGTGCCGGCCAGCACCGAGTACCAGCTGTCGCAGCCCGCGAGCAGTGCCGCCGCGGCCGAGGGGTCGCCGGAGACCCCCAGGCCCACACGTTCGGGCACCGCGGAGCGCAGTCGGGCGAGGTGCTCACGCGCCGCTGCGGGCTCCGCCGGCGGCGGCGGGATCTTGATCGAGGCCACCTGCGGGAGTTCGACCAGTCGCAGGTAGAGCTCGGGCGTGAATCCGAAACGGGTGGTGCCGGGGTTGTCGTAGACCACCAGTGGCACGGAGAGTTCACCGGCGACGTCCGTGTACAGGCCCATCACGTCGTCGTCGGTGAGCGGCTGGTAGCTCATGGGCGCGAGCATCACCGCCGAGGCGCCGGCCGCCTGCGCGTCGTGGGCGAGGGCCTGCGCGTGGGAGGTCCGCAGGGCACTGATCCCGACGATCACCGGAACCCCCGCCGCGTGTCGGACGGTCGCCTCGGCGACCCGGCGCCGCTCCTCGCGGTCGAGGTAGGCATACGAACCGGTGGAACCGAGCGCACCGATCGAGTCGACCCCCGCGCGCACCAGTCGCTCGATGATCGCCGCGTAGGCGCCCTCGTCGACCCGGTCGTCGCTCATCGGCGTGAGCGGGAACGCGCTCAGACCGGTCGTCGCGTGTCCGGTCACAGCGTGAGGACCCGCCCGCACACCACCAGGTGCACCTCGTCGCAGCATTCGGCGACGGACTGGTTGAGCGCCCCCAGCAGGTCCCGGAACACGCCGCCCGAGCGGTACGGGGGCACGACCCCGGATCCGACCTCGTTGGTCACCAGCACCACGTCGTCGCGGGCGGTGAGGGCGGCGCAGAGGGCGTCGGTCCGTTCGTCGACGGCGGCGCGTGCCTCGTCGGCGGGGGCGTCCCACAGTCCGAGGTCGTCGACGGTGGCGGTGAGCCAGGTGCCCAGGCAGTCGACGAGGACCGGGCCGGGGGCGTGGCGCAGCGCGGAGGCCACGTCGGGGGACTCGAGGGTGCGCCACCCCGCGGGCCGGTGTGCCCGGTGGTGCTCGACGCGCGCGGCCCAGTCGGGGTCGTCGAGCTCGTCGGTGGGGCGGCCCGGCGCGACGAACGTCACCGTGTCGGTGCCGTCGAGCAGTCGCACCGCGTGCCGGGACTTGCCGGATCGGACGCCGCCGGTCACGAGGACGCGCGTCATCCCCGCCGCCCCCGGCCGCCGGCGAGGGCCGGGCCGGAGAACAGGGCCAGTCCCACGACGAAGCCGAAGTCGTACCAGTTGCCGTTGTTGTTCACCTCGTAGATCGTCACGGTGTCGGTGAACAGGGAGATGACGAAGGTGACGGGGAGGATGATCCCGTGCCACAGGCCGAGGAGGAACCCGGCGCCGGTGGGGGCGACGTCGACGTTGGGTCCGGCCGCGCACGCGCCGAGGGTGAGTACGACGACGAGGAGGACACCGGCGGCCAGGCCGGCCCGTGACCGGGTGGTCACTACCGCCGCCCGCGGGTGAAGTAGAGGATCGGCCCGATGAAGTTGATCGCGATGATCGCGGCCCACTTGCCCTTGGAGCCCTGCACCTTCGCCGCGGGCCGGGAGGCGAGGTCCGCCCACGCGGTCGCGGCGAGTGACACCTGCACCGAGATGAGGGTGAGCAGGACCGTCTTCTGCGTGTCGGTCAGGTCGTTCCAGCGCTTCTTCGTGGCCACGGCGTACCTCCCGGATCGGATTTTTCTTATCCTAGGCGCTGCCCGGCGTGAGGGATACGGCGTTCGCGGCGTTCCCGGGCGGGGTTACCGGGCAACAGCCGGGCCCGGAAGCGCGAGCCAGCGATCGGCCGCTGTGTCAGCTCGCGGTGGCGGTGTCGGATTCGTCCTCCGGTTTCCCGGCCTTCTTCCACTCGGCCCGCTCCTTCATCTCCCTGGGACGGAAGTAGAGCAGTCCGGACAGGACGGCGACGAGGAAGACGACGAGCATGGTGATGAACAGCGGCCAGACGCCGGTGAGGAAGATGATCGGTACGGCCATCGCGGTGACGAGTCCGCCGCCGAAGAACGGTTCGAAGACGAGCTGCTTGTAGCCGAACGCCTCGAACGCGGGGCTCTGGGCATCGGGGTCGACGATGCGCATGAGGATGAGGCCGGTGGCGGTGACGCCCATCGACTGGCCGAAGTCTCCGATGCCGCGCTCGAACCAGTAGCGGCCGATGATCCGCGGTGCCAGCCAGAGGAAGATGCCGACGTTGACCAGGATGCCGGCCACGGCGAGGATCGTGAAGGCGCCGATGTTCTCGCCGATCGCCTGCAGGGACAGGGTGCCGATCGCGGCGACGATGAGGAAGTCGAGCGCCCAGCCCTGGATCCGCAGCATGATCTGCGGGTCGATGACGTGGGCCACCCCGGCCTTGGTCGCGACCACCTGGACGATGACGCCGCCGAGCAGGGCGATGGGGAACAGCGGTACGTAGGCGAAGATCTCCAGCGGGGTGTTCTCGTCGAGCATGACCGACGCGTAGGTGGCCCGCTCGATCCATCGCAGCCCCTCCAGGATCCCCAGCCCGATGAGGATCGCCAGGGTCACCAGCGCGACGTGGAGGGACAGCGGCTCCACCGACGACGGGCGGGAGGTCATCTTGCCCGCCGAGTAGTACTCGTCCTCGCGGAACAGGCCCTTCTGCTCGCTGATGGACATCTTGGCGCTGCCGCTGATGAGCTCGGTCCTGCCGGTGCGGGCGCCCCAGTTGATCAGGGCGATGCCGAGCACGATGCCACCGACGATGCCCACCGTGGCCATGCCGACGGCGAGGTCGGCCCCCACCGTGAACCCGAGTTCCTCGAACACGCCCCGCATGCCGGCCGCGGTTCCGTGACCGCCCTCGAAGCCGATCTCGATGAGGGCGCCCGTCATGGGTGAGGCGCCGAGCAGGGGCACGAGGATCAGGGCGGCCAGCAACAGTCCGACGACGTACTGCCCGGAGCCCAGGGCCACGCCGAGGGAGAGCTGCGGACCGACGAGCTTGACGGCCCGGGAGGGGCGCGGCAGGTCCTGGCCGAGGAACATCGTGGCGAAGATGACGCTGATGAGCAGGCCCGGGAGGGAGGACCACACCTCCACCATCGGTTCGGTGAAGAGCCCGTTCTCGCCCCACGGTCCGTTGAACCTGCCCAGGACCTCCGGCCCGAGCAGGAGGAGCAGTGCACCACCGACGATGGAGCTGGGGAGGAACAGGGACTGCACGATCCCGACCTTGACGCGGATGATCTTCCCGATCAACAACGCCAGTCCGAGGATGAGAAGGGCGAATCCCACAGCGTTTGCGGACATTGGGCGACCTCGGTTCCGGAAGTGCGACTTACGGTGTCCTTCCGAACCTATCCGCCGGGCGCGCGAATAGTCCCCGATCCGCCCACTTCTCGGGACAGTCGACCCTATGGTGAGCCGCAGACTGCAGCGAGGACGGAGTTCGACATGGCGGGACGAGACATGGCGGGACGACTCGAGGGCAAGGTCGCGTTCATCACAGGGGTCGCGCGCGGGCAGGGCAGGACGCACGCCGTCCGCCTGGCCGCCGAGGGCGCCGACATCATCGGACTCGACCTCGCGGGACCACTGCCGGGGCCGGTCCCCTACGACCCGGCCACCCCGGAGGACCTGGACGAGACCCGCCGGTTGGTCGAGGAGCAGGGGCGTCGCGCGCTCCTGTCGGTCGGCGATGTCCGCGACCTCGAGGGGATGAAGAAGATCGTCGACGACGCGGTGGCGGAACTCGGGCGTCTCGACGTGGTGGTGGCCAATGCCGGCATCTGCACCCCGCAGGTCTGGGACGCGATCAGCCCAGAAGATTTCGCAGCGACCATCGACACCAACGTCACCGGCGTGTGGAACACGGTCATGGCGACGGCCCACCACGTGATCGACGCCGGAGGCGGCTCGATCATCCTCACCAGTTCGTACGCGGGCAAGAAGATCCAGCCGTTCATGATCCACTACACGACGTCCAAGCACGCGCTGGTCGGGATGACCCGGGCGTTCGCGGCGGAACTCGGCCCGAAGAAGGTCCGGGTCAACAGCATCCACCCCGGCGGCGTGGCCACCCCGATGGGCGGTGGAGACATGGTGAGCACGTTGGAGGCGGTCGGCGAGTCGAACCCCCCGCTCAACCTCATGGGCACGACGTTCCTCGAGCAGACGTGGGCGGAGCCGGAGGAGATCTCGAACGTCGTCGCGTTCCTGGCCTCCGACGAGTCGACGTTCATCACCGCCGAGCACATCAGCATCGACGGCGGGTCGCAGTACTTCTGAGGCCACCATGCGTGTCCGAGGCCACCGCGCCGCGCCCGGGGGGATCATCGACGGGTGACGGAGACACGGTGGAAGGAGCTGGCGGAGTGGCCCCTGATAGGCGCCGCTCTGGCCTTCCTGGTCGCCTACGCGGTGATGGTGGTCGGACAACCCGGGGGTCCGGTGGCAGTGGTCACCCGGATCGTGATGGCGGGGACCTGGGTTCTGTTCGCCGTGGACTTCGTGGTCAGGTTGGCGTTGGCGGAGCGTCGCGGACCGTGGTTGCTCAGGCACTGGTACGACCTCGCGGTCATCGCTCTGCCGGTCCTGCGACCGCTGCGACTGCTCCGGCTGGTGACCCTGCTCGGGGGGATGAGGCGGTCGGCGGGCACGGTGGTGCGCGGGCAGGCGATCACCTACGCCGCGGGGTGGACGGCGGTGCTCCTGGTGGTGTCCTCGCTCGCGGTGTTGAACGCGGAACGTGGGGCATCGGGGGCGTCGATCCAGACATGGGGTGAGTCCCTGTGGTGGGCGACCGTGACGGCGACGCTCGCCTCGTGGCTCCTGGAGAGGATCGCCGATCGCGATGGTGCGGGAGAGGACCGGGACGGACCCGGTGAGCCCGGTCCACGCGCCGCCCCGCCCGGCGGCTCGTCCGTATCGTCGGGGCCATGACCACGGACACCGCACGCCCCCTCACTCTCGGAACCCGGTACGCGAGCGAGTTGCCGGAACTGGGCGTGCCGTGGAAGGCCGCGGAGGCGACCGGGCCGCGGCTACTTGTGCTCAACGACGCGCTGGTCGACGAGCTCGGCCTGGACGCCGACTACCTGCGTGGCGAGGAGGGCGTGCGGGTGCTGACGGGCACTCACGTGCCGGACGGGGCCACGCCGGTCGCCCAGGCCTATGCCGGACACCAGTTCGGCGGGTACTCGCCCCGGCTCGGCGACGGGCGGGCCCTGTTGATGGGGGAGCTGCCCGATGGCCGTGACCTGCACCTCAAGGGTTCGGGGCGCACGCCGTTCGCCCGCGGTGGCGACGGACTGGCCGCGGTCGGCCCCATGCTCCGCGAGTACGTCATCAGCGAGGCGATGCACGCGCTCGGCGTGCCCACCACCCGCTCGCTCGCCGTGGTGGCCACCGGGAACACCGTGTACCGCGAGTCGCCGCTGCCGGGCGCGGTGCTGGCGCGCGTCGCCGCGAGCCACCTGAGGGTGGGGACGTTCCAGTTCGCGCGATCGGTCGACGACGACGAGCTGCTGCGTCGGCTGGCCGACCACGCCATCGCCCGGCATCACCCGCACGCCGCCGACGCGGAGAACCCGTACCTGGAGCTGTTCGCGTCCGTGCTCCGCGGCCAGGCGGAGCTCGTGGCCCGCTGGATGCTCCTGGGGTTCATCCACGGCGTCATGAACACGGACAACACCACCATCTCGGGCGAGACCATCGACTACGGGCCGTGCGCCTTCATGGATGAGTTCGACCCGGCCACGGTCTTCAGCTCCATCGACACCGGCGGCCGCTACGCCTACGCCAACCAGCCGCCGGTTCTGCAGTGGAACCTCGCCCGGTTCGCCGAGACCCTCGTCCCGCTGGTCGACCCGGACCAGGACCAGGCGGTCCAGCTCCTCACCGAGGTGCTGGGCACGTTCCCGGAGCACTACCAGCGGGCGTGGACGGCCGGGATGCGCGCCAAGATCGGCCTGCCGGACGAGGTCGGGGACACCGAGGCGACCGACCTCATCGACGAGCTGTCCCGGCTGCTCAGCGCGACGCGGGCCGACTACACCGGTTTCTTCCGCGCGCTCGGGGCGGCCGCGGACGGGGATGATCAGCCGGTGCGCGAGCTGGTCGGGTCGCTCGCGGAGGGCTGGGTGGCGACATGGCGGGCCCGTCGACCCGACCGGGGATCGATGGACCGGGTCAACCCGATCTACATCCCGCGCAACCATCTCGTCGAGGAGGCCCTCGACGCGGCCACGGCAGGGGACCTGGGGCCGCTGTCCGAACTCCTCGTCGTCGTCACCGACCCCTACACCCGGCGCGCCGGTTACGAGCGCTACGAACGTCCCGCCCCTCCCGAGGCCGCACCGCACGTCACCTACTGCGGTACCTGACGCGCCGCCCCCAGCAGTACGCGCGTATTGATACGAAACATTTATCTTCCGTGGGTGCTGTTTGTCAGCCGTTCGTACGACAATGAGGTTGTCACATCAATCTTGCGGCCGGGCCGTGAGACGGGCGGGAGGCCACCACATGCGACTACTCATCGCGGACAGCGACGGCGGGTACCGCCAGCCCTCGGCCATTCTCGGACGGTTCGTCGACGACCTCGTTGAATGGACAGGCGCCCGGGAGGCCGTTCGGGTGCAGTGGCCGGCGCCCGGGTCGGGTCGGCTCCGGCGGTCGCACACCTGGGAATCGGCGTCCGCGGCCGGGGTGGCCGACCTCAACCGCCTCGTCCATCTCCACCCGTCCGACGACCTCGTGCTCATCGGGGCGTGCTGCGGCACCCGGGTGATCCACGACTGGATGGACGCCCACCCGGAGGATCTCGACCGGGTCGCCGCCGTGGGGTTGATCGCCGACCCGTTCCGGCCGCGCGACCGCTGGCTCGTCGGCACGTCCGATCCGGGCGGGCAGGGCGTGGCGGGACCGCGCCGCGGACCGATCCCCGAGCGCACCCACTGGGTGTCGGTGCCGGGCGATCCGCTGAGCGGCGTGCAGCCGTCGAACCTTCTCCGCGGCGCCGTGAGGGACTCGGACCTGACGCCCGTCCAGGTCTACGACGAGCTGATCGAGAACCTCCCCGACTCCCGCACCCGGGTCGCCCTGCGTCTGCACGTCGTGGAGCATCCCGGACGGTGGTCGCCCCATCTGCTCCGTCAGCTCGACGACGTCACCGACACCCTGCTGACCTATCGCGACGCGGGGTACGCCGCTCTGTACGAAGCCGACGTCGACGGCGCCTCCCCGCTGGCGCGGCTCGCGAGGGTCATCGCGGATCAGGTCGCGGCCGACCAGGCCGCCTGAGCGGTTCGGTACACCCAGGCGGTTCGGTACAGCTGGACGGTTCGGTACGGCTAGACGGTCGCCGGGACCGGACGGCGGCTCCGGAGCAACTCCTCGAACCGCGCGGCCGGGCCCGGAGTGGGCAGGCGACCCTCGTTCGCGTCGGCGAGCAGAGAGTTGACCGTCTCGCGCGCACACGTCTTGTTGGAGCCGATGAACCCGCGCGGACCCCGCTTGATCCACCCGACCACGTAGAGCCCGGGCACCTCGCGGCCGTCGGCGGCGTCGAGGACGCGGCCCTCGCGGCTGGGGATGGTCGCGGACGCGGGGTCGAACGGCACCCCGGGCACCGCCACGCCGCGGTAGCCCACCGAGCCCAGGACCAGGCCCGCCGCGAGGGTCTCCTCGGAGCCCGGGCGGGGCACGGCGCGCACCCGGCCGTCGGGGTCGGTGACCGGTTCCGTGCGCACGACCCGCAGGCCCTCGGCCCGCGCGGTGCCCACGACCTCCACGGGCGCGGTCGCGAAACGCAGGATGATCCGGCGACGAGGGGTCGTCTCCGCGGTCCCGCGGCTCGGCCGGTCGGCGATCCGGGCCAGGAGTTCCAGCTTCAGGCGGCCCTGTCTGGTGGTCGCGGCGTCCGGGTCGATGCCGTCGGGGGCGTCGACGCGCAGGTCGATGTCCTCACGGGCGTCGAGTCCGACCAGCTCGGGCAGGGTGAACGCCGCGTGCTCGGGGCCGCGACGGCCGAGAACCACGACCTCGCGGACCCGGCTGCCCCGCAGCGCCTTGAGGGCATGGCGGGCGATGGAGGTGCCAGCGAGCCGCTCCGGGTCGGTGGCCAGGATCCGGGCGACGTCCAGTGCCACGTTGCCGTTGCCGACGATCACCGCCCGCTCGTGATCCAGCGGGACGTCGGCGTCGGCGTGGTCGGGATGGTCGTTGTACCACCCGACGACCCGCGTGGCCGACGTGCTCCCCGGCAGGTCGACCCCCGGGATGTCCAGGGGGCGGTCCGTCCCGGCCCCGGTCGCGTACACCACCGCATGGTGGTGGGCCGCCACCTCCTCGGCGGTGATGTCCTCGCCGACGTGCACGCCGAGCCGGTAGCCGAACCCGGGCTGCTCCTCGATCGCGGTGAACAGGTCCGCGACCGCGCGGGTGCTGGTGTGGTCGGGCGCCACCCCATGTCGGGCGAGCCCGTGGGGGACGGGGAGCCGATCGAACACCGTCACCTCCACGCCGGGCTGGCGGAGGAGTTCGTCGGCTGCGTACAGCGCGGCGGGGCCGGCTCCCACGACCGCGACCCGCAGGGTCGTCCGGGTGGGGCCGAGGCGAACGATCGTGGGGACGCGGGCCTGGGGCCTGCTCGGCCGGTCGTCCCCGGTCAGTGCCTCGTTGATCCCGAGGAAGTCCTGCTGCTCGGGGGCCAACGCGGTGTGCGGGACGATCGCCCCGACCGGGCACGCCCCCACGCACGCCCCGCAGTCCACGCAGGACACCGGGTCGATGTAGAGCATCTCGGCGGTGGCGAAGTCGGGCTCGTCGGGGGTCGGGTGGATGCAGTTGACCGGGCAGGCGTGGACGCATGAGGCGTCCGCGCAGCAGGCCTGCGTGACGACGTGGGGCATGTCGGCGGCCTAGTCGCGGAACGCCACGGGCGGCTCGCCGCGGTACCGGGAGGGGCGCCCGTCGATCTTCAGGGCCTTCCACACCCGCCGCGCGGCCGGGTTCATCAGGCCCGAGTCCTCGGCGAGCTTGCGGACGTCGCCGAAGAGGTCCGACAGGAACCGCTGCGACTCGGGGCTGTCCCAGTACAGCTCGCGGACGACCTCGTCCGGGATGTCGAACGTCTCGCGGAACTCCTTGGTTGGCTTGAGGATCGCGTCGCACAGCACCCGCATGATCACGGGGAAGGCCAGTGAGACGGTCATTGCCTGGCCGCGGCTCAGCTTGGGGGCGTTGCGCGCCACGTAGGTGTGCGCGAACGAGATGTGCCGGGCCTCCTCGGCCACGTGGATCTCCATGATCCGGGACAGGACCGGCGGCAGGGTGTCCGAGTTGCGCAGGACCTGCTTCTGGGTGTGGTCGATGGGTTCCTCACCGGCCAGGACGCCGATGAAGAACGCCACCGGGAACGGGCCCGCGGCGAGCGGGATGATCGGGGACAGCCGCCGGATCCACCGCGGCATGCCGGGCACGTCGGCGCCGATGCGGTTCACGCCCTGCTGGAACATCTGGGTGTGGTGGCATTCCTCGGTGGCCTCGTGGGTGAGGTACCGGAACTCCGCGGCGCCGTTCTGGCTCTTGAAGACGTACTGCATGATCCCGCGGATGAGGATGTTCTCGAACTGAAGGCCGACCTTCATGATGTTGGCCTGACGCCACAGGCCGATCGCGATCTGCTTCTCCCGGGGCAGCCCCAGGTACCACGGGTGGCCGCCGAGCGGGTCGATCCCGGCGGGCAGGATCCAGCGCTCGTCGGTGGGGTCCACCGCGAAGTCCGGGTCGTCCCACGGGATGTCCTTGAAGGCGTCGAAGCTGCGGTGGACCGAGGCGTGCGACAGGCGCCGGAGCGTGTCCTCGTACTCCTCGGTGGTGGCCGACGGGGAGGGGGCGACAGCGGTCATGGCTCATCCTTCCGGTTCCCGACTCGTGGATCGGGAGCGTGGACTGCAGATCGGCGGTGACAGAGTGACATCCGCGATCTATTTGTACCTGACGCTAGACACGCAGAGGCGATTCGTCAACCATTCATGAGGTTCGGTTCAGCTCTGCACGGCGGGGATCCTCGCGGCGAGACTCCGCGCGGCGAGACTCTGCGCGGCGGGGCTCTGCGCGGCGGGGCTCTGCGCGGCGAGACTCTGCGCGGCGGGGCTCTGCACGGCGGTGCGGGTCAGCCCTCGGCGAGTCCACCGCCGAGCAGCGGGCCCAGGTGGGTGCGTGCGAACGCCCGCGAGACCTCCGGGTCGTCCAGGTCGATGGCGGTCGACGGCGTGAGGACGAACGAGATGACGAGGCGGACCGTGAGCTCGGCCCCGACGAGCAGTTCCTCGTAGGGGCGGGAGTCGGGGACGGTCCGCGAGATCTCGGCGGCCAGGAAGTGTGCGGCGGCGGTGATGAGCGGCGCCCCCTGCACCGTGAAGTGCGGGACGGTCGCCTCCGGCTCGGTCTCCAGCAGGCGGTTGAGCAGGTCGTGGTCGCGGAGCGTCTCGACGGTGAACGCGAAGCCCTCGGTGAGCTTGTCCTCCACCGTGGCGTGGGCGTCGATCTCCCGCTGCAGGTCGGCGAGGAACCAGGCGGCCTCGCGCAGCAGCGTGGCCTCGACCAGTTCCTGCTTGTTGGCGAAGCGCCGGTACAGCGTCATCCGCGCCAGCCCGGCCCGCCGGGTGATGTCGTTCATCGTGGACCGGGCGATCCCCACGCCCTCGAACTGTGCGGACGCCGCATCGAGGATCTGCTCCCGGATGGGGTCGTCCATCGCCGTGCCGTCCGGGAGGCTTCGCCCGGAACGCAACATCGCCAACGGGTCGGACGCGGGGGTGTCGCTCATGTACGCGATTGTCCCACCCCGGGCGGGGTCGTGTGCCCGTGCCGGAACTCGCGCGCGGTCATCCCCCACCATCGCCTCGCGTACTGGCTGAACGTCGTGGCGTCGCCGAGGGCCAGCGCCGAGGCGATCTGGGCCAGCGGGATCTCCGTGGTGGTGAGCAGGCGCACGGCGATGTCGCGGCGGACCTCGTCCCGCAATGTCGCGAAGCTCGTGCCCTCACCGGCCAGTCCGCGTTGCAACGTGCGCGGGGAGACGGACAGTAGCCTGGCGACCTGCGGAAGTGACGAGGTGCCGGTGTCGAGGGACTGGTGCAGGGCCGCGCGCGTCCGCTCGGTCATGCTCCGCCGGTCCTCGGGTACGTGCTGGTCCAGGTACCGCAGCGCGAGCTGCTGGACCGCCTCGTCGCCGCCCGAGATGGTGCGACCCAGGAGCGCGGACGGCACGCGCAGCACCGCGGACGCGGTCGACGGCGTGACCGGCGCGCCGAAGAGCGACTCGTACCGCGCGGCGTCGGTGTTGAGCGGATTGGGCAGGTCGACCGACACCAGGCCGTAGTCCCCGCCGAGCACACTGCGCATGGCGCGGTGGAGGAAGAGCAGGACGAGATCCACCGTCTGTGGCGGGATGAGCTGCCCGGGGTCGCGGTAGCCGAACCGCACCCCCAGCACGTCGGTCTCGTCGCGCGGATCGGGTACCACGGTGATCTCGATCGAGCGGGAGTGGAAGAACAGGTACTTGGAGGTCATCTCGAGCGCCTGGGTGGTGGTCCGGGCGTTCTTCACGGCCACGGCGACCGGGCCGAGCATGTCGAGATCCTGGTGCCCCGCCACGCGCAGTCCCAGGTCCGGGCACGCGAGTTCCGCGGCCGCGGTCTCCAACAGGACGGCGATCGACAGGTCCTCCACCAGGATCTCGTCGCTGTCGAGGGCGCCGGCGGGCAGCCCGGACCGGCGGGCCAGGTCGTCGGGGTCGCCGCCGAGTTCGGTGACCACCTTCCGGACCCCGCGCAGGCCGGCCGATCGGATGAACGCCATGGCTCCACCCTGCGGCACTTGGCGTGATCGAGCAACTTATTGGCGCATTCCGGCAAGCCCGCGGTGTCGTCGGCGGATACCGTACCGATCATGATCAATTCCACCGAGCGTCCGGACCGGCCGGGCGCAGCGCCCGGAGACCCGTTGGACCTGCTGATCGTCGGGGCGGGCCTGTCCGGCATCGACCTGGCCCACCACGTGCACGAGGCGTTCCCCGATTGGCGCTGGGAGATGCACGACGCCCATGACGACCTGGGTGGCACGTGGCACACGTTCCGCTACCCGGGCATCCGCTCGGACTCGGACATGGCGACCTTCGGGTTCCCGTTCCGGCCCTGGCCGCACGACTCGACCCTCGGCAGCGGCGCGGAAATCAAGGAGTACCTCCGCGACACCGCCCGCGAGGCCGGCGCGCTCGACCGCCTGCACCTGCGCTCCTGGGTCGCCGACGCGGACTGGCGCAGCGACCACCAGCTGTACCGGATCACCTGTGTCACCGATGACGGTGAACGCATCGTGTGGGCGCGGCGCGTGCACTTCGGCTCCGGCTACTACTCGCACGCCGAGGGGTTCCGCCCCGAGTTCCCCGGCGAGGCGGATTTCCGCGGCGAGATCATCCACCCCCAGCAGTGGCCCACCGATCTCGACTACGCCGGCCGGAAGTTCGTGGTGATCGGGTCGGGTGCGACAGCCGTGACGCTGGTCCCGGCGCTCGCCGAGCTGGGCGCGGACGTGACCATGCTCCAGCGCACCCCCAGTTATGTGGGCCCGCTGCCGGAGAAGGACCTCATCAGCGCGGTGTGGCGCCGACTGCTGCCCGCCCCGTGGAGCTACCGGGCGGCGCGCCTCAACCACGGTGCGCGGGACACCGCCCAGTTCGTCATCGCACAGCGGCTGCCCTGGCTGTTCAAGGCCGGGCTGCGGCTCATGCAGAGGCGCTACATCTCGTCCGAACAGATTGACGAGCACTTCACGCCGCCGTACCGGCCGTGGGACCAGCGTGTGTGCAAGGCCCCCGACGGGGACATCTTCCGGGCGATCCAGCGTGGTGGCGCACGGGTGGTGACCGGGCACATCGACCGGTTCACGCCGGCCGGGATCCGTCTGCGGTCGGGTGAGGAGATCGAGGCCGACGTCATCATCTCCGCCACCGGCCTGCGGCTCGAGGCGTTCGGCGGCGGCACGTTGAGCATCGACGGCGAGGCGCTGGACGTCCCGAGGTTGGCGACCTACCGCGGCATGATGCTGGCGGGAGTGCCCAACTTCAGCTTCACGGTCGGCTACATCAACTCGTCCTGGACACTGCGCGCGGATCTGGTCTCCCGGTACATGGTCAAGCTCTGGAAGGCGGGCGAGTCGGTGTACGCGCCGCGCCTTCCAGAAGGGCCCGCGGACCAGCTCCTGCTGGACTTCGACGCCGGGTACATCCAGCGTGACGGCCACAAGTTCCCCAAGCAGGGCACGACCCGACCGTGGCGTTACGTCCAGAACTTCCTGGTGGAGATCCCCGAGCTTGCCTTCGGTGACCAGCGCCGCGAGATGGCGTTCGGGGACCGGGTGGAGCTCACCGACGCGCGCCGTGGGCGCGAGGCGGTCGGCGTCGGCCGCGACGGTGGGCAGGTCGAGGACGCACAGGATCACGAAGACGACTACGACGACGAGGTGGCCACCGCATGAGCCGATTTCTCCCACGGAAGAGTGCCGAACGGTCCGGGCGGGCGGTCGCCGACGGTGGTGGCAGGCGCGTGTTCATCACCGGTGCCGCGTCGGGGTTGGGGTTGGCGCTGGCCAGGGAGTACCTGGCACTCGGGGACGAGGTGATCCTCACGGACGTCCACGCCGAGCCCCCGCCCGCCGTGCAGGAACTGGTGGGGCGGTGGACGTACCGCCGGGTCGACGTCACCTCGGATGACGACTGGCGGGCCGCCGCGGAGGAGATCGAGTCGCTGGACATCCTCGTCAACAACGCGGGGATCGCGATCGGCGGTGCGCTCGGCTCCACCTCGATGGAGGCGTGGCAGCGGATCGTGGACATCAACCTGCTCGGGGTGGTGCGCGGCTGCCGGGCGCTCGCCCCCAAGCTGGGTCGGGGTGGCCGCCTGGTCATCACCGCCTCGGCCGCCGGCCTGGTGCATGCGCCCCAGATGGGCGCCTACAACGCGACCAAGGCCGCGGCGGTGGCGCTGGGGGAGACCCTGGACGCCGAGCTCCGGCCCCGCGGGGTGTCGACGTCGGTGATCTGCCCGCAGTTCTTCAGGTCCGGGTTGGCGGACTCGCTGTCCGGTGAGGACGCGCGGGCGGACGAGATGGCGCGCAAGCTGCTGTCGCGGACGCGGTTGACGTCGGAGACCATCGCCCGGCGGTCGGTGCGTGGCATCGAGGCCCGGCGCGTGGTGATCACGCCCGACGCCCTGGCGACGTTCTTCTGGTACTCCAAGCGCTTCACGCGCGTGCCCTTCCTGGGCTCGACGCGCCTCATCGGCAGGGTCGTGGCGCGCGGCCGCTGAGCAGGGACGGGTCCGGGGACGGGCCCACTGCGGCCGAGCAGAGGATTTCGCGCAGAGCCACTCGGGCGATACAGGCGAATTCCTCTGCTCGGACGGACAAGATCATCACCCGCTCCCCTCAGTGGTGCGCCGTGGACCTGCGTGACGACAACCAGGAGCTGATCGACCCCATGAGCCCCGCGGCCCGGGCCCGGGCCCGGGCCCGGGGCCGTGGGCTGTGGGCTGTGGGCCCGGGGTTCGGGTCCGTGGGCTCGGGCTCCCGTCTCAGTCCCGCGGGTAGACGAACCCGCGGCGTACGTCGATCCCCACGGCCTCGCCCACCCGCGTCGGCACGGCGGTGCCCGTCGGCACGAGGACCCGCAGTTCGATGTCCTCGTGCCGGCAGATGACGGTCCGACCGCTACGGCCGTACAGCGAGGTGACGAACTCCGCGCCGATCCGGTCGGGCCCTGCTCCGGACCGCGGCCCGACTCCTGATCCGGCCGCGGTCTCGACCCCGGCGCCGGGAGCGGACAGGGCGAGCCCTGCCGGCAGGAGGGCGAGCGTCGCCGGGCCCGTCACGGACCCGGCCGGCCCGGTCAGCGCGTCGGGGCGCAGGGTGATCCCGCCGGACTCGGACCGGAACCCGTCACCGGAGACGGTCCCGTCGACGAGCGTGGCATCGTGTAGGAAGCCCGCGACGAACGCGCTGTTCGGGGCGGCATCGAGCTGGTCGGGCACGTCGCACTGCACCAGCCGGCCCCGGTGGAGGACGGCCACCTCGTCCCCGATCGCCAGTGCCTCACCGCGGTCGTGGGTGACGTGGACCATCGTGAGGTCGTGCTCGGCGGCCAGCCGGCGGAGCATGAGTCGGAGGGACGCGCGGAGGGGTTCGTCGAGTGCGGACAGGGCCTCGTCGAGGAGCAGCACCCCCGGCCGCGCGACGATCGCCCGGGCGAGCGAGACCCGCTGCCGCTGGCCGCCGGACAGGGTGTCGGGGCGACGACGGGCGAAGTCGCCCAGTTCGACGGTCTCGAGTGCCTCCGCGACGAGTCGGCGCCGCCGGGCGGCCGGGACCTTCGCACGCCGCAGCGGGTAGGCGACGTTGTCCTCCACGCTGAGGTGCGGCCACACGGCGTGGTGCTGGAAGACCATGCCGAGACCCCGCTCCTCGGGCGGGAGGTGGATGCCGTCGCCGACAAGGGTCCTGTCGCCGACCCGGATCGTTCCCGCGGTGGGTCGTTCGAATCCGGCGATGGCGCGCAGGAAGGTGGACTTGCCGGACCCGGACGGCCCCACGAGCGCGAGGATCCGGCCGGAGTCCACCCGCACGTCGAGGTTGTCGAGGGCGACGGTCTCGCCGAAGCGGACGCCGACGCCGTGGGCGACGAGTTCAGGCACGGATACTCCTGGGTGCGGATTCGGACCCGGTGGCGGGTCGGCTGTAACGGGCGCCGAAGGCGGCCAGGACCAGCAGGCCCACCACCATGAGGACCACGGACAGTGCGGAGGAGGCGTTGTAGTCCCCCGCCCGCTGGTACTGGAAGATCACCACGCCGAGGGTCTGCGTTCCGGGCGCGACGAGCAGGACCGAGAGTGTGAGTTCGCGGACCGCCGTCACCGCGACCATGATCATGCCGATCCCGACCGACGGCAACGCCAGGCGCACGCTGGTGTCGAGGCGGGAGCGCAGCGCCTTCGCCCCGCCGATCCGCGCGGCCTCCTCCATCGACGAGTGGATCCCCGCGAGCGGTCCGCGAACGGTCTGGACGACGATCGCCGTGAACGCCGTGACGTACGCGCCGAGGATGACCCAGCGGGTGTTGAACAGCCCGGTGTAGCGGCCGAGGATGAGCCACCCGGTGGCGATCACGAGTCCCGGAACGGCCTGCGGGAGGAGCACGGACAGGAGCATCGGCTCCCGGTCCCGACCGGCCAACCGCGTGGTGAACAGCGCGACGAGCAGGCCGAGGACGCCGCAGACCACGGCGGCGCCGAGGGCGAGCACCACGGAGTTGGTCACGCCGTCGATGGTGGTCGAGGCGGTGAGCGCCCGGCGGAAGTTGTCCAGGGTCGCGGTCTCGAGGGTGAGCGGGACCCCCGGGGCGGGCAGGAGCGCCCGGACGGCCAGCCCGACGAGCGGGGCGAGGGTCACCACGACGCTGACGACCCACGCGATCACCCCGAGCGGGACGCGCGCACGGCCGAGGGCCTGCGGGTCGGCGGGACGTCCGGTGCCGCCGAACTCCACGGACCCCTTGGTGACCTGCCGGTCCAGCAGCGTGCCCAGGACGCCGAGCAGGAGCAGCACCACCCCGATCTGGGAGACGGTCTGCAGCGGTGAGGCCACGGAACCCGACTCGAGGAACCGGTAGACCATGGTGGAGAGCGTCTCGTAACCGGCCGGGAGGCCGACGATGACGGGGATGCCGAAGTCGCCGATCCCGCTGACGAAGGTCAGGGTGAACGCCGCCGCCATGGCGGGGCGGATCAGCGGCAGCGTGATGTCGACCTGCGTCCGCGACGGCCGGGCACCGGAGAGGCGGCTCGCCTCCTCCAGTTCGGCGGGGATCCTGCGCAGCGCCGCGGCCACCACGAAGTAGGCCATCGGGTAGGCGTGCAGGGTGAGGAGGAAGACCCCCCCGGGCCCGCCGTAGAAGTTCCACGGGGAGAACCCCAGCACCCGGTCCACCAGGCCGCCGTCGGTGAGCAGGCCGCTCCACGCGATGGCGCCGATGAACGGCGGGATGAACAGCGGGGTGAGCAGCAGCAGGCGGAGCGCGCCGCGACCGGGCAGGTCGGTGCGGTCGAGCAGGAACGCCATCAGCGTGCCGATGATGACCGCCCCGATCGCCGAGAGCAGCGAGCTGACGAGACTGTTGGCGGTGGCGCGGAGCAGGCCCTGGTCGATGAGTTCAGGGAGGTGGTTGGCCCCCAGCCCCAGGGAGATGACCAGGGCCAGGGGCACGACCATGACGCCCGCGAGGGACGCCCACAGTGCCAGCCGGAGGGGGAGCGTCACCTACCGGACGGCGGCGTTGAAGGCGGCCACGGCCTCGTCCTGGGAGGCGGCGATCGCCTCGAGGTCCTGGTCGAACAGCGTGATGTCGGTGAGCGCCGGGGCGCCCTCGGGGGTCCCGGCGTCGTCACGGACGGGCAGGTAGTTCTGCTCGACCGCGATCTGCTGGCCCTTCTGGGACACGATGAAGTCGAGGAAGAGCTTGGCGGCCTCGGGGTTCGGGGCGTCGGCGAAGACCGCGCCGGGCTGGGTGATGTAGGGGACGCCCTCGCTCGGGTAGCTCACGGCGATGGGCGAGCCCTGCGCGGCGAGATCGCGGACCAGGTAGTCCACCACGATGCCGACGGGCTTGGATCCCTCGGCGACGGCCTGCGAGACGGGGCCGTTCGACTCGGCGACCTGGGGGTTGTTGGCGCCGAGCCGGTCGATCCACTCCTCGCCGAGGTCGGGCTGCAGGCTCCACGCCGCGGCGTTGAAGGCGGCCGCACCGGAGACGTCCGGGTTGGGCAGGATGATCCGGTCGAGGTACTCCGGTTCGGCCAGTTCCGTCCAGGACGTGGGCGGGTCCGTGACGTCGCCGGTGTTGTAGGCGATCACGGTGGGGATGATGCGGGTGCCGACGTAGAACCCGTCCGGGTCGACGGCGACGTCCTCGATGGCGTCGGCCTCACTCGGCTGGAACTCCTGGAAGAGGTCCTGGTCCTTGTACTGCTCGAACGTCGGGACGTCGGCGGCGAGCAGGATGTCGGCGGCCACCGCGCCGGTGCTCCGCTCCGCCTCGATGCGGGCCTTGAGGTCGCCGGTGCCCGCTCGGAAGACCTTCACCTCGATGTCCGGCTGCTCCTCGTTGAACGCGGAGATGATCTCGTCGATCTTGGCCTGGGGTTCCGAGGTGTACAGGGTGACCTCGCCGGACGCGGCCGTGGAGTCGGACGTCTCGCCGGAGCCCGTGGTGGCGGGCTCGGAACAGCCCGCCAATCCGAGGGCGCCGGCCGCGAACACCGCGACCGACGCCAGAACCGCCCGGCGACCAACAGACCTCGACACAGCGACCACTCCCAATCTAGGACCTTCGAATCGATATCCCATCCTGGCACCCGCATCGGTCGGGCTAGGGCTATCGGGGTGAATCCACGGTGAATTCGGAGCGGACGACCGACCGGATGCGTTCCGCTGTCCCGGGGTGCACGGTGGGGTCATGAGTAATCCCACTGCCATCACCGTCGAGCGCGTGATCGACCACTCGGCGGCCGAGATCTTCGAGTTCCTGACCAACCCGGAGAACCATGCCCGTCTCGACGGGTCGGGCTTCGTCCGGGGCGACTACAAGTCCGACCGCATCCAGCAGGTCGGCGACGTCTTCTCCATGGACATGGAGGGCGAGCACATGGGCGGCGAGTACCGCATGGACAACCACGTGACCGGCTACGGCAAGGACAAGATCCTGGCGTGGCAGCCCGCACCCGCCGGCACCGACCCCAAGGGCTGGGAGTGGGTCTGGGAGCTCGAGGCGCAGGGCCCGGACTCCACACTGGTGCGTCACACCTACGACTGGTCCAAGGTCACAGACAAGGACGTGCTCAAGAAGGTGTCGTTCCCGCTGGTGTCGGAGCAGCAGATGGAGGATTCGCTGTCCAACCTCGCCTCCGCCGTCTCCGGCTGACCGCCGCGGCGCCCGGCCGCAGCGCACCGCAGCCTCGCCGCAGTCGCGTCAGTCGATCTTCCGTAGCGCCGAGCCCTTGTGCATGGCCAGGTGGCCGGTCTTGTCGCTCTCGATCTCGTACTGCGGTTCGTCCGTGCTGCAGCGCCGCATGCGCCCCTTGAACTCGACGTCCTCGGTGTGGATCTCGCGGATCACGCCGCGCACCATCCCGGCCTCGGAGTTCCACTCGACGTGGTCGCCCTTCGTGTAGTCACTCATGCGGCCAGTATGTGCGCCGGGCGGCGGGAGTGCACGGCCATCTCTCCCGCCAGCTCGAGCGGGCGAGCTCACACGGGCGAACTCACACGGGCGACCTCACGCCGGCGCGGTCAGCGCGCGCAGCATCTCGTCCCAGTGGGCCAGCGGCAGCAGGTGCCCCTGGCCCTCGTAGACCGTCAGGTGGGCCGAGGCCAGATGCGCGGCGAGCCATCGCCCGTGGTCGGGTGGGGCGATCTCGTCGTCGTCGCCGTACCAGAGCAGCACCGGCGCGGCGATGTCCTCGACCCGGAAACCCCAGGGCCCCACGAACGCCACGTTGTCCCACGCGATCGCGTCGGCGCCCCGGCGCAGCGCCTCGCGGAAGTTGACGAACAGGGCGTGTCGGGCGTCGGGGTCCGCGACCACGGCCGGGTCGCTGGCCGCGAACATCCAGTCGACCCAGGGCGCCGCCTCGTCGTCGCGGACCGAGAGCATCGCGTCGAGGAAGTCGGAGTTGCCGGTGCGGAACACCTCCGCCGCCCGGGCCGGGTCGTCGGGCAGGTGCGACAGCGCGTCGAGGTCGTTCGGCGTGAGTGATTCCCGCGCGCCCGGCCTGCCCTCGTACGGCGCGAGACCACCGGAGACCCCGACCCGCAGCACCCGCCCGGGCAGCGCCGCGGCGGTGGCCAGCGCGAACGCCCCACCCCCCGACCACGCCGACACCGCGAACCTCCCGAGGCCCAGGGCGTCGGCGATCGCCTCTACATCACGTGTGACGCCGGCCAGGCTGATCGGCCCTGCGTCCGACCGGCCGTACCCGGGTCGGTCGAATCCGATCACGCGGACGCCGGCCCGTGCGGCGAGCCCGGCCCCGAAGTCCGCCTCGAGCCGCGACCCCGGTGTGCCGTGGAAGTGGATCAGCGGCGCGCCGGAGGGATCACCGCACTCGTGGACGGCCACCGTGCGGCCGTCGATGTCCACCCGGTGTTCGGTCATGTCGACGAGCCTAGGGGTGCCTGGACATCCGGCGGGTCGACGACGACGAGGTGAGCCTTCTCACGCGACCGGTCCCGCCTGGCGTCGATCCCGCCGAACCGGTGCGGTGACCAGCAATGATCCGTCCCCGCCGTGCCCCCGTGTGCTGCTCGGCCCCGGCCCCGGACCCGCGGAGGGGGTTGCGGGGGCCCGCCGGTCGGTTCGTAGTGTCGGCCGCCACGACAGGAGATCGACGCACGACACGAGATCCACAGGAGGTCACGGAGATGCAGAAGAAGCTCGTACGAACCCTGACCGGCGCGATCATGGCCGGCGGTATCGCCGCCGGGGGCGCGTCACTGGCCGCTCCGGCGGCGAACGCGGCCCCGCCGAGCGCGTGGGACCAGGTCGCGCAGTGTGAGTCCGGTGGCGACTGGCACATCAACACCGGCAACGGCTACTACGGCGGCCTGCAGTTCGCGGCCCAGACGTGGAGCGGCTACGGCGGCGGCGAGTTCGCCGCGACGGCCGACCAGGCCACGCGCGAGCAGCAGATCAAGATCGGCGAGCGCGTGCTCGCGGGCCAGGGCCCGGGCGCGTGGCCGAACTGCGGCGGCCCGCTCGCCTGATCTGCGCGCGTCCGCTTGCCTGATCCGGGCGGACACGCACAGAGAGCACGCGACCGGCGCCGGGGTGATCCCCCGGCGCCGGTCGCCGTCTGTGCGAGGCCGCGAAGGGGCCCGGATGCCCCGGCGGGCGGGCCGCTATTCTCTTGAATGGTGACCACCGCCGAACGCTTCTATTCTCGCCTCGTCACCCGCGATGCCGACGCCGAGCGCGACCTCCCCGACGTCGTCCGCCGCGAGCTTCCGCGCAACGGGCTGAGGCTCGTGGCCGCCAACACGCTGCAGTCCTCGGGTGACCAGACGGTCAACGCATCGACCGTGCTGCCGTGGCTGTTCCACGTGCTCGGGGTGCCGGCGGCACTGGTCGGTCTGCTGGTGCCGATCCGGGAGTCCGGGTCGATGCTGCCGCAGGCCTTCCTCACGCCGCTGGTGGTGCGGGTGCGCCGCCGCAAGTGGGTGTTCGTCACGGGCGCGCTGGTGCAGGCGGCATCGGTGGCGGTGATGGCCGCGATCGCCGCCCTCGGGCACGGGACGGCGGCGGGCATCGGGATCCTCGCCGCGCTCGTGGTGTTCTCGCTGGGCCGCTGCCTGTGCTCGATCGCGTCGAAGGACGTGCAGGGCCGCACCATCCCGTCGGGGGAGCGCGGTCAGATCATCGGTCTGGCGACCTCGGCGGCGGGGCTGGTCGCGATCACGCTCGGCCTGGCCATCCGGCTCCTGGGCGGCGGCGACCTCGACAGCACCGAGCTGGCGATCCTGCTGGTCGCGGGCGCGGTGCTGTGGGCGCTCTCGGCGTCGACGTACTCCCGCGTGGTCGAGCCGGCCGGGGAGGGGCGCTCCCGCCGGGGAGCGAAGGACCACGGCGCGGCCGCCGGCGGCGCGTCGGAGGAGTCGACGTCGTGGTTCGCGGACGCGGCCCGCCTGTTCCGCGACGACGCCACGTTCCGCAAGTTCGTGACCGTTCGTGGCCTGCTGCTGGTGTCGTCCCTGAGCCCGCCGTTCATCGTGTCGATGTCGGTCGCCTCGGGCACGGGCGCCCTGGCAGGGTTGGGCGGGTTCATCCTCGCCTCGGGTGTGGCGTCGCTGATCGGGGGACGCGTCTTCGGGCGGCTGGCCGACCGGTCGAGCCGACTGCTCATGGCGGGTGCGGCCACGGCCGCGTCGGCGGTGGCGGTCGCGTTGGTGCTCGCGGTCTCGGTCCCGGGCTTCGACGGTGGGTCCGCCCTCGGGGTCACGGTCTTCGTCGGCGCCTACTTCTTGCTCACGCTGCTGCACTCCGGTGTCCGCGTCGGCCGCAAGACCTACGTGGTGGACGTGGCCGAGGGTGACCTCCGGACGACCTACGTGGCAGTGGGCAACACGGCCATGGGGATCATCCTGCTGGTGGTGGGCGGGATCAGCTCGGCGCTCGCGGTGCTGGGCGTGCAGTGGGCGCTGGTCTTCCTCGCCGTGCTCGGGGTGGTCGGCGCGGTGTCGGCGGTGACGATGCCCGAGGTCTCCCGCGGTGCGGCCCGCTAGATCTCAGACGCCCGGGTCGAATCCGCAGACGTCGTAGATCAGCTTCTGCACACCGTTGGGGTACGCCTGGCTCTCGACCAACTCCAGCTTCTGCCGGGGCTTGTCGGTGTCGCTCCACATGCGCTTGCCGGCGCCGAGGACGAACGGGAACACCAACAGGTGATAGCGGTCGATGAGCCCGGCGTCGGAGAGGTTCCGGGCCAGCGTCGCCGACCCGTGCACGAGGATCGGCGCCGGTTCGGCCTCCTTCACCGCGGCCACCTCGTCGAGCGTGCGGAGGATCGTCGTCGTCCCCCATCCCTCGACGAGGTCACCCTCGACCAACGTTGTGGACACCACGTACTTGGGCATGGCGTTGTAGCGGGGGAACTCGTCGTCCATCTGGGGCCATACGGCGGAGAACGCCTGGTAGCTGACGCGGCCGAGCATCATCGCGCCGGCCTCGTCCTGTTCGCGGGCCTTGATCGAGTAGACGTCCTCGTCGAAGTCGACGGCGAACGTCCAGCCGGTGTTGCGGTAGCCGGGCTCGCCGCCCGGGGCCTCGACGACGCCGTCGAGCGAGACGAAGGCGGTGTAGATGACGTGACTCACGGGCAGACTCCTCACGCGGGTCTGCCAGAGTACGCCCGCACGCGGCGCCTGAATACGGTCACAATGGCGTCGAGGGCCGGCCGACCGGGGTCGGGACGACGACGAGGAGTGCCCATGCGCCACGACCAGACCACTCTCGCGGATTTCCGGGCGAGCCTGCTCGACGGGAGCGGGAAGGACTTGTCCGACTACGCCGGGCAGGTCGTCCTGGTGGTCAACACCGCGAGCAAGTGTGGGTTCACGCCGCAGTACAAGGGGCTGCAGAAGCTGTACGAGGAGTTTCGCGACGAGGGCTTCGTGGTGCTCGGGTTCCCGTGTGACCAGTTCGCGCACCAGGAGCCGGGCTCCGACGAGGAGATCGGCGCGTTCTGCGAGCGCAACTTCGGCGTGGAGTTCCCGCTGTTCTCCAAGGTCGAGGTCAACGGCTCGGATGCTCACCCGCTCTACGAGTGGCTCAAGTCCGAGAAGTCCGGGGTGCTCGGCGGCCGGATCAAGTGGAACTTCACCAAGTTCCTCGTGGGCCGCGACGGCCACGTGATCGACAGGTTCGGACCCAACCGGAAGCCCGAGGACCTGCGCGAGGCGGTCGAGGCGGCACTGCGGGGGTAGCGACTCGCACGGCGCGAGTAACGATTTCAGCTGAGAACGGATTAAGCTCCGTAAGTCACTACTCACAACATATGGAGCTTCATGTCCTTCGGACTCCGCCGCGCCGCGGCCGCGACCGCCGGCGCACTCGCCGTCGCCCTGACCCTCGGGTCGGCCACTCCCGCTTTCGCCCAGACCGCCAGCATCGACCCCTCGACGCTCATCGACCCGTCGGCGCTCGGCCAGGAGGACTTCGAGGCGATCATCGACGCCGTCGGCTCCGTGCCGATCGGCTCGGCCGCAGGGATTCTCGGGTCGGTCGGCTCGGCCGACGTCCCACTCGGGGAAGGGTCCTCGGAAACCGTCGGCACGCCCACTCCGGTCGACGAGTCGATCACCAAGACGGAATTTCGTGGAATCGAGCGCTACCGCGCCGATAAGGCCGGGAACGATCAGGCGTACGAGTACTGGACCATCGCCTCGAAGGCAATGCAGCGTGAGATCACCGTCGAGGTCGTCCCCTCGCGCGGCACGGGCGAGGCGCCCGTCCTCTACATGCTTGACGGCGTGGGTGCGCCGATCAGCAGCACCGGCTGGGCCCACCAGGCGTACATCGCTGATCGGATGGAGGACGAGAACGTTCACGTGGTGAACCCGGCGGGTGCTTACGCCTCGTACTACACCGACTGGGAGGAGATCGACCCGGTCTTGGGCAACAACAAGTGGGAGACGTTCCTCACCGAGGAACTGCCGGTGATCGTCGATGAGCGGCTCAACACGAATGACAAGGCAGCCGTCGGCGGCATCTCCATGGGCGCTCAGGCGGCCATGCATCTTGCGGCTACACACCCTGATGTCTACGACGCCGTGATGTCTTTCAGTGGCTTCTACTCGACCATGGACGCCCTCGGGTACCAGACCGTGCGGCTTTCCGTTGAGACTCGCGGTGGAGACGTCGAGAACATGTGGGGCCCGCACCGCAGCGCGCGGTGGGCGGAGAACGACACCATCTCGCACCCGGAGGGCCTGCGTGGCAAGGCTGTGTACTTCTCGGCCGGCAACGCCGAGATCGGTCCCGATGACGTCAAGCAGTACGGTGCCAACTACCAGGACCTGATAATCGGGTTGGTGCTGGAGATGGGCGTGTACGAGAACTCGAAGGCCTTCGAGAAGGCACTCGATCGTGCCGGGATCGAGCACAAGGTGGACTTCGCCGACACCGGCCTGCACAACTGGCCGAACTTCCTCAAGAATTTCGAGTCCGGATGGGACTACATCAAGCCCGCCTTGTACGGCGGAGACGTCGAGCCCGGAACGGGCACCCCGGGTGCATCCGGCTCAGCCGGTTCCTCCGGCTCGGCCGGGTCCCTGGGCTCGTCCGGATCCTGATTCATCATCTGAGAAGCGGTCCTGCGCCCTCCCTCACCGGGGCGCAGGGCCGCTTCTGCATCGTCTGATCAGCTTCGCAATGAAGGGCACCCGATGAACATCCGCCACCGCACCACCGCCACCGCTCTCGCGGCCAGCCTGTCCCTGGGATTCGCCGCGCCCGCCTCCGCCCAGATCGGCGGCGATATCGACACCTCGTCCCTGGGACTCGAGGAGGTCGAGCTGATCGGGTCGGCGGCCGGTTCCCTTCCGCTGGGCTCGACACTCGGGTCGCTCGGGTCGGCCGGTTCCACCAACATCCCGCTCGGTGGCACCGGGTCCTACGTGGAACTCCCCAACCCGCCGCGACCGCGCGACGACTCGATCGACTCGGTCGAACTCCGCGCCATCACCCAGCACGGAGGTTACGAGCACTGGCTCGTCACCTCCGCCGCCTTGCAGCGCGAGATCGTGCTCGAGGTGCTCCCGTCCCGCGTGACGGACAAGGGGTCGGCGCCCGTGCTGTATCTCCTCGACGGGGTCGACTCGGTCGAAGGAAACTCGGGCTGGAAGCGGGCCGGGAACATGCCCGCGCGCATGGCCGAGGAGAACGTCCACCTGGTGACACCTACGGGAGGCCCCTCCTCGTACTGGTCCGATTGGCAGAGCGAGGACGAGGTCTTCGGCTACAACAAGTGGGAGACGTTCCTCACCGAGGAGCTGCCCGGCCTCGTCGAGGCGGAACTCGCGACCCGGGGTACGAAGCACAACGGCAAGAACGGTATCGCCGGCGCGTCGATGGGTGCGCAGGCGGCAATGCATCTAGCGGCCACGTACCCGGGGCTGTACGACGGCGTCATGGCGCTCTCCGGCTACTACTCGACCACCGACGAGCTGGGCTACCAGTCGGTCCGTGGCTCGGTGGATGGGCGCGGCGGCGATTCCGCCAACATGTGGGGCCCGCGCGGAAGCGATCTGTGGAAGTACCACGACACGATCTCCCACCCGGAGGGTCTCGAGGGCACCGCGGTGTACTTCGCGACCGGGGGCACGGCGGTGTCCGAAGGGGATCTCCGGAACTACGGCGACGACTACTTCGCCATGCTGCAGGGCCTGGTGCTGGAGAAGGGGGTCATCGAGGGGGCCAGGAGCTTCTCCCGCGAACTCGACCGCCACGGCATCGCGCATCGCGTGGACTACGGCGACGAGGGCCTCCACGGGTGGCAGACGTTCGTCGACTACATCACGCCCGGCTGGAACCACATCAAGCCTGCGCTGCAGAACTGAGCGACGGCGGGAATCCCCCGCGCACGCCCGTCGAGAAGACAGTTCCGCACACCCGCCTCTCGCGCGACGTGTGCGAAACTGTCTTTTCGATGGAGTCGACGGGGTCGATGCGGCGGCTGGTCAGGCCGCGGCCAGCCGCAGGCGGTCCAGGTGCCGGGCGATCGCGTCGAGCGCCCGGTCGAGCACCGGAGCCTCGGGAAGGCACACGATGCGGAAATGGTCGGGTTCGGGCCAGTTGAAGCCGGTCCCGTGGGTGACCAGGACGTGCTCGGAGCGCAGGAGGTCCAGGGCGAACTGCTCGTCGCTGGAGATGCCGAACATCTCGCGGTCGAGGCGCGGGAAGCAGTACAGCGCGCCCCGCGGCGCCACGCAGCTCACGCCGGGGATGGCGTTGAGGCGCTCGGTGGTCCGGGCCAGCTGCCGCTCGAGTCGACCGTCCGGGTCCACCACGTCGTGGCCCCACGGTGAGTCCTCGGCCAGGGCGACGGGGATCGCGTGCTGTGCGGGGACGCCGGGGCAGACCCGCATGTTGGACAACAGGGTCAGTCCCTCCAGTAGGTCGGTGGCGTGGGAGATCGGGCCGGTCGCGACCACCCAGCCGGCCCGGTAGCCGCACACCCTGTACGCCTTGGACAGCCCGCCGAAGGTCAGGCACAGTACGTCGTCGCCGGCCGCCCGCGCGGCGTGGTGGTGGCGGGCGTCGCCGAAGAGGACCTTCTCGTAGATCTCGTCGGACAGCAGGACGAGCCCGTGGCGGCGCGCGATGTCGGCCATCCCCCGGACGGTGTCCTCGCTGTACACCGCGCCTGTGGGGTTGTTGGGGTTGATCATCACCAGGGCGGTGGTCCGCGGGGTGACCCGGGATTCGATGTCCTCGAGCGACGGGTTCCACCCGTCGGACTCGTCGGCGAGGTAGTGGACGGGCACGCCCCCGGTGAGGTTCACGGCGCCCGTCCAGGTCGGGTAGTCCGGGGCGGGGACCAGGATCTCGTCGCCGGGGTCGACCATGGCCTGCAGGACCAGCGTGATGAGTTCGCTCACGCCGTTGCCGAGGAAGACGTTCTCGGGCGAGACGCCACCGATCCCGTGTCGGCGGTAGTAGTCCGCCACGGCCTCGCGGGCGGTGGGGATGCCGCGGGAGTCGGAGTAGGCCTGCCCGGCGGCGAGTCCCGCCGCCACCGCGTCGACGAGCTCCGGCCGGGCGGTCAGCCCGAAGGGGTGCATGTTGCCCAGGTTGAGTCGCAGGATGTCGTGTCCCTCGGCCTCGAGGCGCATCGCCTCGGTGAGGATCGGGCCACGCACGTCGTAGCGCACGACGCGGAGTCGTCGGGACTGGCGGTAGGTCGTCATGGACCCCATCCCACCCTGAAAGTGGCGCCCCCGGAAGGACCATTTCGCGCAGAATTGTGAGACCACTGTGCGGCGCCGTGACCTACGATTCCCCCATGGCCCGCACCGCTCGCTCCGGATCCCTGGTGGTGGGGCAGGTGTCGGGGGCTGCGGAGTTGGCGGACGCGATCATCGATCTGGTCGCCGACGGA
The DNA here is from genome assembly GCF_024519835.1 of Dietzia sp. Die43. Taxonomy (NCBI): domain Bacteria; kingdom Bacillati; phylum Actinomycetota; class Actinomycetes; order Mycobacteriales; family Dietziaceae; genus Dietzia; species Dietzia sp. Die43. The sequence continues at coordinate 56,031 of NZ_JALJRF010000005.1, read as the reverse complement.
TCCGTGGCCGACGGCGACAGGCTGCCCTCCACGCGCGCGCTCGCCGAGCAGACCGGACTCTCCCGCGGGACTGTGGTCCGCGCCTTCGACGAACTGTCGGCGGCCGGCTTCATCGTCTCCACCCAGGGGTCGGGGACCCGGGTCGCCGCCGGAGCCGGTCAGGCGGCACGGGCAGGGGCGCGGACGCGCGGAGTCAGCCGAACCTCGTCGTCGTCGCCACTCATACGGCAGGGCACCCGCACCTCGTCACCGGAGGTTCCGGCGGCGACCACTGCCCCGCCCGCGCCCCCGGCGCCGGCCACACCCACACTGCGCCGCGGCCGGTCGCCGCGCGATCTCCGTCCCGGGATCCCCGATGCCTCCCTCGTCGACGAGCGGGCCTGGCGGTCGGCGGTGCGCGCCGCCGCGGCGCAGGGCCTGGCGGGTCTGAACCCGTGGGAGGAGCCGAGCCCGGCGTTGCGCGTCGCGTTGGCCGATCACCTCCGCCGGCATCGGGGGATCGCCGCGGGCGACCCGGTGCTGTTCGACAGTTCGCGGTCGGCGATCGCGGCCCTCTGCGCTGCGTTCGTCGCCGGGCAGCAGGGGCGGGCCGGGGGCGGGACCGTGCGGTTTCACACGGAGGACCCCGGGTACCGCGGTGCGGTGCTCATGGCCCGGGAGCAGGGCCTGGAGGTGCGGTTCCATCCCGCGCGGCCGGGCGGCCTCGACGCTGCGCGGCTGGGGGCGGAGCCGGCGATCGTCTTCACCACGCCGGCGCACCAGTTCCCGCTGGGGCACCGCATGAGTGTGGACCGCCGGGTCGCGCTCGTGGAGTGGGCGCGGCGGACGGGGTCGCTGGTGATCGAGGACGACTACGACGGTGAGTTCCGCTACGGCGTCGCCCCCCTGCCCGCGCTGGTCAGCCTCCCCGCCGCCACCGATCACGTCGCCTACGTGGGCACCTCGTCCAAGTCCGTGGCCCCGGACCTGCGCGTGGCGTGGTGTCTGCCGCCGACGGCGATGCGCCGCGAGGTCGAGCGCTGGCTCGCGGTCCACCGGCGCGGCCCGTCGTCTCTGCCCGCCGAGGCGCTGGCCGCGTTCATCGCCTCGGGCGCGATGGACCGGCACCTGGCGCGGGCGGCGCGCGTGTACAGCGACCGTCGTTCCCGGCTCGTGGCGGCGCTGCGCCGGGAATGCCCGGACCTCGAGGTCACGGGCGTGGAAGCGGGGCTGCACCTGTGTGTGGTGCTGCCCGGATATGACGACGACGAGGTGGTGCGCGCGCTCGAGCGGGCCGGGTGGCGCACGCGGTCGCTCGGAGGGCAGTCCGCGCAGCACGCGGTGTCCGGCCTGGTGCTGAGCTATGCGCGGCTGGCGGCCCGCGACGCGGCCGACTTCGCGGTGGAGCTCCGACGGGTGCTGGAGCGGCTCGGATCGGGAGGAACGCCGACCACTCGGACCCCGACGGTGTTTGAATCCTGACGGTAGTCAACTCATCGCATCGGAAAGCGGTTCACACATGGGTCAGGAACAGTCACTGGCGGGCAGGGTCGCCTTCATCACCGGCGCGGCGAGGGGGCAGGGGCGCAGTCACGCCGTGGAGCTCGCCCGGCGGGGGGCGCGGATCCTCGCGCTCGACATCTGCGAGGACGTCGACACCGTCCCCTACGGGCTGGCAACCGCCGACGACCTGCAGCAGACGGTCGCCGAGGTCGAGGCGGTCGGCGGGGAGATCGTCGCGGTGACGGGCGACGTGCGCGAGCCGGCGGACGTCGCGGCGGCGGTCGACGCCTGCCGGGAGCGCTTCGGCGTCCCGGACATCGTGGTGGCCAACGCGGGGATCAACTCCCAGCGCGGCGAGGAGCCGGACGCCCAGCAGGCGTTCCTGGACACCATCATGGTGAACCTCGTGGGGGTGTGGAACACGGTCCACGCCATCGCCCCGCTGATGATCGAGCGCGGCGAGGGCGGGTCGATCGTCCTCATCTCGTCGACCAACGGCTTGTCCGGGCGGGGAGGCGACGGGTCAGGCGCGGCCACGGGGTACACCGCCAGCAAGCACGGGGTGGTGGGGCTCATGCGCAGCTTCATGATCTGGCTCGCGCCGCACAACATCCGCATCAACACGATCCACCCGGCCGGCGTCCTGACGGCGATGGTGGCGCACGACGAGATGGCCAGGTGGTTCGCGAACAACCCCGAGGGCCACACGATGGGCAACGCCCTGCCCGTGCCGATGCTCGAGCCCATCGACATCTCGCGGGCCGTTCTCTACCTGGTGGAGGAGTCCGGCCGTCACATCACCGGCGTCGCCCTGCCCGTGGACGCCGGGTTCACGGCGAAGTAGTCCGGCCGGCCGCCGGTGGGGAGACCGGCGGCCGGAGGAGCGGATGCGAGGGGACGTGACCGGTCTTACAGTGAGCGCCAGCGGCATCCGCGGTGAGCACCCTCCAGGAGGCGCACGATGGGCACTTCATTCTGGCGACGCACGACGATCGATTCCCCGGGGGCCGAGTTCCCGGACGGCGAGCACGTCGACCTGGTGATCGCGGGGGCCGGGTTCACCGGCCTGATCACGGCGCTGATGGCCGCCGCGCGCGGCAAGGCGGTCGTGGTCCTGGAGGCGCACACGGTGGGCGCGGGGGCCAGCGGCGCGACCACGGCCAAGGTCTCGGTCCTGCAGGGCACCCGGCTGTCGAGCATCCGCTCCAAGCACGGGTTGGAGACGGCGCGCGCGTACGCCGACGCCAACCGGTACGGACTCGACTGGTGGGCCGAGTTCTGCGAGACCCACGGCGTCGACTCCCAGCGTCGGCGTGCGGTGACGTTCTCCAAGGGACGGATGGGCACGTCGACCCTGCGCAAGGAGATGAAGACTCTCGTCGACCTGGGTCTGCCCGCCCGCTGGTACGACCGGGTGGACGTGCCGTTCCCGGCCCGGTCCGCCGTGGAGCTGCCGGATCAGATGCAGATCGACCCGGTGGAGGCGCTCGCGGCGCTGGCCCGCGCGGCCACGGCCCTCGGCGTGCGGATCGTGGAGCACGCCCGTGTCACCGCACTCACAGCGCAGGGGACCGGGGACGACGCGTTCGTCGAGGTCACCGCCCATCCGGGAACGATGACCGCCCGCGACGTCGTGCTGGCGACCGCGTCCCCGGCCCTGGACCGCGGCCCGACCGTCGCGACGATGGAACCCGAACGGTCCTACCTCTGCGCGTTCGAGTACCCCGGTGGCCTGCCGGAGGGGATGTACGGCTCGGTCGAGAGCCCGGTCCGCTCGCTGCGGACGGTGCCCTCGCCCGGCGGTGAGGTGCTGTTCGTCGGCGGCAACGGGCACCGCACCGGCACCGCCACGGGGACCGCGTCCAAGATCGACTCGCTGCGGGAGTACGCGGAGAAGTACTTCCCCGGCGCGACGATGACGCACGGCTGGTCCGCGCAGGACTTCCACCCGGTGACGATGCTGCCCAAGTCCGGGCCCCTGCCGTGGGGCAGGGGGCGCGTGCACTTCGCGGGCGGCTACAGCAAGTGGGGCCTCACGGGCGCGCCGGCGGCGGCCGGGATCATGGTGGACCGGCTCGAGGGCGTGGACCCGCGGGTGTCGTTCGGCAAGCCCAGCATCACGGGCATCGCGAAGAACGCCGTGCCCCTGTTCGCGGACGTGCCCGTCCAACTCGCGGCGACCGCGGCGCAGGCGATCGTGCGCAAGCCACGGCCGAGTATCCGACCGATGGGGGAGGCGACGGGCGACGACGGCGAGACCTGCCGCGTCGGCCTGCTGTGCCCCCACATGGGAGCCGCGCTGACGTGGAACGACGTGGAGCGGTCGTGGGACTGCCCCTGGCACGGGTCCCGCTTCTCGGCGTGTGGCGAGCTCATCGAGGGCCCGGCCACCAGTGACCTCAAGAGGTACGACACGCCCCGCTGACCCGACCGGCTGGCGCGCGCAGCTGACACGACCGGCTGACATGAGCCGCGCCCCGGCCGGTCGGGGAAGGGCCGGGTCGGGGCGCAGCGAGTGTCACCGGCGGGTCAGGCGGGCGGCATCAGGACTCCGTCGAGGACGTGGATGACGCCGTTGGTGGCGTCCACGTCGGTCTGGACGACGTTGATGCGGGTGCCGTTGCCGTCGACGAGGGCGACGTTCTCGCCCTCCACCTCGACCGTGAGCTCCCCGCCCTGGAGGGTCGCGACCGTCTGGCCGTCCATCTCGAGGACGTCGGCCGCGGGGACCTCACCCTCGATCACGTGGTACTGCAGGATCTGCGCCAGGTCGCCCGTGGGGTCGGCCAGCAACTCGTCCAGCGTGCCCTCGGGCAGGGCCTCGAACGCCTCGTCTGTGGGGGCGAAGACCGTGAACGGACCGGGCCCCTTGAGGGTCTCCGTCAGGCCCGCGGCCTCGATGGCCTGGGTGAGGGTGGTGAAGTCGCCCGCGGCGTTCGCCGTGTCGACGATGTCGCCCTCGGCCGCAGCGCCGGTCTCCTCGGTGGTGGTCTGGTCCTTCGTGGTCTCGTCGGTGGTGGTCTCCTCCGTCATCATCTCCGTGGTGGTCTCGTCGGCCGTGGTCGTGCCACCGTCATCGTCGGTGCCGCACGCTCCCATGAACACCGCGAGACCGATGGCTCCCGTCACTGCGATCGTCCGCTTCATCAAGCTTCCTTTCGCCGGGGTTGCCCGTCAGTGTCCGCACTGCACAGGGGGTACGTGAACCCCCGTGGCCTGATCGTTGTGGCCCCGTGACGGGATGGGGACAGGTCCCCCGGGCCGCGCCTCGGGAGGATGCCCTTGCTTGCGAGCGTCCCGGGAGTCGTCGAAACTCGAGACGGAACGCTGGCCGCCGGCCACCGCGTACACCCGTCTACGAAGAAGCAGGAGCATCGATGAGCCCCACCGATCAGGGTCCGAACCCGTTCGTCGTCGACATCGAGGACGCCACCCTCGCCAACGACAACTACCGCACCACGCTGTGGACGGGATCGCACATGCAGCTCACCGTCATGAGCATCAAGCCCGGGGACGACATCGGTCTCGAGGTCCACGACGACCACGACCAGTTCCTGCGCGTCGAGGCAGGGAAGGGCCGGGTCGAGATGGGCCCCGCGAAGGATCAGCTCGACTTCGTGCGCGAGGTCTCCGACGACTGGGTCATCCTCGTGCCCGCCGGGAGCTGGCACAACGTCACCAACACCGGCGAGGAGGACCTCAAGGTGTACTCACTGTACGGTCCGCCGGAGCACGAGCACGGGACCGTCCACCCGACCAAGGCGGACGACCACCACGATCACTGAGCACGACCACTGACGACCATTTACCACGAGCGCTGACGACGATCATGGCCGCGACCGGTTCGCGGTGCCGGAGGGCCCGGGGCGGTGCACACGCCGCCCCGGGCCCTCCGGCATGACACGCTGGTGGCGTGAAGACGCCGGTACCTGACTATCTGCTCGAGATCCGCGACGCCTGCTCGAACGGTGACGCCGGCCGGCTCGCCGACTACATCCCCGAACTCGCGGCCGTGGACCCCGACCGGTTCGCGGTGGCCGCCTGCACGATGGACGGCATCGTCTACACCGCCGGGGACGCGGACGCCGAGTTCACCATCCAGTCGATGAGCAAGCCGTTCGTCTACGCGCTCGCGCTGCGGGACCGGGGAATCGAGGCGGTCCTGGAGAAGGTCGAGGTGGAGCCGTCCGGGGACGCGTTCAACCAGATCTCCCTGGACCGAGAGACGGGCCGGCCGCGCAATCCGATGATCAACATCGGGGCCATCACCACGCACACGCTGGTGAGCGAGCCCGACGCGACCCAGGACGACCGTGACGAGGCGGTGAGGCAGGGGTTGTCCGCCTTCGCGGGCCGCGAGCTCGGAGTGGACGACGCCGTGCTCGACTCCGAGCTGCGAACGGCGTTCCGCAACCGGGCCATGGCCAACCTTGTGCGCGCAGGCGGGATCATCGCGAACGACCCAGATGAGGTGGTGCGCGGCTACACCCGGCAGTGCGCCTATCGGGTGACCGTGCGCGACCTCGCGGTGATGGCGGTGACGCTGGCGACGGGCGGCATCAACCCGGTCACCAAGGAGCGGGTGGTCTCGGCGCCGGTCGCCCGGCAGGTGCTCGCCGTGATGGCCACCTGCGGGATGTACGACGCCGCCGGGGACTGGATGTCCACCGTGGGGATCCCCGCCAAGAGCGGGGTGTCGGGCGGGATCTTCGGTGCCCTGCCCGGGCAGGTCGGGCTCGGGGTGTTCTCCCCGCGACTCGACGAGCACGGCCACAGCGTGGAGGGTGTGCGCACCTTCGAGCGGCTGTCCCACGATCTCGAGTTGCACCTGATGAACACCACCGTTACGGACGTGGAGGCCGTCCGTTCGGTGCGGTTCGACGAGATCTCCGGGCGCCGCACCTTCCGGCTGCAGGGCCCCATGACGTTCGCCAGCGCCGAGCAGGTCCTGCGGCGTCTCGCCGAGATCCCCGAGGGGCCGAGCGAGGTGACCCTGGACCTCAGCCGCGTGTCTTCGGTCAACACGAGCGCGCGCCGGATGCTGCTCGAGGCGATGACGCGGTTGTCGGCGGACGGCCACGTCGTCGGTCTGGCCGACCCGGGCCGGCGCCTCCCCCGACCGGACCTGGGCGACGGGACCCGGCCGGTCAACCGGCGGGCGGCCCGCTAGCTAGCCCGGGCGCGCCAGACCGGCGCACCCAGCGGCACCGGGCACTCAGCCCACCCGGAAGTGCGAGTGGTCCGGTTCCCCCATGAGCTCGGCCAGTCGCGCCCGGTCGAAGGGGAACAGGTCGATCGTGCCGCCGTCGTGGAAGTACCAGGAGTGGCAGCCGGTGTTCCAGACCGTCGGCCCCATCGCCCCGGCGACGTCGTCGTTGAACTCGGCGGTCGCCTCCTCGGTCACCTCCACCGACCGGATCGCGCCGTCGCGGAGGAGTTCGAGCCAGTGGGCGATGTACCGGGCGGTGAGCTCGGCGGTGTGCTGCAGTGAGATCGAGCCGGTGGGGGAGTTGGGGCCCAGCACGGTGAACGCGTTGGGGAAGCCCGGGACGGCGGTCATCCGATAGGCGCGTGGGCCGTCGGCCCACTCGCGCTCAAGGGTGCGGCCGTCGCGTCCGACGACCTCCATGGGACGCATGTAGTCGTGCGCGCGGAAGCCGGTCGCCAGCACGATCACGTCGGCGGGCCGCTCGGTGCCGTCCGCGGTGCGGATCCCGTCCGGGGTGACCTGCGCGATGGCGTCGGTGACGAGCTCGGCGTCGCTGCGCTGGATGGCGCGGTAGTACGTCCCCGAGACCACCTGCCGCTTGCACAGCGGCTCGTCCTCCGGCGTGAGCCGGGCGCGGAGGTCGGGGTCCCGGACCTGCGCCCGGAGGGAGAGCCGCGCGTAGGCCTGGACCGCGCGCCGCCGCCACGACGGTCTGGTGGTGATGTCGGCGAGGACGCCGGATCCCCACTGCAGCGCGGCGTACAGCGCGCGGTGGGCGGTGGGGAACCGTCGCAGTACCGAGCCGACGACGACGAGCTGTCGCATCCGCATCGGGGCCCACAGGATCCACTGGGGCGTGCGGGCGTAGTGCGTGACCGATCCCGCTTCACCGACGAGGGCGGACACCACCTGGACGCCGGTCGAGCCGGTGCCGAGGACAGCGACGCGGCGACCGGTCGTGTCGAGCCCGTCGGGCCAGCGTGCGGTGTGGACGACCCCGCCACGGAACTCCGCCAGTCCGGGGATGTCGGGGATCGCCGGGTGGTGCAGGACCCCGGTCGCGAACACGACGACGTCCGCGGTGATGGTCTCGTCGTCGTCGTCGTCGTGGCCGTGTCCGTCGTCGTCGTCCGCGCCACCACTGCCACCGTCGCCCCCGTCCCGGGCGGCGAGGGTCAACTCCCACGTCGCGGTGCCCTCGTCCCAGCGGGCGGCGGCCACCTCGGTGTCGGTCCGGATGTGCCCGGCCAGGCCGAGGTCGTCGACGACCCGGCGGTGGTAGCGCTGGATCTCGGCGCCGTCGGCCCACACGCGCGACCAGTCGAGCTTCGGCGCGAACCGGAACTGGTAGAGCTGGGACGGCACGTCGCATGTCAGGCCCGGGTAGCGGTTCCAGTACCAGACCCCGCCGACGTCGGAGCCCTTCTCCAGCACGGTGACGTCGGCGAAGCCGCGCTCGCGGAAGACGTGCAGGGCGGTGATGCCGGCGACCCCGGCCCCGACGATCACCACGCGCGGTTCGCGCCGCTCGCGCATTCGACCCGGACTCACACGTCGACCGCGTTGTCCGCCAGCGCGTCGCGGACCGTCTCAGGCGCGGTCACCATGGACGACTCGAACGCCGCCTCCCGTCGGGAGGCACTCATGAAGTGGGCGCCCAGGCCGGCGAGGTCGACGGCGGTGGGCAGGATCGGGACGACGGTCGTACCCCGGGCGCGGACGCTCGCGACCTCGTCGTGCAGCTGGGTGGACATCGCGCGGCGGATCAGCCGGTACTCGATCCCGCCGCCCCGGCCGGGGACGCGGACGCCGGGCGCCGAGGCCATCGGGGCGAGGACGAACACGAGGTCGGCCTCCTCCGGCCCGACCAGGTCCACGGACGCGGTGGAGCCCATGCCGCCGTCGACGAAGATCCGGTCACCGACGGGCACCGGTGGCATCCACCCGGGGGTCGCCCAGGAGGCCCGCAACGCCTCGCCGACGGTGGCCATCGGCGAACCCGGGGCGCCGAACAGGACGCGCTCCCCGGCGAGGACGTCGTAGGCGACGATCCGGGCACCGGTGTGGGGGAGCCATGCGCCGACCTCGAAGCCCTCGGCCAGCCGCTGCAACCAGCCGGCGTCGCCGCGACCGGTGGGGGCGATACCGGTGAGGGCGCCCAGCCCGGACCGTGTGCGGAGCAGACCGGGGTTGAGCAGCGGGAGCCGGGGTAGCGGCGGCCGCCCGGGCGGGGTCGAGGCGATGTGTTCGCGGAGCCGCATGTCGCGGGCCTGCCCGCGCTGCATATCGACCAGTTCGTCGACCCCGATGCCGCCGGCGAGCATGGTCACCAGCTCGGCGCCCGCCGAGGTCCCCAGGAGGACGTCCGCCTCCCGGGGGTCGAATCCCGTCTGCTCGGTGAGCGCGTGGAGGGCGGCGATCATCCAGGCCCCGCCGATCGTGCCCCCGCATCCGAGGACGAGAGCGATTCGGCTCATCCGGCGCCCTCCCCGTGTCCCGCGGGGGGCGCCGCCCCGGAGAGCCCCGCGCTGATCCTAATCGCGCGGCTCCAATACGAACACAGGGATGATCCGGTCGGTGTTCTGCTGGTAGTCGCGATAATCAGGGTAGACGGCGACGGACCGGTCCCACCACCGGTCGCGCTCGGCGCCGCTGAGCTCGCGGGCCGTGTAGTCGCCGACCCGGTCCCTGTCGCGGACCTCCACGTGGGGATCGGCCTTCATGTTCCAGTACCAGACCGGGTGGGTGGGAGCGCCGCCCTGCGAGGCGACGGCCGCGTACGACCCCTCGTGCTCGACGCGCATCAGCGGGGTCTTGCGCAGCTTGCCGGACTTCCGGCCGACGGTGGTCACGATCACCACGGGGATGCCCGCGAGGTCACCGCCCTCCTCGCCGTCGGTCTGCTCGTACGTCTCGACCTGCGTCCGCACCCACTCGCTCGGGCTGGGTTCGTACTCGCCGGACAGTGGCATCGGGGCTCCTCGGTGATGGGGTTCCGTCGGCTGAGGGCGACACTACGCCCGCCAAGGCGTGCTTGCTGCCGACATCAGGCGAGTCGGTCGGTGAATCGCGAGACCGCCTCGACGACCGCCAGGTAGCGCGGCGAGCGCACCGCGTCGAACCCGTGTTGGGCACCGGGGAGCTCGGCGTAGACGACGGGGTTCGGCGACCCGGCGCGCAGGTGCCGTACGAGTCGGCGTGACCCCTTCACCGGCGTGTAGGTGTCGTGCGTGCCGTGGATGATCGCCACCGGCGGGGCGCCGGAGGCCGCGTGGCGCACGGGGTCGGAGACGTCCCGGGTCTCGAGGCCCAGGCGACCGTAGTAGCCGTACAACCCGATCGCGCCGGCGACCGTGGTGTCGGCGTCCTCGAATCCCGGCTGGAAGCGGGGATCTCCCCCGGTCAGGGCGGTCATCATCGCGAGGTGTGCCCCGGCCGAACTGCCCGCCACCACGATCGGCGCGTCGGCCCTGATCCCGTGCGTCGGGCCCTCGGTGCGGATCCACCGCAGGAGCCGCTTGACGTCGACCAGGTGCTGCGGGAACCCCGATTCCGGGGTCGGCGAGAGGTGGTAGGTGGTGCTGATCGCCGCCCACCCGCGCGCGGCGTGGTCGAACAGCATCGCCCGCGACTCCCGGCTCGGGCCGCCCGCCCGGAAGTGCCCACCGTGGATGTGGACGAGCACACCGCGGACGTCGCCGGCGCCACTGCCGCTGATGTCGCTGCTGCCGCTGTTGCCGCCGCTGGCGTTGCCACCGCCGGCCCGCGACGAGCCGGTACGGGTGTAGAGATCGAAGCGGTTGGCCTTCGGATCCGGTCCGTAGACCATGCCCCGGCGGGCCCGCACCCCGCGCGGCCGCAGCGCCCACGGGCGGAACAGCACCCTCGGCCACGACGTGCGGTGGAGGGCCGCCGGGCTCGTCGTCGTCTCCCCGTCGCCCAGCCCCTCGCCCAGCGCGCGGTCGAGGACGGCGGCCGCGGCGACGTGCCGCGACACCACGACACCCAGACCCGCCCAGGTCAGCGCGGCGATGCCGACCCCCACGCGATCGGAGGGACGCGCGCCCCGGCCGGCGCGACTGGCCAGCGCGGGCGCGGTCGCGGCCCCGACCAGCGCCCCGACGTGCAGCGGGAGTTCCTGCGCGGGCAGGCTCCACACCCACCCGGCGGTCGCGGCGGCGAACGGTCGGCGGATCGGCCACAACGCCAGCGCCGTGGAGACCGCGGCGGGGGCGACGAGCACGGGCAAGGGCACGCGGGCGGACGGTCTCGGCATGTCAGGCCTCCGGTAGGGGTGCGCGTTCCCAGGCGGCCACCGGCCCCGGGACGAGGTCGAACATCGGGTGCGGGCGCGGTGAGACGAGTCGGTCCAGCCACGCGGGGTCGCGCTCGGCGACCTTGGCCCGCAGGTGTGCCCACTCCAGCGCGAGCTGCCCGTCGGTGAGCGGCAGGCGTTCGACCCCGGGCGGCAGGACGACGCGCGTGCGGTCGAAGCGGTAGCCGCGCGCGTCGGCGGCGTCGGCGAGCCCGTGCAGCCAGGTGTCGATCCCCGCGACCGGGTCGGGGAGCGTGCGGAAGCGTTCGAGCTGCGGATGACTGCGATAGCCCGTGGTCAGCCCGCGGAGTACCTTCTGGGCCAGGAGCCCCTCGCGCCACCCGGCGACCAGCGCGGCGCGGTCGAGCAGGACGGGATCGATGCTCCACAGGCGCACCCGGCGAGTATAGGTGCGGGCGGGGCGCCGTCGAGCTGGGGACGGTGCGCCGCAGAGGTGCGGACGGCGAAGCCGCGAGGACGGACGAGGAGACGGATATGACGACGACGACAACGCCGACCCGCGACGAGGTGATGGCCGAGCTCGCGGAGCTCGAGGACGCGCGGATCCGGGAGGTCAACGAGCGGCACGGCGACGATCACGCGGTCAACCTCACCACGCTCCGCGCGGTGGCCAAGCGGGTGAAGAAGAACCATCCGCTGGCCCTGGAGCTGTGGGACACGGGCGACTCGGCCGCGAGGCTGCTCGCGTTGCTCATCTGCCGGCCCAAGGAGTTCTCGGCCACAGAGCTGGACACGATGCTGCGCGAGGCCCGCACCCGGAAGGTCCACGACTGGCTGGTCGGCTACGTCGTGATGAAGGGCCCGCACGCCGAGGACCTGCGCGTGGCGTGGTTGGGCGACGCCGACCCGGTGGTCGCCTCCGCCGGCTGGGCGCTCACCGCCGACCGGGTGGTCAAGAAGCCCGAGGGGCTGGACCTGCCCGCGCTGCTGGACGTGATCGAGGCCGAGATGGCCGGCGCCCACGAACGGCTGCAGTGGGAGATGAACACGTGCCTGGCCCAGATCGGGATCCAGCATCCGGATCTGCGGGCGCGCGCACTGGAGATCGGCGAGCGCCTGGGTGTGCTGCGTGACTACCCGACGCCGCCGAACTGCACCTCGCCGTACGCGCCGGAGTGGATCGGCGAGATGGTCCGCCGCCGGGAGGCCTGACGATCCGACCGGGTCCGCCCCGCTGCTCTACCTCTCGGCCGCAGCGGAGAGCGCTCTTCGGTAGATCCGGGCGTGGGCATCGGCGACCGCGGCGTCCTCGGACGCGGGCGCGCGGGCCGGGACCGGCGGGCCGTCGAGGGCAGCCACCAGCGCGCGGCGCAGGTCGTCGGCGGTGGGGTGGGCCGGGTCGTAGACGGCCGGGCCGGATCCGACCGGGCCTGAACCTGCCGCGCCCGATCCGACCGTGCCCGATCCAGCCGCGCCGGACCCGAGCGCGCCGGGGTCCCATTGCTCGGCCAGGTACCCGATCCGCGGGATGACCGGCGGCAGCCCCAGGTCGCGGCACAGCTCCAGCCAGCCGGAGTGGGTGCCGTGGCGGTGGGGCAGGACGAGCGCGTCGATTCCGGCCAGGGCCGCGCACAGGTCGTCGTCGGCGAGGTGGTCGTGGGCACGGACCTCGACGTCCGGATGGGCGGCGAGCCGGTCGAGCTCGGTCGCGGCCGCGTGGCGGGGATACTCCGGATCGCGCGCGGCGGCCAGGGCGTCCGCGCGGACCATCACCGTCAGGTGGGCACCCTCGGGCAGCGCGGTGACCAGCGGGGCCAGGAGTTCCTCGCCGGCGACTCCCGCGCGCAGCGAGCCCAGCACCACACCGACCATGCGCTTGCCTCCGGAGCGATCGAGCCGCGCGAGCCGGTACGGCTCGGTGACCTCCGCGGCCATGAGCCGGGGATGCGGGAGGACCTGCGCGCGAGCGCCCCACCGTTCGCGGATCTCCTCGGCAGCGCCGCGGGTCAGCGTGATCACCGCGGCGGCGCCCCGCACGAGGTGGCCGGTGCGCTCGAGATGGGCGGCAGGGTCGGGCTCGTGCGGGTTGGTCAGGTCGTGCACGGTGACCACCAGCGGCAGGCCCCGCGACCGCAACGCCGCCACGAACTCCCCGATCTGCCCGGGGGAGCGGTGCTCGTAGCCGAAGTGCACATGCACGAGGTCGGCCCCGTCGAGGACCTCGGGACGGTCGGCGGCCTCGAGCGCCGGGTGCGGCCACCAGCGGGCGGGCTCGGCCGGATCCAACACGGGGTCCGCGAGCACCGAGACGTCGGCCGCGGGCGAGATGGCGTGGCGGACGTAGTCGTGCCCGGCCGGCACGGAGCGCACCCGGACCCGCGGCGTGGGCGGCGGCGTTGACGGGCGCGAAGACGCCGACGACAGCGGCGGCGGGACCGGGGAGGAGCCAGTGTTCACCCCGCCACCGTGCCACGCCCGCCGGTTGCCGCCACCTGGGCCCCTGCATACGCTCGGCCCGGTGAGCACCCCCGACCTCCCGACCGTCATGGTGATCGGCAACTGCCAGGCGGACGTCTACCGCGACCTGCTCCGGACCTCCGCGGAGGTCCGGGTGGTGGACGTGCGGCCGGTGTACGAGATGACGGCCGACGACCTGCCCGGCCTGGAGGCGGACCTCGCCCGCACGGACGTGCTGATCGTCCAACCCGTTCGCGACGACTACCGCGACCTCCCGCTCGGACACCGCCAGCTCGCCGCGCGCTTGCCGGCCTCGGCCACGGTCGTGCTGACCCCCGTCCTGCGGTACGCCGGACTGCATCCATACCAGGTGCTGGTCCGCCCACCCCACGACCGCTCCCTGGTCCCGCCGATCGCGCCGTACCACGACCTGCGGGCGATCGTCGCCGCCGCGACCGGTGACCGGAGCGTTCTCGACGCCGCTCCGACCCCGGAGCAGGCGCGGGCCGCGGCCGCCGAGTCGGTGGAGGCGCTGCGCGTGCGCGAGCAGGCCCACGGCACGCTGGTCGCCTCGGACCTCCTCGAGGGGGTCCCGTGCTGGCACACCATCAACCACCCCGACCGGCACACGCTGGCCACGGTGTTCGACCGCATCATCGAGCGCCTGCCCGCGGGCCTGCTCACCGACCCGCCCCGCATCGGCGACCGCGAGCCCCTCGGCGGCACGCGCGCGCCGGTGGAGTCGACCGTCGCACGGGCGCTCGGCGTGGAGGCCGGTGATGTCGCCGGGGGCGCCCGCTCGGGCGAGTGGCTGGTCGACGGAGTCCCGGTGCCCAGCCGCGAGATCATCGACGCCCACCTCGACTGGTACGCGGCCACGCCCGGAGTGGTGGAGGAAGGCCTGCGTCGGCACGCCGCCCGCATCGAGATGCTGGGGCTGAGGTGAGCGGTGCGGGGGCCGGCGAGCAGCACGCGCCGCTGACGATCGCCCCGCTCACACTCGCCCTGGGGCCGCCCGAACACGGGGTGACCCGGTTCGCGGTGGAGTGCGCCCGCGCGGCCGGGACGGGAGTGCTCGAGGTCGCCGACGTCGCCGGGGTACGCGAGGTACTCGACGCCCGACCCGGTGTGTCGGTCCACCTGCACGTCACCGATTCCCTCTTCGGTGCCACCGCTGACGACGCCGCGATGACCGTGGAGGATCTGGCGCGCCGCCGCCGCATCGGGGTCACCCTGCACGACGTCCCCCAGCCTGCGGAGGGCGCCGAGCGGTGTCGGCGGCGCACGCGGGCCTACCAGCGCATCGCGGGCGCGGCGGGGCTCGTCGTGGTGAGCTCCGAGCACGAGCGCCACCTCTGCGCGGCGGCCGACATCGCCGTCGACGCCGTCATCCCGCTGCCCGTCCCCGACCTGGCGCCGCCCGCCGACCTGACCCCCGACGCCCGGTCGGTGGGCGTGTTCGGATTCCTGCACCCGGGCAAGGCCGTCGATGTGGTGGCCGACGCCGTCGCCGCGCTCGCCGACGCCGGTGACGAGGCCGTGTCACTACGGCTGTTGGGGACGTCCGCCGAGGGGCACGACGACTATGTCCACGCCGCGCTGGAGACCGTCCGGGCCGCTGGTGGCGGCGCGGAGGTGACGGGTCGGGTCGACGACGACGACCTCTCCCGCGTCCTCGGCGAGGTCACCGTGCCCGTCGCCCTGTTCCGGAACGTGTCGGCGTCGGGGTCACTCAACACGTGGGCCGCGGCCGGGCGACGCCCCCTGGTCTACGACTCGGACTACACCCGCGAGATGGAGCGCCGCCATCCCGGGTCCCTGCTGATCACCGACGGGGCGGATCTCGTCGGCGACCTGCGACGACTCCTCGACGACCCGTCCCCCACCCGTCGCGAGGCGGCGCCGTCGGGGATGGCCGACCTCGGCCGGGCGTACCGCCGGGCGTGGGAGGGATGGCTCGCATGACAGGCACCCCGAACAGTGACGTCCCGAACAGTGACACCTCAAACAGTGTCGACGTGGTGATCCCGTTCTACGAGGACCAGCCGATGCTCGACCGGATCCTCACGGCGCTGCGCCACCAGAGCGACCCCCGACGGACCGTGCGCGTCATCGTCGCCGACGACGGCTCTCGCACCGCGCCGGTGGTCCCGCCCGAGGTCACTGTCGTGCGCCAGGACGATCGCGGCTTCCGTGCCTCGGCAGCGCGCCACCTCGGCGCCTGCGCGGGCGAGGGCGACCTCCTGCTGTTCCTCGACGGCGACACCGTCCCGGGGCCCGACTTCGTGGCGACGATGTGCGCTGCGCTGGACGGCCACCCGGACCTGCTCGCAGTGGGCCGCCGGCGGTACGGCCGGTTCGCCGTCACCCGGACCGGGGCCGAGCCGACTTTCGAACCGGACGAGATCCTCCCCGACCCCGCCTGGCCTGCGGCGTTCTACGCGGACACGGCGGACCTCACCCGCGGCGAGGACCTGTGGCGGGGGGTGTTGTCCGCGGCGTGCGGCCTGCACCGCCGCCTCTACGACCTCGCCGGCGGGTTCGACCCGGACATCGTCGGCTACGGCGGCGAGGACTGGGACCTGGCGTGGCGGTGCGAACAGGCCGGCGGCCGCCTGCGCTACCTGCCCGACGCGGTGGCCTGGCACGACGGCCCCGACTGGGCCGGCCGCGCCGACGCCGACCACACCGACGGCGGTCAGGCGGACGGTCACCGCGACGAGTCGGACCGGCTCGCCCGGAAACTCGCCCAGAAGAACGCCGAGTCCGCCCTCCTGGCCGGCCTCATCGCCTCACCGCTCACCCGGCCGGCCGCCGGGATCTTCGCCCTGCCGTCGGTCGCGGTCCACGTCCACGCCGGCAGCCCCGAGTTCGCCGGGACCGGCTCCACCGCCGCGACCTGCCTCTCCCTGCTCGCCTGGGCCGACGTGGCCGTGACCGTCGACCCCGCCACACCCGACGCCGCCGTGATCGCCCGACTCTTCGCCGACGACCCCCGGGTGACCCTCGGGACGCGCGGTCGGTGGTGGCGGCCCGGGACGCCGGGCGCGGGCCCTCGTCGTCGTCCCCCCGTCCTCGTCGACATCCTCCGTCCCTGCGCGCTGGGGGCGCTCGACCCGCGGCGCCTGCGCGCGCTGTGCCCACCCGTGGGGAGCGTGACCCTGGACGACGACGAGGGCTACAGCCTCGCGGAGGTCCGCAGCTCGCGGGCGCTCGCACGCGAACTCCACTGGGGCGAGCAGCCACCCGAGCCGACCGCGGTCACGGCGTCGCACGCCGGCGTCCGGGGCATCGACGACGACGGCGCGGGGGTGCGGCTCGAGAGGGTGCTCGGCGGCTGGTGAGTGCCGGGGGTGGCCAGCGGTGGCGGAGGGCCCCCCGGGGGGCCACTATCAGAGGTTCCGACATCCTCCGCACCCGCCGGGGGCGACGAGACGAGAGGGGGCCCGTGGACGCCCGCAACGAAGATCTACTCGACATCGCAGTGATCGGCCCGTCGCGGTTCCCCATCCGGGAGCCGTACGCCGGTGGGCTCGAGGTCGTGGTGGCCAAGGAGGTGCGGGCCCTGCGCGCACGAGGACACCGCGTCACGCTCTACGCCGCCGCCGGCAGCGAGGGGCACGACCGGCGCCACGAGTTCACCACCCTGGCCGCCGCCACCGGACGCGGCGACAGCTACTACCCGCCCGGCGGGTACGAGGCCGACGCCGCGGAGTTCGAGCGACTCATGGACCACGTGGCGGTGTCCGGGTTCGACGTGGTGCTCAACCACAGCCTGTCGCACGTCCCGCTCGTCCGCGCGGCCGAGATGGCCACGCCCATGATCACGACCCTGCACTGCCCGCAGCTGGCGCCCATGCAGGAGGCGTTCGACCGGCTGGGGTCGGCGACCGGCAGGGTGCTCGCCGTGAGTCACTCCGTCCTGGGGTCCTGGCGGGTGCCCCACGGTGCCGAGGTGCTGCCCAACGGGGTCGACCTGCAGATCTGGCGCCCCCGGGCAGGCGCCGGCGGGCGGACTGCCGCCCGTTCCGCCTTCCGGCCCGCCGCCGCCGGTACCGCCGGTACCGCCGGTACCGCCGCTACCGCCGCTGCGGCCCGACCGGTCGCCGGGCGCACCTCCCGGGTCGGCCTCCGGCCCACCGACCGTCCCCGCGCCGTGTGGACCGGCCGGATCGTTCCGGAGAAGGGCCCGCACCTGGCGGTCGAGGCGGCCCGGCGCACCGGGCTCCGGCTCGACCTGGCCGGCCGGGTCGGCGACGACCGGTACATGGAGAGGGTGCTCGCGCCCCGGTTGCGCGACGCCGGCGACAGCGTGCGCTACCACGGTCCGCTCGGTCGGGACGCGCTCGTCCCGCTCGTCGCCTCGGCCGCGGTCGCACTGGTGACCCCGTGCTGGGAGGAGCCGTTCGGGCTCACCGCCGTCGAGGCGCTGGCCTGCGGTACCCCGGTCGTGGCCCTGGCGCGTGGCGGCATCCGGGAGATCCTCAGCGGCCAACCCGGCGTGGTGCTGGTCGAACCGGGCCGTGACCCCGCGTCCGCCCTCGCGGCCGGCATCCCCGCCGCGTTGACGCTGGACCGCGCCGCGACCGCCCGCGCGGCCGCCGCCGCGTTCTCCCACGACGCCCGCATCGACCTGCTCGAAGCCCGCCTGCGCGGGCTGCTGGTGGGCGCCGCGTCGTGATCGGGATCTACGCCCACCACCAGGGCAACGGTCACGTGCAGCGGGCGCTCTCGGTCGCCGCCGACCTGGACGACGAGGTCACCGTCCTCACCTCCGCCCGCATCCGCGACGACGCCAATCCCGACCCCGGGCGGATCCGGGTCCTCCCGCTTCCACTGGACTACGACGAGGCCGGGCCAGTGACCGACCCGACCGCCGGGGGCAGGCTGCACTGGGTGCCGCTGGGGCAGACCGGGCTCCGTCAGCGCATGGCGATGATCGCCGGGTGGATCGACCGGAACGCGCCGGACGTGTTCTGGAGTGACATCTCCGTCGAGGTGACCCTGGCCGCTCGGCTGACCGGGACTCCCGTGGTCACCACCGTGCTGCCGGGGCGCCGCGACGACGCCCCGCACGTCCTCGCGCACGGGGTGTGTTCGGCCCTGGTCGCCGGGTGGCCGCGCGCCGCCGGTGCGCCGGTCCCCGCCGGGGCGGACCGCCCGCTGGTGCCCGTCGGCGGGGTCTCGCGCTTCGCCGACCGCGCTCCCGACCCGGGCGCCCGGGGCGGTGGTCGACCGAGGATCCTGCATCTGCGGGGCTCCGGTGGCGCCGGCCACGACGCCCGCTGGGACGCCGTTCCCGGGCTACTCGGCGACGTCGAGTGGATCTCGCTCGGTGGGCCGGGCGGACGCTGGGTGGCCGACCCGTGGGAGGAGTTGTGCCGGGCCGACGTGGTGATCACCGCCGCCGGGCAGAGCTCGATAGCCGACCTCGCCGCCGCCGACGCCCACCTCGTCGTGACTCCCGAGGAACGCCCCTTCGCCGAGCAGGACGCCACCGCCGACACCCTCCGGACGCTGGGGCTGGCGGAGGTCGTGGGCCGCGACGACCCGGTCGAGCAGCTGGTCGACTCGATCCGTCGCACGCTCGAGCGCGCCCGCTCGACCCCGGGTGCCGGGTCGGGCCTGCGGGAGGCGTGGCAGGTCGACGGTGCGGCCGCACGCCTGGCCGGCGTGCTCACCGCGGTCGCCGCGGGTCACGAGCCGGAGGGCCAGGGGGCCCGTCACGGGGCCCGTCACGCGGCGGGCCGGGGGGCCCGTCACGCGGCGGAGGCCGCGCTGTGACCGCCGCAGCGTCGATCGCGGTGGTGACGGTCTGCACGCCCGGTCGCGCCGAGCACCTCCGCTCACAACGTCGGGCGATGGCCCAGCACCTGCCCGGCGCCCGACACGTCGTGGTCCTGCCCGAGCGGCCGGGCAGTGCCGACCTTGCCGAGGAACTCGCCGCTGACGGTGTCGAGGTCGTGGAGCTGGAGGCCGGCCCCGCCCTGCCCGTCGCCCGGAGCCGCAATCTCGGCGGAGACAGAGCGGCCGAGCTGGGCGCGAAGCTGATCGTCTTCCTCGATGTCGACTGCATGCCGGGCCCCGACCTGGCGTGGTACTACTCCGAACTGCCCGACGGCGCCGTGGGCCTGGGCCCGGTCACCTACCTGCCCGAGTCCGCCGGTGCCCCCGACCCCGCCGAGTTGCCGGCCTTCACCGACCCGCACCCGGCACGCCCGTTCCCGGCCCGGGGCACCCGCGCGCTGGAGCCGGACGAGTTCGGGATGTTCTGGTCCCTGTCGTTCGCTCTGCGCCCGGCGCTGTGGGCGCGCCTACGCGCGGACTTCGGCGGGTTCGACGAGGCCTTCACCGGTTACGGCGCCGAGGACACCGACTTCGGTCGCAGGGTGCTGTACCGGCGCGTGCCGGTGCTGCTCGTGGCCGGCGCCCATGCCTACCACCGGTGGCACCCGGTCACCGATCCGCCGGTCGACCACCTCGCCGACCTGTTGCGCAACGGCGCCCACTACGCCGAGCGTTGGGGTGACTGGCCGGCCCCCGGCTGGTTCGAGAAGTTCGAGCAGATGGGGTTGGTGCGTCGCCGGGGCGACGGCTGGGAGGCCGCTGGCGCCGTCGATCGCTGAGTCGCACCCCTGCCCACAGCACCACGCGCGCCGAGAAGAGGATCTCGCGCGTATCGCCCGAGAAGCGGGTGTGCGAATTCCTCTGCTCGACGGGCGGTCGGGCGGTCGGCGGCGGGGCCCGGTCGGGGTGGCGGCCAGCGGGGCCTGGTCGGGCCGCCGCCGGCGCGGGGCCCGCCCGGCGGCGCGGGGCGGGTCAGCCGAGGAAGGCCTGGTCCGACAGGGTCGCGCCCTTGATGTTGGTGAACTCGCGCAGCAGGTCCTGCACGGTGAGCGCGGACTTGGTCGCGGCGTCGGCCTCGTAGACGATCCGGCCCTCGTGCATCATGATGAGCCGGTTGCCCAGGCGGATGGCTTGCTCCATGTTGTGCGTGACCATGAGAGTGGTCAGACCGCCCTCGCGGACGATGCGCTCGGTGATCGTGGTGACCAACTCCGCACGCTGCGGGTCGAGCGCCGCCGTGTGCTCGTCGAGCAGCATGATGCGCGGCTGGGTGAACCCGGCCATGAGCAGGGACAGCGCCTGCCGCTGTCCGCCCGAGAGCAGGCCGACCTTGGCGGTGAGCCGGTCCTCGAGGCCGAGCTCCAGCATGGAGAGCTGCTCGGCGAACCGGCCGCGGCGCTTCTTGCTCAGGCCCGGGCCGAGGCCCCGCCGGCGACCGCGCAACAACGCGAGCGACAGGTTCTCCTCGATCGTGAGATTGGGCGCGGTCCCGGCGAGCGGGTCCTGGAAGACGCGGCCGACGTACTTGGCGCGCCGGTGCTGCGGCAGGCGGTTGACGTTGGTGCCGTCGATCTCGATGTTCCCGCTGTCGGCGAGCAACCGCCCGGAGACGGCGTTGAGCAGTGTCGACTTGCCGGCGCCGTTGGAACCGATCACCGTGACGAAGTCGCCCTCGGCGAGCGTGAGACTGAGGTCGTGCAGCGCCCGGCGTTCGTTGACGGTGCCGGGGAAGAACGTCTTGGACACTCCGGTGACGGTCAGCATCGTCATGCCTCCTTGGTGCCGGTCGCGGCGGCGCCGGCGGACTCGGGCCCCGCGCCGACGGCGGTCCCGGTTCCCGCCGCCGCACGTTCATTGGCGGCGACCGGGGTGGTGGGTTTGCGTCCGAGGCGTCCGCCCGCGCCCTTCCAGCGGGGCAGCAGCAGCGCGACCACGACGAGGATGGCCGTGACGGCCTTCATGTCGTTGGGATCCAGGCCGACGCGGAGGGCGGCGAAGATGATGAGCTGGTAGAGCAGGGCGCCCAGGATCACGGCGAGCACCGCGAGCAGCAGCTTGCGCTGGCCGAGGATGGCCTGCCCGATGATCACCGAGGCCAGGCCGACGAGGATGAGGCCGATGCCCATCGAGATGTCGGCGAAACCGCGGTACTGGGCGATGAGCGCGCCGCACATGCCCACGAACCCGTTCGACAGGGCCAGTGTGAGGGTCTTGGTGAAGTCGGTCGAGACGCCGAACGAGGAGATCATGGGGCCGTTGTCACCCGTGGCACGGATGGACAGACCGAGGTCGGTGGTGAGGAACCACAGGACGACCAACCCGAGCAGCAGGACCACGACCGCGAGGATGGCCACCCCGGGCCACTCGCCCAGCAGGTCGGCGTCCTTCAGGGGCGTGAACACGGTGTCGCTGCGCAGCAGCGGGATGTTCGCGCCGTCCATGATCCGCAGGTTGACGGACCACAGCGCGATCATGGTGAGGATACCGGCGAGGAGGCCGTCGATCTTGCCCTTGGTGTGCAGCAATCCCGTGACCGTGCCGGCGAGGAACCCGGTGCCGAAACCCGCGAGGGTCGCGAGCACCGGATTCCAGCCGGCGAGAATGCCCATGGCCGCCGTCGCGGCGCCCGTGGTGAAACTGCCGTCGACGGTGAGGTCGGGGAAGTTGAGCACGCGGAAGGTCAGGTAGACCCCCAGCGCCATGACCCCGTAGATGAGGCCTACCTCGACGGTCCCGATCACTTCTTCTCAGCCTCGGCGAGGATGTCCTCGGGGATCGTCACGCCCTGACGCTCGGCGGCGTCCTCGTTGACCACGTAGGTGAACTCGGTGGCGGTCTCCACGGGCATGGTGGCCGGGTCCTCGCCGTCGCGAAGGATGCGCAGGGCCATCTCGCCGGTCTGGCGGCCCAGCTCGGTGTAGTCGATGCCGAGGGTGGCGACGGCGCCGCCCTCGACCGTGCCCGACTCTGCGGCGATCACCGGGATCTGCTTGCTCTCGGCGACCTGGACCAGCGAGGCGATGCCCGAGACGACCATGTTGTCCGTGGGGACGTAGATCGCGTCGACGTCACCGAGGGCCTCGACGGCCTGCTGGATCTCGTTGACCGTGGTGACGGTCTGGGTCTCGATCTCCAGGCCCAGCGGGCCCGCGGCCTCACGGGCCTGATCCACCTGGACCTGCGAGTTGACCTCGCCGGAGGCGTAGACGATGCCGATGCGCTCGGCGTCCGGGACGATCTCCTTGAGCAGCTCGAGCTGCTTGTCGATCGGGGCGGCGTCCGAGGTGCCCGTGACGTTGGCGCCCGGCTCCTCCATCGAGTCCACCAGTTCCGCCGAGACCGGGTCGGTCACCGCGGTGAACAGCAGCGGCACGTCGGTGATGTTCTGCGCCATCGCCTGGGCGGCCGGGGTGGCCACGGCCAGGGCCAGGTCCAGGTCGTCGGCCGCGAACTGCTGGGCGATGGTCAGTGCGGTGCCCTGCTCGCCGTTGGCGTTCTGCTCGTCGAACTCGACCTCGACGCCGGCCTCGGAGAAGGCCTCCTTGAAGCCGGCCGTGGCGGAGTCGAGGGCCGGGTGCTGGACGAGCTGGTTGATGCCGATGCGGTAGGACTCGCCGCCACCACCGGCGGCGTCGTCCTCACCACCGCTCGAGCAACCTGCGAGGACGAGTGCCGAGGTGGCGACCAGTCCGGTGATGAGCTTCGCGCGTGAGAATGCCATATGCCATGCCCTTGTCTGTGCCTTCTGGGCCTCACGGTGTTCACGCGAGGGGCCGGATGCGAACGGTGCTGGCACATGAGGTTACCGGGTCGCCCGGGCATGGTGAGCCCGGACTCACCTCACGGGCTGCTGCGGCGCCTCCTCCGATTCCGCCAGCTGCCGCTTCCAGGTGCGGAAGCCCTCCTCCGAGCGCCCACGCCGCCAGTATCCCGAGATCGACGCCCGCGCGGCGGGGATGCCGCGCTCGGTGCGCAGATAGGGGCGCAGGTGCTTCATCACCGTCTCGGCCTCGCCGTGGACGAACGCCTGCACGTCCCCGTCCGGCCACGGCATGCCCCGGACCGCGTCGATCAGCGGTGCCTCGCCGTCGATCACTCCGGGGCCGGCGTCCGCCGAGGAGGTTCCGCGGTGCACCCAGGTGATCTCCACGCCCGCCGGCGTGGTGATCGGGATCTCGTCGTCGTCGTCGGACACCTCGAGGAACACCGCGCCCGTGGCGTCCTCCGGTAGCGACTCCAGCGCCGCCGCGATCGCCGGCACCGCGGTCTCGTCACCGACCAGCAGGTGGAAATCCGCCTCCGGGTCCGGCCGGTACCCGCCGCCGGGGCCGCGCACCGCGACCCGGGCGCCGGGTGCGACGGACCGGGCCCACGGACCGGCGACACCCTCGTCGCCGTGGACGACGAAGTCGATCCAGATCTCGCGAGCGTCCGCGTCGACCCGTCGGACGGTGTACGTGCGCACGACCGTCTCCCCGGCGTGGGGCAGTTCGAGCTTGACGTAGCTGTCCGTCTCGGCGCGGGTGGCGAACGAGTCGAAGCCGTCCCCGCCGAGGACGACCCGCACGAGGTGCGCGGTCACCGGCTCCGTACGCAGCACCGTGAGGGTGAGCGGAGGGCGGGTCTGGGGGCGAGTCACGTCATTCTCCTTCGACCTGGGTTAGTTAGGTGACCCTATCCTTGCATGTTTCCGGGCGCGGCGAGTGGGGGCTGACGAGCGAAGGGGAGCCATGTAAGATATATGTGATCAAGCGAGCGGGCGCGAATGACCGCAGGCACGCGGACCGACATCGCGACAGGCCGGGGCCGTCCGATCCGGCACCTGCCCGACATCTCGACCCACCTGGCCTTCTGGCTCCCGGTCGCCAACGTGGTCATGCAGTTGGCCAACCCGGCCGTGGGACACGGGGTCGTCGAGAGCAGGGTGGATCGCGGTCGCGGCGACCTCCGCCCGATCAAGCGGGCACGCACCACGGCCCAGTACCTCGCCGTGGCCACCCTCGGCTCCGACTCCGACCGCCGGTTCTTCCACGAGGCCGTCCACCGGATCCACGCCCAGGTGACCTCCACTGCGTCGAGCCCCGTGCGCTACAACGCCAATGACGCCGGGTCCCAACTCTGGGTGGCGCTGTGTCTGGTGCGGTACTACACCGACCAGTGGCAGATGATGCACGGCCCGCTCACCGGGGCCGAGCTGGACCGCATCATCGAGATGGCGCGACCCCTGGGGACGACGCTCAACGTCCCCGAGGCGCGATGGCCGGCCACCTGGGCCGAGTACGAGAAGCGCTTCGCCGACGGAATCGAGGCGGTGGAGATCGACGACACCGTCCGCGAGTACCTGCAGAAGCTCGCCGACTTCCGGGTGCTCGAGGTCCGGATGAAGCAGCTCGGCACCCTGGCCCACAAGACGGTCGGACCGTGGAACCTGTCCATGACCAAGTTCGCGGTGCCCCGGCGCATCCGCGACGAGATGCACTGGGAGATCACCCCCGGCGACCTGCGCCGCCGACGGATGGTGCTCGCGCTCACCTCGGTGCTGGAGAAGGTCTTCCCGCGACCACTCCGGGCGTACTACGCCCTGAACATCGCGGACCTGAGGGTCCGGCGCCGGCTGGGGATCAGCGTCTTTTAGATACCGACAGAGCTGGCCGGCCCTCGGCCCCGACCGGCCCGATGCAGGCGATCAGGTCGCGTGCAGGAATTCCATCGGCTCATGGGCCTCGAACCGCCCGCTGACCTCCCCGGTCAACCCGCCCTCCAGCCCGGTGTCCGCCACCAGGTCGAGACGGCGGGCCGGCGCGCCCTCGCTCAGATCGAGATGGTCCAGCCGTACCCACACGATGTTGGGTCGGCGGGTGCTCTCGTAGACGTACACCCCCTCGGAATGGTCGGCGACGGTACGCCACAGGGTGGTGGAGGCGTTCGGCTGATCCGGATCCGCCACACGGAACGGCTGCGAGGCGTTGCGGATCACGCTGAGCATCTCGGCCACGGCCAGGGTCCGGTCGTCCGGGCCGGGGAGGCGGTCGAGGTAGTAGGCGGTGCGCGCGAAACGCTCGTCGGCGTCCGAACCGCCGGGCAGCGGCCGCTCGCCCCCGAAGCCCCTGATCTCGCGGAGTCGCTCGAGTTGCTCGGCGAAGGGCGGGGAGTTGGTCATCACGGTGTACGCGCGGTCGTGCCAGATGTGGGGCTCGCCGTCGATGTACTCCACGATCGCCGAGTCCCCGGTGCTGTCATCCAACGCGAGATGGACTGTGACGGCCCGCCCCGTGCCCGGATCGCCCGACGTCCTGACCTGGACCCGGGAGCTGCGCATCCAGTCCACGGCCTCCGCCACGGTGGCGAAGTTGTCCAGCATGTACTGCACCCACACCGCCGCACTGAGCGCGGGACGCTCGGGGTCGCGCTCGCCGTAGTCGGACTCCGCCAGCCAGAGGAGGTGACCGGCCAGTCCGGCCTCGTTGAGTCCGTCCGCACTGGCCTGGTCGTACGCGGCGGCCACGACACTGCCGTACCTCGAGGTCCACGTCAGGGAGTCGTCCACGCAGCCGTCCCGCTGCATCCCTCGCGGGAACGCCCACAGGTTCGTCGCCAGATCGACCTCGTAGTCCATGGTCCGCCCGGTCAGGACGGTGTCAGGGGACGGAGACCAGAGGGCTCGAGTGCACATGGAAGCCTTTCGCTCACCTCGACGGTAGATAAGCAGAAATTATCACGGCTTCCACCGGCCGGTACGGCGATCGAGGCCCGCCCTACAGCCCGAGCTCCTGCATCCGGGCCGAGATGCGGGGGTCGGTGCTCACGACCGGCGCCTCCCCGGCAACCCACGGGTCCCCGTCGAAGTACATCTGGAAGATCTTCTCCGCGGTGCGGGTCGCGAGCGCCTGGGTCGTCAGCGTGGGGTTGGGTCCGCCGAGCGAGTTGGCCAGCGCCGAGTTGTCGGCGATGAACAGCCGCTTGACCCACCGGGCCTCCGCGTTGGAGTCGAGCACCGAGTTCTGGTCGGACTCACCCATCCGCATCGACGAGTGCACGTGCAGCAGCAGGGGCGCCCAGTCCATCCGGTAGACCTTCTTCGCCCCGGCCGCGCGCATGATCTCGGCAGCGCGTCGGACCATGAACTCCCGGTTCTCGAGGGTCCGTGGCGTGCGTCGGCGCAGCGAGACGTCGATCTTGGCGGGCGCGCCGTTCTCGTCGGCGGGGAACAGGGACGGGGTGACGCGGTTGCCCGCCTCCACGTGGTCGTCGGTGATCACGAGGAAGTTGAGCAGGTTGTCGATCCCGCCCATCATCAGGTCCTTGAGCTCGTTGCCCACCAGGCGACCCGCCGGTCCGTCCCAGGGGCCGGTGAACCCGCGGCCGTTGTCGTAGTACCCGCGGGCGCCCGAATCGGACAGCGAGAGGGAGAAGGCCTGGATCGCCGGACCCAGTCCGACGTTCTCGATCCCGCCGCGTCCGGGGAAGTCCATCCGCGCCGAGGAATTGGCGCCCTTGGAGTTCCCCGTGTACTCGTCGAAGCTGCCCACCACCCAGTCGAAGAAGTGGTCGGTGTGCCCCCGTCCCACCCAGTCGTTGGGATTGGGGAGTCCGCTGTTGAACCACAGTCGGGGACTCTCGGTGGCGCCACCGGCGAGCACCACCACCCGGGCGTCCTCGGAGAAGATCTCCCCGGTGGCGTTGTCGCGCCACGTCACGCCCCGGGCGACCGTGTGTGCACCCTCCTGCTCGTGGCGGATCGACTGGACGAAGCTGTTGGCGAGCAGCTCGAAGGCCCGACCACCGGGGCGGACGGCGTCGGCGGACAGGCCGAGCGGGACGTAACTGTTGTCGGTCGAGCGTTTGGCGAACTGGTTCCGCGGGGCCTGCCGGGGCATGTAGCACCCCTGGAAGCAGTGGCCGCAGAAGGTGCAGCCGGTGGCCTGCGGGAAGGTCAGCAGGTTGGAGTCGTCCGTCCGGCCCGCGGTGCCTCCGGGCTGGAGGATCGCGTTCTGCTGCGGCCGGTAGGCGTTGCGGGTGATGTTCCTGGAGGTCTGGAGGGGGAGGCCGTAGTTCTCGCAGCCCCGGAAGGTCAGCGCCTCCTTGGTCCCCATCGCGGCGGTCTCGATGGGCAGCGTCGCCTCGACCCATTCGAGGTACGGGACGAGCTCGTCGTAGGTGAACGGGAAGAGGTGACCGGTGTCGTACTCCGCGGCGTCCGCTCCCGTGTAGCCGCGGAAGACGCCGGGCATGGGGCGCGGGCTGTTGCCGTAGTAGTGCTGGGTGGTCCCGCCGACGCCGGACAGCTGCCAGACGAACATGTTGGTGGTCCACTCCCGGAACCACGCCGGCTTGGACCGGTCCTCCGGGCCGAAACGCAGGAACCCGTTGTTGGGGTTGTTGGCGTCGTTCTCCGCGTGCGACCACTCGGTGGACGGGTCGGCGTGGCGTGGACCGCCCTCCAGGACGAGCACGTCCAGGCCGCGCCCCGCCAGTTCCGCGGCGACCACCGGGCCGCCTCCTCCCGCGCCGATGACGATGACATCACGCATCCGCCGGCACCTCCGTCCGATTCTGGTAGTAACCGATGAACTCGTCGTGACCGTCGACCAGGCCGTTCGGCCGGTATCCGGTGAGGTCCCACGGGACCGGCCGTGGCTCGACGGTTCTGGTCACGGGGTTGTAGTTGTGCTGTTCGGAGTACACGCCGAAGGCCGTGCCCTCGAGGAGGATGCCGCCGGCGAACTTCAGGAACCCGGACGCGGTGCCGCGCAGCGGGACCGGGAGCGCGCCGTCGATGATCGAGACCAGCTGCGGAACGGCCCCCTCGATCCCCTCCAGGACCCGCAGCTTGTCGCCGATCGACAGCCGCGAGAACGGCGACCCCAGCGGACCGGCGATCGCCGGCGGGGCGGCGAGTAGCGCGCCGGTGTTGAGCAGGAGCGCCACGGGGAGGGAGAGGGGGAGCACCCGATCGCTGTAGGCGTAGCCGAGGACCTGGTCGATGCGCCGCCCGTCGGGTTCGCTCAGCCCGAGGAAGGGGCCGGTCTGGATCCCCAGGTCGGACAGTGCCTGGGCGATCCCCAGCGCCAGTGGCCGGGCGAGCTGGTCGCCCATACCGAGGTAGTTGTCGAACAGGTCCTTCATGAACTCGCCGCCGCCGACCTCGATGGGGCCGGGATCCGTCCGCGGCGTGCCCTGCTGCCGTGACCACTCGTCCGGGCCGGGCATGACCATGACGCACAGTCCGCGCATGGTGTCGAGGGAGAACGCCTCGACCGCGTCGAAGGCGTTGCTCCCGGTCTGCGCGTTCGCCGTGCCGACCAGGCCCGATGACGGGGGTACCACCCCGGGTAGGGCGATTCCGGCGCTGACGAACGCCCCGAACATCGATGCCCTGGCGAGGAATCTCCGCCGGTTGAACTGATCCATCTGTGCCCCCTCGGGTATCCGGGGGCCAAACGTTAGCCATGTGATGGACATCACGCTACCGGTTTGACAGATTTCTCTTATGTGTCTGTATGTCGCTTGTCAGGCCGACCGGTGTAGGGGAGCAAGCTGGAGGCGTCACCGAGATCCGCGTCGCCGATCGCGCCCAGGCTGCCGTCCTGCTGGAGGATCACGGCCGCGACATTCGCGAGTGAACCCTTCCCGGACTGGCGCGCGGCGGTGTGGACGTCCTCCTCGAGCAGCTTGTGACGTCGGAGCGCCCGGTGCTGCATCTGGCCCTGGTAGTAGAGGAGGACAGGCGGGTGGTCGAGAAGGGTACGCACCCGTGACGACCTGGCGCGGGCGGCGGCGAAGAGCCACTGGAGCCCCACGAGGAGCCCCAGGACGAGGACCGTCTGGGCCAGGGGGACCGAGGTGGCGGTGAGGGTGCGGCCGAACGCCGACCCGATGGTGACGGCGACGATGAAGTCGAGGGGGGTCATCTTGGCCATCGTGCGGGGGCCGGACACGCGGAGCATCAGGACGAGGGCGACGAAGCCGCAGACGACCATGACGACGGAGTGGACGATCGGTTCCCAACCGTCCCAGAGCAGTGTGGAATCCATGCCGCGCATCGTGCGCGAGGCGCGGTGGGAGGGCAACCGGCGCCTCGGCCGACCGCCGCGCCGGCACAGCCAACGACCGCGACCGCACGGCCGACCGCCGCGCCGGCACGGGCAACGACCGCGACCGCACGGCCGGGGGCCGTGCGGTCGGGGAGGATCGTCTTCCGGCGCGGGGCCGGGCCGGTGTCAGGCCACGCTGGCGGCGGCCGGTTGCGGGGACCGGAGAGGGCAGCGTTCCCTGAACCCGAACGCGCAGACCGCGGCGGCGGCTGCCAGGACCACGACGATGCCACCGATGATCGGCGCGGCGGGGAAGGGTAGCTCCTGGGACAGGACGAAGGCGCCCATGATCAGGACGAAGAACCCGAAGCCCTTGCGCAGCGCCTTCTCGGGGACCACGGAGGTGAGGCGGATACCGACGAAGGAGCCGGCGATGGCGGCGGCGGTGACCGCGGCGACGAGCGGCCAGTCCAGGGACACCGAGGTGAGGTAGCCACCGAGCCCGGCGAAGGACTTCATGGCGATCACCAGCAGCGAGGTGCCCACGGCGGCGGTCATCGGCAGGCCCGCCAGGAGGACGAGGGCCGGGACGACGAGGAAGCCGCCACCCGCTCCGACCAGACCGGTCGCGGCGCCCACGACGAGGCCGTCGAGCAGGATCCGCCACAGCGGGTGGTGGTGATCGTTGCTCTGCCCGTCGCGGTCCTTGCGTCCCTTGATCATGGCGCCGGCGGTGGCGATCATCATGATCGCGAAGGCGACCATGAGGACGGTGCCGGGGATGTAGCCGCCGGCCAGTCCGCCGAGGAACGCGCCCACCATGCCGGCGGCGCCGAAGATCAGTCCCGTACGCCACTGGACGTTGCCCTTGCGGGCGTGGCCGAAGAGGCTGACCAGTGAGGTGGCGCCCACGACGAACAGGGAGGTCGCGATCGCCTCCTTGGGGTCGAGCCCACCGATGTACGTGAGCAGTGGGACGACGAGGATGGAACCGCCCCCGCCGAGCAGGCCCAGGGACAGTCCGACCAGGACGGCCAGGGCCACGACGATGATCGTGGTGATCTCCATGTCAGGTGCCTTTCTCCGGCGGGGGCGCCGGGGTGAGATCGGTCAGGAGCGGGTGGGCAGCGAGTCCAGGACGGCGCCGAGGCCCGGCTCGTCGGCCGAACGGTTCCACGGCATCTTCGACAGGCCCGCGGCCATGGCGCAGGAGTTGCTCGCCGCGGAGTAGGTCAGCCCGGCTCCGATGGCGCCGGCGAGGTAGGCGAACTTGGGGGAGACGACCTTGGAGGCGGTGACGCCGGCCAGGACGAGCGAGCCGGCGACCATGCGGACCTGCCGGTCCATCGCCCAGGCGCCCTTGCCGCGGATGACCTCGCCGCCGGCGGCCTCGTAGCCGGCGATGCCGCCGTCGAGCACGGTCACCGAGTCGGGGTCGACGCCCACGGACTCGAGCCGCTCGTTCGCCTGGCGGGCCCGGTTTCCGGACTGGCAGATGAGGACGACCTGGCCGGGCAGGCGGGTGGCGAACTCCTCACCGTGCTCGGCGAGCAGGGGCAGCGGCACGTTGTATGAGCCGCGGATGTGCACCGAGGAGAACTCGGCCCCGGAGCGCACGTCGATGACGGTGGGCGGGGTGTCCGAGTCCATCGCCTCTCGCAGATCGGCGGGAGCGATGGTCGGGGCGTTCGTCAGCGTGGAAAGCATGGGTGAAGCGATGTCCTTCGACTGTTCGGGGTGTGTGGGGGTGTCGGGGTGGTGGCGCCGGGCGCCACCGGACCCGGGGGCCGGACGGGTGTCCGGCCCCCGGGTGTGGGCGCGACGGGTCAGACGGTCGCGAGGTTGCGCTCGGACCAGGCGGCGTAGCTGCCCTCGAGCTCGACCACGCGGTAACCGGCGCGACGCAGGGCGCTGGCCGCGACCGAGTTGCGGACGCCGCTCTGGCAGTAGGTCACGATCGGTCCGTCGGTCGGGAGCCGGTCGAGGTTCCACAGCGCCCGGCCGCCGCTGAGCTGCTCGGAGCCCGGGATGTGGCCGTCGGAGTGCTCGGTCTTGTTGCGCACGTCCAGCACCATCGCGGAGTCGAACGAGGCGAGCTCGTCCGGCCCGATCATCTCGGGGGTCATCATCGGCAGACCCTCGAAGCTGGTCGTGTAGCCGGTGACCGTGTCGATTCCGACGCGCAGCAGGTGATCGCGCAGCGCCTCGGCCATCTCGACGTCCTCGGCCAGGACCACCAGGGGCGTGTCCTCCTTCTCGGGGTCGTAGACCCAGGCGCCGAAGGACGCCGCCTTGTCGACGCCGGGGATGTTGAGCGCCCCGGGGACGGTGCCGGCGTGGACCTCGTCCTGGCCACGGGTGTCGACGACGACGACCTCGTTCGCCTCGAGGGCGTCGGCCAGCTCGGTGGTGCCGAACTCGCGCAAGGGGGCCAGTGCACCCAACACCGCCGGGCCCTCCTTGTTCTGCCGCTTCATGCGGCCGAAGTAGGCGTGCGCGTCCGGCTGTCCGTCGAGCATCTCGTCGATGAAGCCCTGCTCGTCGTCACGCTCGACGTACCCGGCCCACCATGCGAAGCGGCGCTCGTAGCCGACGCTGGTCGACGGCAGCGCGCCGAGGGCCTTGCCGCAGGCGCTGCCCGAACCGTGGCCGGGGAAGACCTGGACGTGGTCCGGCAGGGTGACGAACTGGTTCTTCAGGCTGCGGAAGATCTGCTTGGCGCCCTCGAAGCGGGTGTCGACCCCGCCCGCGGCCTCGTCGAGCAGATCCGGTCGGCCGAGGTCTCCGGAGAAGACGAAGTCGCCGGTGAGCATGTACCCGGGGGCGTCCGCGAATGCGCCGTCGGTGATGAGGAACGACAGGTGCTCGGGGGTGTGGCCCGGCGTGTGCACGGCCTCGACGGTGATGTTGCCCAGCTTGATCTGGTCACCGTGGTGCAGCCGCTCGGCCTCGAAGCCGTACTGCCAGTCCTCGCCGCCCTCACCGGAGACGTAGACGGTCGCCCCGGTGGCCTCCGCGAGTTCGCGGGTGCCGGACAAGTAGTCGGCGTGGATGTGGGTCTCGGTGACGCCTGTGATCGTCATGCCGTGGCGCGCGGCCAGGTCCAGGTACTCGCGGACGTCGCGGCGGGCGTCCACCACCATCGCCTCGTTCTTGGCCTGGCAGCCGATGAAGTAGCCGGCCTGGGCGAGGTCCTCGTCGTAGATGCGCTCGAGAAGCATGCTGCTCTCCTTGTCGATCGGGTTCCCTGTTTGGGGTGTGCCACGACAATACATACCCCGAGGGGTATGCGCAAGACACCCTGGGGGGTATGCCGTTGCAGCTGCTCTGCCGCCGCGCGTGGCGCCCGGGGGTGTCCTGTGTCACAAAAGATTGCACGGGTTGTGCAATCGTGCAGATACCGTGCAAGACTTCGAGGGTTCGCGAATCGCACCTACGCACCAGGAGCCAGCGCATGGCGTCATTCCTCTACCGCATCGGGCGGTCCGCCTATCTGTTCAGATGGCGGTTTATCGCAGCCTGGATGCTGTTGATCGTCGGTGTCGGCACGGCCGCCGCCACGTTGACCCAGCAGACCAGCACCACCTTCTCGATCCCGGGACTGGAGTCGATCGAGACCCAGGAGGAGATGCAGGAGAGGTTCGCCGGCGCGGGCAGCCAGCTCGACGCCCCGACGGGGACCGTCGTCATCGGGGCGCCCGAGGGCAGCACTCTTACCGACCCGGCGGTGTCCGAGGACGTCGACGCCTTCCTCGCCGATCTCCGCGAGTTGGACTTCCTCGCCGGGACCGACGCGCTGGTCAGCCCGGTGGTCGCGGCCGAGGGGCTGTCGGAGCAGTTGACCGCGGCCAAGGCCGAGCAGGGCATCACCGAGGAGCAGATCGCGGCCGATATCGCCGCGTTGAGCCCGCTCAGCCCGGACGAGAGCACCGGCACGGTCGAGGTGCGGTTCGACGCCGAGAGCACGATGGACGTGCAGGCCGAGGACCGCGAGGCCTTCGCCGAGGTCGTCGCCGAGCACGAGGGCGACCTGACGATCGCGTACTCCGGCAACGCCTTCCAGATGTCCGAGATCAGCGCCGTCGGCGAGATCATCGGCATCGCGGTCGCCGCCGTGATCCTCCTGGTCACCTTCGGTTCGCTCATCGCCGCCGGCATGCCGCTGCTCACGGGCGTCATCGGCGTCGGGATCGGCATCGGCGGCATCTTCACCGCCACCGCCTTCACCGACACGATCAACACCATGACGCCGACCCTGGCGTCCATGATCGGCCTGGCCGTGGGTATCGACTACGCGCTGTTCATCGTGTCGCGCTTCCGCACCGAGCTGGTCAAACACATCGGCGGCAACGATCTCGAGCCCGCCGAACTCGCGGAGAAACTCAAGGCGATCGACGCCCACAAGCGTGCACACCTCGCCGGGCTCGCGGTCGGCAAGGCCGGATCCGCGGTCGTCTTCGCAGGACTGACCGTGCTCATCGCCCTCGCGGCGCTGTCGATCATCAACATCCCGTTCCTCACCGCGATGGCGCTGTCCGCCGCCGCGACGGTGGCGATCGCCGTGCTGGTCGCGATCACGCTGCTGCCGGCCATCCTCGGCGCGGTCGGCACCAAGCTCTTCGCCGCCCGCATCAAGGGCGTCAAGGCGCCCGACCCGGAGGACGAGAAGCCGACGATGGGCCTGGCGTGGGTCCGCCGGATCCGTGCCCGTCCCGTGCTCTTCGCGGGCGCCGGTGTCCTGCTGCTCCTCCTGCTGGCCATCCCGGCCGCGCAGCTGCGGCTGGCCATGCCGTCCGACGGCACGATGGCCCCGGACACCCCGAACCGTATGGCGTACGACATGACGGAGGAAGCGTTCGGCCCGGGCCGCAACGCCCCGATGATCGCGCTCGTCGACACCCTGCAGGTGCCGGAGGAGGAGCGTCCGGCGGCGTGGGCCGCCGCGGTGGATCAGATCCAGGCGTTCGACGGGGTGGAGAACGCGCAGATCATCGAAACCAACGAGGCCGGTGACGCCGCCCAGGTGCTCATCACCCCCGAGTACGGTGCCACCGACGAGCGCGCCGCGAGCGTCCTCGAGGAGATCCGGTCCGGAGCCGAGGGCTTCGAGCAGGAGACCGGGGGGACCTACTCCGTCACCGGCGTCACCCCGATCTACGAGGACATCTCCGAGCGTCTGACCGAGGTGCTGCTGCCGTATGTCGGCATCGTCCTCACGCTCGCGTTCATGCTGCTCATGTTGGTGTTCCGGTCGATCTGGGTGCCGCTGATCGCCGCCCTGGGCTTCGGTCTCTCGGTGGCGGCGACCTTCGGCATCACCGTCGCGATCTGGCAGGAGGGTTGGCTGGGCATCATCTCCGATCCGCAGCCGGTCATCAGCTTCCTGCCCATCATGCTCATCGGCATCGTGTTCGGGCTCGCCATGGACTACCAGGTCTTCCTGGTCTCGCGCATGCGCGAGGGCTGGGTCCACGGCAAGACCGCCCACAACGCGGTCGCCAACGGCTTCAAGCACGGCGCCCGCGTGGTCACCGCGGCGGCCCTGATCATGATCAGCGTCTTCGCCGCGTTCATGTTGATCGACGAGCAGTTCATCAAGGTGATGGGCTTCGCCCTGGCGGTCGCCGTGCTGTTCGACGCCTTCATCGTCCGCATGACGATCATCCCCGCGGTGATGTTCCTCCTCGGCGAGCGCGCCTGGGGCCTGCCGCGGTGGTTGGACAAGATCCTCCCCACCGTCGACGTGGAGGGCTCCGCCCTGGAGACCGGGCAGCAGGAGAGCTCCGCTGTGGCATCCGCCGACGGTGGTGAGAAGGCCCGCGTCGATGCCTAGCCTGCGTGAGCGCAAGAAGGCCGACACCCGCAGCCGGCTCGCGGTGGCCGCCGTGGAACTCCTGGTGTCCGAGGGCGCCGAGGGGGCCACGGTGTCGGCCATCGCGGGCCGGGCCGGGGTGTCCACGCGGACGTTCCACAACTATTTTCCGCACCGCGAGGACGCGCTCGTGCACTTCCTGCGTGAGCAGGTGGACGAGTGGGTCGAGCAGGTCGAGCAGGCGCCGGCGGACCTGTCGCCACTGGATGTCCTGCGCTCGACCTTCCACGAGCTCTACGGGCGCTCGGCGGACGACATCGACGCCGCCGAGAACCTGCTGGTGGCCGGGGAACAGATCGGCCTCATGCTCGGTCCGGACGCCCGGACCAGCATCGCCGAGAACATCCTGGATCCGCTCTACGAGGCGGTCGGCCGCCGAGCACCGCAACTCAACCGGTTCCGGGTCCGCGTCATGGTCGACCTGAGCCTCGCCGCCGGGGCGTCGGTGCTCAGGCACCGACCGGGTGGGGCCGGGCCCGCCGACTCCGCCGAGTCCTACCTGGACGAGGCATTCGATCTCCTCCAGCACGGCGCGGCGCGGTTCCTCGAGCGCGGCTGACCAGCGCGACTGACCAGCGCCACTGACCAGCGCGCCCGGGCTGACGAGACCGGGTCAGTACAGCCGGGGAGCCTCCCCGCAGCGGACGACCTCGCCGTCGACGCCGGCCCGCGCACCGTGCTCCCGCAGGCGCGCGTCCAGCTCGTCGGGCGGCGGATTGTGGTGGCCCAGGTGCACGGCCACCACGTCGGTCCGCTCGTCGACCGCCCCGATGTCGCGCAGTCGCCGGAGCATCGCCCCGAACCGGTCCAGGCCCAGGTGGGCGGGGGAGATCTCCTCGCGGTCGCCCAGTGTCTCCTCGAGGAAGACCGCGTCGTAGCGGGCGCCGCGCACCGCGGTGAACCA
Source organism: Dietzia sp. Die43 (assembly GCF_024519835.1). Taxonomy (NCBI): domain Bacteria; kingdom Bacillati; phylum Actinomycetota; class Actinomycetes; order Mycobacteriales; family Dietziaceae; genus Dietzia; species Dietzia sp. Die43. Next base: position 19,950 of record NZ_JALJRF010000005.1, on the reverse strand, counting down.
CTCGTCGTCCCACGGCCCGGTGTCGCTCGCCCACAGCAGGCGGGCGCCGCCGGGCCCGGTCACGTCGTAGAGCACCGCGTCGCCCTCGCGGAACACGCGGTGCCGGGCGGGCAGCACCCGCACGTCGTACGCGCCGACCCTGAGCCGGTCCCCGGCGGAGACGGGGACGAAGCGCACCGGGTCGTCGGGGCCCACCCAGGGCCGACACGCGTCGAGCGCGTCCGCGGGGCCGACCACCTCCAGCTCACCGGCGTCGGGGACCCACGAGCGGAACAGCAGGACCTGGGGTCCGAGATGGTCGGCGTGGGCGTGCGTGACGAGCAGATGCCGCACCCCCGCCAGAGACCGTCCGAGCCGCACGGCCGAGCCAGGTGCCTCCGGTCCGCAGTCGACCAGCAGCTCGTCGTCGACAAGCGCGGAGGTCTGGCCTCGCACCACGCCGAGCCGGCGTGCCTCGTCGCACGACGGACACCGGCAGAACGGGTTGGGCCAGCCGTCCGCGGCGCCGGTCCCCAGCAGGACGACCTCCATCAGACGCCCGCCTCCGGCGCCGCGCCGGGCGCCCACCCCGGCCCCGGCGCCGACCCGGGCGCGCGGTCCGGCCCCGCCTCACGCAGCGGCAACACGGCGCGGCCGTCGCGGCGGTCGAGGACCTCCACCCGCGCGTCGTAGACCTGCGCCACCCGCTCGACGGTGAGGACCTCCTCGGGCCGGCCGTCGGCCACCACACGGCCCCGGTCGAGCAACACCAGCCGCTGCCCGTAGTGGGCGGCCGAGGTGAGGTCGTGCATCGCCGCCACGACGGTCAGGCCGGTCTCGCGGCGCATGGAGTCCACCAGGTCGAGCACCTGCTGCTGGTGGCCGATGTCCAGTGCGCTCGTGGGCTCGTCGAGCAGCAGGACCCGCGGTTCCTGCGCCAGCGAGCGGCCCAACACCACCCGCTGCAGTTCGCCGCCGGACAGCGTCGTGGCGTTGCGCGAGGCCAGGTCGTGCAGGTCCAGGCGGTCGATGACGCGGTCGACGACCTCGTGGTCGTCGGCGGTCTCGGTGCCGAACCGGCCGATGTGCGGGGTGCGGCCGAGTCCGATGAGCTCGCGCGCGGTGACCCCCTCGGGGACGACCGGGCGCTGCGGCATCATCGCTACGGTCCGTGCCACCGTGCGGCGACCCGCGCGGCGCGGGGTCAGTCCGTCGACCTCGATGTGACCGGCGGCGGGGATGAGCCCGGCGAGCGCGAACAGCAGGGTCGTCTTGCCGGAGCCGTTGGGGCCCACCAGGGATACCCACGATCCGGCGTCCACGGCGAGGTCGATGCCGTGGAGGATGGCCGTGCGGTCCCGGGTGACGTGCAGGTCGCGGCAGGCCAGTGCGACTGGCGCGGCCGCCGCGGCCGCCGCGGCTGACGCGGGTGGCGTGGGTGGCGTGGTGGTCATATGTGCCCCCGGCTGCGGCGCAGGACGATGAGGAAGAACGGGGCGCCGATCGCGGCGGTGACCACGCCGATGGGCAGCTCGGCCGGGCTCATCGCGGTGCGGGCGACGACGTCGGCGAGGATGAGGAAGGCCGCGCCGACCAGCAGCGACACCGGCAGCAGCAGCCGGTGCCCGGGCCCGATGAGCATCCGCACGGCGTGCGGGATGACGATGCCCACGAACCCGATCAGACCCGACACGGACACCACCGCCGCCGTCCCGAGGGTGGCCACGCTGATGAGGACCAGGCGCACCCGCGCCGGGGCGATACCCAGCGTGGCGGCCTCGGCGTCCCCGACCGCCATCACGTCGAGGGTGCGCCGGAACAGGGCGATCACGGCCACCGCCACGAGCACGTACGGCAGCACGGTCTGCACGTCGGTCCAGCCGCTTGTCGTGAGCCGGCCGAGCATCCACGAGTACACCTGCCGCAGGGTCTCGTCGTGGCGCTGCATGAAGAACGTCTGGATGGCGCTGGCGAACGCCGCCACCGCGACGCCGGCGAGGATGATGACGACCTCGCTGCGTCCGCCGCCGACACTGCGGCCCAGCGTGTAGGTGGCCAGCACCGCGATCATGCCGCCGGCGAACGCGGCGGGCGGCACCATCGCCGAGCCCATCGCGCCGCCCACGACGATCGCCAGGGTGGCACCCAGCCCCGCCCCGCTGGACACCCCCAGCAGGTACGGGTCGGCGAGCGGGTTGCGGAACACGCCCTGGTAGGTGGCCCCGGCGATCGCCAGCATCGCGCCGACGATCGCGCCCAGCACCACGCGCGGGATGCGGATCTCCCACAGGATTACCTGCTGACGCTCGGTGAACCCGGAGTCGATGTCGACCAGCGGCAGCCGGCCCACCAGCTCGAGCACCACGCCGCCCGGGGTGAGGCCGGCCGGGCCGATGAGGGTGCCGAGCAGGACCGCCGCGGCCAGCAACAGCGTCGCCCCGCCCAGCACGAGGGCGTGGCGGGGCGACGGGCGGGTCACGAGGCGGGCTGGTTCGCGGGGCTCCCCGCGGTCTCCGGCGCGGCATCGGGCACCGCGGTGACGATCTCGGCGACCTCGCGCATGAAGTCGACCACCCGCGGGCCCCACCGGCTGGACAGGTCCTCGTCGACCACGTGGACGCGCCCCTCGCGCACGGCGGTGAGTCCGTCCCAGCCCGGCCGCTCGGCCACGACCTCGGGGGTGACGCCGCAGCACTGGCCGTCGGCGAGGAACACCAGGTCCGGGTCGGCCTCGAGGATGAGTTCCTCGGACAGCTGCGGGTAGGGATCGTCGCCGGTGGCGATCGAGGTCAGGCCCAGCAGGGAGTAGATCTCGCCGACGTAGGTGTCGTCGGTGACGGTGTAATAGGTGTCGTCGAGCTCGTGGAAGTACGTCAGCGGCGTCTCGCGCTCCGGCACCGAGGCGACGATCTCGTCGATCTCGCCACGCATCCGCGACACGAGTTCGGCGGCCTCGCCGATGTGCCCGGTGGCCGCCCCGACCTGCTCGAGCTGGGCGTAGGTGTCGTCGAGGGTCTGCGCGGCGGGCAGCTGCAGCACCTCGACGCCGGAGCGTTCGAGGCCCGCCACGATGTCCCCGGTGTCGTCGGTGAGCACGACGAGGTCCGGCGCGTACCCCAGGATCGCCTCGAGGTTGGGCGTGTACCCGGACAGGTCGGTGACCGGGGCGTCGGAGGGGAAGTCGGACCGCTCGTCGACCGCCACGACGCTGTCCCCGGCGCCGACGGCGTAGAGCATCTCGGTGGTGGTGGGGGCCAGCGAGACGATCGCCTGCGGCTCGTCGGCCGCGGCGGAGGTCTGGTCGGCCGGGGCCGGGTCGTCGCCGCCGGTGCCGCTGCACGCGGTGGCGACCAGAGCCAGGGCGGCCAGGGGGGCGAGCAGCAGCGAGCGGGCTCCTGCCCGGCGGGCTCGTGGATGGTGCATGGCATCCTCCGTGATTCGGAGGACGAAAACAGCTCGGGCCGCGGCCGGGGCCGCTGCACGCGACCGTCCTTCGTCCGAGGTCAGTACGTACGGCTGCCGCGGAACCGGCCGACCTGGCTCGCCCGTCCTGAGACGGGATCACAGTTGCGGGACAGCGTCGGATTCGCACCGACTTCCGCCGAGTTGCCGCGGGGTCCGACGCTGGTGGCCGGACCCGTCGAGGGTATCCCACCCGCCGCCGCGTCCGCCCATCTGCGTGCCTCCGCCGCCGCCCCTGTCCGAGCCGTCCCCGCGCCTGGCCGGGGCGGGGCGAGGTCACGCGGAGCTGGTGACGACGGTCGGGGAGGATGGATCGCGATACCTGTCGGCAGTGGGAGAGGACCGTGGAGATGACGACGACGACGAGTTCTGCAGGCGAGGGGCCTTCGGCCGCGGATCTGCGCGAGCAGGGTTTCGCGACCAGGCGCGAGGTGATGAGCGACGACTTCGTCGACCGGGCGATGGACCGGGCTGTCGGGACGGAGTCGGAGGCGATCCAGCACGTGGTCACCGAGAACGTGTGGGGCAACATCTGGAACCGGCCCGGGCTGGGCCGCCGGGACCGCAGCCTGCTCAACATCGGGATGCTCGTGGCACTGCGCGCGGACGCCGAGCTGGCGGGGCACGTGCGCGGCGGGTTGACCAACGGGTTGACCCGCGAGGAGATAACCGAGGCGGTCATCCACGCCTCGGGGTACTGCGGCGCGCCGGCGGCGCTCTCGGCGATGAGGACGGTCCAGACCGTCTTCGACGACCTCGACGGGTAGTCGACCATACGAACCAGGAACGTCGTCGACGGCAGGTAGTCTCGACACGAGAGTGACAGACGCCACCCCTCGATCAAGGAGCCCCTCATGAAGAGCACGATGATGCCGGAGCAGTTGAACATCAGCACGATCCTGCAGTTCGGTGCGACCGTCCACTCCGATGCGGTCGTCACCACCTGGACCGATCAGGGACCACGGAAGATCACCTACGGCGATCTGGGCAAGCACGCCGCGCAGCTGGCCAACGCGCTGCGTTCCCTGGGGGTCGACGGTGACCAGCGGGTCGCCACATTCCAGTGGAACAACTCCGAGCACTTGGAGGCCTACCTCGCGATCCCGTCCATGGGCGCCGTGCTGCATCCGCTGAACATCCGGCTGTTCCCGGACCAGCTCGAGTTCGTGGCCAACCACGCAGAGGACAAGGTCGTGATCGTCGACCCGAGCCTCGTCCCGCTCCTGCAGCCGCTCCTGCCCCGGTTCTCGACGGTCGAGCACGTCATCGTCACCGGTGGGGGCGCCGCGAACCTCGAGGCTCCCGAGGGCATCCAGGTGCACGACTACGACGCGCTCCTCGCCGCCCAGCCCACCGAGTTCGATTGGCCGGAGGTCGACGAGAACTCCGGCGCCGCGATGGCCTACACCTCGGGCACCACCGGCGACCCGAAGGGCGTCGTCTACTCGCACCGGTCGATCTACCTCCACTCGATGCAGGTGTGCATGTCCGACGGCATGGACATCTCGCTCGACGACAACGTGCTGGCGATCGTGCCGATGTTCCACGCCATGTCGTGGGGCCTGCCGTACGCCGCGTTCATGGTGGGCGCCTCGCTGCTCATGCCGGAGCGTTTCCTACAGCCCGAGCCGCTGGCCGCGATGATCGCCTCCGAGCGTCCGACGCTGGCCGCCGCCGTCCCCACGATCTGGCAGGCAGTGGACGCGTACAGCGTGGACCACCCCATCGACATGTCGAGCTTCCGTGCGGTCGTCGTGGGCGGCAGCTCGTGCCCGCCGGAGCTGATCCGCAAGTTCCGGGACAAATACGGGATCAACATCGTCCACGCGTGGGGCATGACCGAGACCTCGCCCATCGGCACCCTGTCCCGCCCGAAGGCATCCCTGCCGGAGGAGAAGCAGTTCGAGCTCCGCATGACGCAGGGCCGACTCATCGCCGGCGTGAAGGCCCGTATCGTCGACGATTCCGGCCAGGCCCTGCCATGGGACGGCGAGTCCGTCGGCGAGCTGGAGGTCCGCGGCCCGTGGATCACCGGCAGTTACTACAAGGTGGACGCCTCGGACTCCTTCGACGACGGCTGGCTGCGCACCGGCGACGTGGGGTATATCAAGCCCGAGGCGTTCCTGCAGCTCACCGACCGCGCGAAGGACATCATCAAGTCCGGTGGCGAGTGGATCTCGTCCGTCGAGGTGGAGAACTACCTCCTCGAGCACCCGTCCGTGGCGGAGGCCGCCGTGATCGGTGTCCCCGACCCCAAGTGGGACGAGCGGCCGCTGGCCACCATCGTCGTCAAGGACGGTGTGCCCGACCCGAGCGTCGAGGAGCTGCGCGATCACCTGGCCGAACGGATGGCCAAGTGGCAGGTGCCCGAGAAGTTCGCGTTCGTCCACGAGATCCCCAAGACCTCCGTCGGCAAGCTCGACAAGAAGCGCATCCGCGTCTCGCATTCCGACGGCGAACTCACCGTGGTGAACGCCCTGGAGAACTAGGCAGGCGGAAGGTCGAACGCGGGAACGCGTCGTCGGCCAGCGGAGGGCCCGGGATTGCGGTATGACCGCCCCCGGGCCCTGCTTCTGCGCTACTGGCTGCTCGGTGCCAACCGTCCCGCCGGCCGCCACGCCGGCCGCCACGCTGGCCGCCGCCACGCTGGCCGCCGCCACGCTGGCCGCCGCCACGCTGGCCGTCCCGCCGGCCGACACGCTGGCCGTCCCGCCCCCCCCGCCGCCGCGGCATCATCGCCGAGCAGAGGATTTCGCTCAGACCCACTCGGGCGATACAGGCGAAATCCTCTGGACGGCGGAGGCCGGGCGGGCGGCGGGGTCAGTTCGCGGCGACGCGGGCCAGCGGCCGCAGCGAGACGGGCAGTCCGTCCGCGGGGTAGGGCAGCGAGTCGTTCTTCATGGGCGGCACGTAGTCCAGCGGGACCGACCACTCGAAGTGGCGTAGCAGTGCACTGAGCACCAGCTTCGACTCGAGGTTGGCGAAGATCATGCCGAGGCACTTGTGCACCCCGCCGCCGAACGGCTCCCACGCGAAGCGGTGCGACTTGTCCTCCCGCCGCTCGTCGGAGAAGCGTTCGGGGTCGAAGATCTCCGGGTCCGTCCAGTACTCGGGCATGTGGTGCGAGTACAGCGGCATGATCGAGGTGAGTCGGCCGGCCGGGATCTCCACGCCCAGGATCTCGGTGTCCTTGACCGTCTTGCGTGCCATCACCGGCACCGGCGGGTGCAGGCGCAGCGACTCCTTCATCACCAACCCCAGATCGGGCAGCTCCTCCAGCTCGGCCATGGTGGGGTTCGGACCCAGGTCCTGGCACTGTCGGCGGAGCCGCTCCTGCCACTGGACGTCGCGGCCGAGCTCGTAGACCATCGACGTCACCGTGCTGGTGGTGGTGTCGTGCGCGGCCATGAGCAGGAAGATCATCTGGTTGACGATGTCGTCGTCGTCGATCCCGCCGGAGGCGTCCGCCACCTGGCACAGGGCGGAGAACAGGTCCTCTCCCGGGTTTGCGCGCCGGGCCGGCAGGTGGCGGCGCAGGAACTCCTCGAGCAGCCGGCGCCCCCGAGCGGCACGGCCCCACTTGGTGAACGGCACCGCGGTGGAACGGACATAGCCGTTCGCGGCCTGGACGCAGTCGACGAACGCGGTGTTGACCTTGTCGAGCTCCCCGGGTGCGGCGTACTCCGCGCCACCCATGAACACCTCGGTCGCCAGGTCGAGGGTGTGCGTCTTGAGCGCGGGATAGATCTGGAACGCCCGGTCCGGGGCCCAGGCGCCGATGCCCTCGTCGACCAGCGGGGCGAGTCTGCGGGTGTAGCCCTCGAGCCGGGGACGGGTGAACGCCTCCTGCATGATGTGGCGGTAGTGGTGGTGCTCCTCGAAGTCGAGCAGCATCAGCCCGCGGTTGAAGAACGGCCCCACCAGGTATCCCCAGCCGGGGCCGCTGGCGAACGCCTTGTTCGCGTTCTGCAGGGCGGCCTGGCAGGCGTCGGGGCCGATAAGGGCAGTCCACGTGGCGCCGAGGAAGTTCAGGTCGGAGACGGGACCGTGATCGCGATAGCGGCGGGCCATGGTCGCCAGCGGGCTGTGGACATATTCGAGCGTGCCGCCGAGGACCGGCAGCTTGGAGCGCAGTGGGGCCGGGCCGGGTCGGTAGACCCTCTCCCGCGGATCACCAGGGATGGACATCAGGCACCTCGTTGTCGGGTGACCCCAGTGTGTGACAGCCGTCACTAGTTGTCACGCGATTACCGAAACCGGCGGTGTCGTTTCTTTCACCCGGCCCCGCTGGCGGCGGCTCGGCCTGCCGGCAGTCCCGCCGGCCGTGACACCACCGGCCGGCAGCCCCCGCCCGACTCAGGCTCGGGCGACCAGTGCGTCGATGTCCACGCCGTCGGGCAAGGCGCCGTACTCGGCCGAGCGGTCGTCGCCGAGCCGGGCCAGGCAGAACGCCTCCGCGACCCGGGCCGGAGCGTGGGCGAGCAGGACCGCGCCCTGCTGGGCCAGCGCCATCGCCTCCACCAGGCGGCGGGCGATCCCGGGGGCGGCGCCCGGGTCGGCAGCCGCGCGGCCGATCAGCGCGCGCACCCGCTCGACGTGCCGGTCGTACAGCTCGTGACCGCCCAGCTGCGCGGCCAGTTCGGCGTCGAACGCGGCCACGGACTCCGGCTCGCGGGCCATCGCCCGCAGCACGTCGAGCGCGATGACGTTGCCCGAGCCCTCCCACACCGCGAGGACCGGCTGCTCCCGGTAGCGGCGGGCGAGCGGGAACGACTCGGTGTACCCGTTGCCGCCGAGGCACTCCAGCGATTCGTAGGCGTGGTTCGGCCCGCGCTTACAGATCCAGTACTTGGCGACCGCGGTGGCGAGCCGGCGGTAGGGGGCGGACTCGTCGTCGTCGTACGCCGAGGCCAGGCGCAGCGCGGTCCACGTCGCGGCCTCCGCCTCGAGCTGCAGGTCCGCCAGTACCGCGGCCATCGCGGGCTGGTCGATCAGCGTCGCGCCGAACGCGGCCCGGTGCCGGGCGTGCCACGCCGCCTCGGCCACGCCCTGACGCATGCCCGCCGCCGCGCCGAGCACGCAGTCCAGGCGGGTCCGGCCGACCATCTCGATGATCGTGCGCACACCGCGGCCGGGTTCGCCGACCATCCAGCCGAGCGTGCCGTCGAACTCCACCTCCGACGACGCGTTGGACTTGTTGCCCAGCTTGTCCTTGAGGCGCTGCACGAGGAACGGGTTCTGCTCGCCGCCGGGCAGGACGCGCGGGACGAGAAAGCAGCTCAGGCCAGCCGGCGCCTGCGCCAGCACGAGGAACGCGTCCGACTGCGGGGCCGAGCAGAACCACTTGTGTCCACGCAGGACGTAGCAGTCACCGTCACCGACAGGCTCGGCGGTGGTGGTGTTGGCGCGGACGTCCGAGCCGCCCTGCTTCTCGGTCATGGCCATCCCGAACAGCACGCCCGACTTGGTGGCGGGATCGCGCAGCTCGGGGTCGTACACCGTCGACAGCAGCGCCGGTTCCCACTCGGCGGCCAGCTCGGGGCTCAACCGCAGCGACGGGACCACCGCGTGTGTCATCGACAGCGGGCACCCGTGGCCGGCCTCGACCTGCGAGACCAGCATGAACCCAACGGCCCGCTCGACGTTCGCCCCCGGCCCCGGGTCGGCCCACGCCGAGGTGTGCAGCCCGCGGGACACCGAGTACTCCATGATCCGGTGGTAGGCGGGGTGGAACTCGATCTCGTCGACCCGGTTGCCCCACCGGTCGTGGGCGCGGTGCACCGGCGTGAGGGTGTTGGCCAGCTCCGCGTCGTGTTGGTACTGCTCGGTGCCCACGTGGCGGCCGATCTCGTGGAACCTCTCGACGCGGGCGTGCGGGGAGAACACCGCGACGGCCTCCTGCAGTGCCGGGTTGAGGGCGTACTCGTCCACGTCCACGCGGGGCGGCGCCTGGTTGAGGACCTCGTGGGTACTGCGGTGTCGGGTCGAGGACATGGGTGCTCCCCCTCTAGTTCTTGAGATGCTCAGTTCTTGAGATACTCAGTTCTTGAAATACATAAGCTGCGTGCCCGTGGCCAGCAGCGTGCCGTCGCGGCTCCACAGGCGCGCGGCCTCGTCGTGGTAGTTGCCGTGGAACCGGTGCGAGTGCACGCTGCCGAGCAGGAAGTCCGTGCCCTGGGCGGCGATCTCGTCGGCGGTGGCCAGGAAGTGGATCGTCAACGTCACCGTGCCCGCCGGGACCGGCCGACCGAGCCGGAGGAACGACCTCGGGAAGAACGAATCACACAGGGACGTCAGCGCGAGATGGTCGAGTCCGCGGGGCTGGTCGTCGCGGATCCACATCGTCGTCGTCGACTCCGGTTGCTCCTCACCGGAGGCCACGTCGTCCCACCCTCCGGTGACGAACCGCATGTCGTAGTTGTCGACCCACCGCACGCCGCGGTCCGACGTGGCGGCGGTGAGCTCCTCCGGCGCGGGGACGGCCGGCGGGGAGGTCTCGGTCTCCGACCACGTCTCGCGGCGCAGGCCGGTGATCGCGGTGGCGGTGGTGACGACCTCGTCGCCCTGGCGCATTTCCACCCACCAGTGCTGGTTGGAGCGGTTGGTGCGGGCGGGTCGGGCCTCGATCTGGAACTCGCCCTCGGCGACCGGCCCGGCGTAGTTGAGGGTCAGCGCGAGCGGGTCGCCGTGCTTCTCGGGGTGCTGCAGGATAGCGCCCAGCATGGTGGCCGCGGTGATGCCGCCGAACGGCCCGACCATGTTGGCCCACGCGGCGTGGGTGCGGCCGCGGAAGCGGTTCTCGCCGATCGGCTCCAGCGCGACCGCCTCGTCGAACACGTGGGTGGGGGCGTCCTGACCGGTCACGGGACCTCCTGTGGGGCGAGGGGATGGGCGGGGGGTGGGCGAGGGGATGGGCGCGGGCTCACCGTACCGAGGAGAGGGGCGACGACGACGAAGAACGCCCGCCACCGGGGATCGTCCGGCTTTTCTCGGGGTTGCGAGGCAGCGGCCGCGCAGGTGGGGCGGGTGACAGCGGTTGCCCCCCTCGGCGGCCCTTTATATAGTAAAGACGACCTCACAATGTGTGGCTCCGAACGTGCAGGAGACGCGCGATGACCGGACTGCCCAAGTTCGCCGCCTCGAGAACGCTGATCGCTGCCGTCGCGGCGCTCGCCGCCGTGCTCGTGGTGGCATTCGGCGTGGTGGCGCTGGTCCGCCCCGGAGGCGACCGCTCGGAACCGGTGGCCACCGACGCCACGACGTCCTCCCCTGCGACCTCGCCCTCATCGCCCCGCATGTCGCGGCTCATGCCACGCTCCTCCGCGCCGGAGATCACCGGGATGCTCGAGGTGTCGGGACCGGAGTGCGACGCCGGGGTGATCAACGCCGACCTGTTGTACCCGAACAGCGGCGCGCGGATCATCGACTGCGGATCCGGGTGGGCGGTCATGGCCAGCGCGGTGTCGGGCGACCCCTACTGGGTCGCGTATTCCGACGGCAGGTGGCGCAGGGTCGGGGACGTGTCGATCTACCTGGGGACGTGTCCGGACGAGGCGATCGCCCGGGGCGCCCCGGCGTGGATGGCGCAGAAGCACCTGGGGGACTGCTCGTCACGGGGCCGGAGCGCCCCGCCGGCGCTGGGGGCGGCGGCGGTCGCGTCCACGCCCACGCCTCGCGCGACGACCCCGACCCCGGCCGCGACTTCCCCGACACGCACGAGTACGCGGACCGCGTCGCCGTCGGAAGAGTCCACATCATCGTCGACGAGCACCACGCGGACCAGCGCCACCACGCCGGCGTCCTCCACGCCCACCCAGGTGCCCACGTCCACCTCGCCGGGCAACGACGCGGCCGCGGACGGCGGGTAGAGACGCGAAAGGGATCCGGATCGGGCGTCGGTCGGGAGAGAATCTGGATCATGCAGCCAGTCCAGACGCCGACGTTCACCGAACTCACCGAGGGGCGGATCGCCCCGCCCATGGCCGCCCGCCCGGGCCCGGACCTCGCGGTGGCGGGGTTCACGGAGTCGGAGTGGGCGGCGTCCGGTGAGGCGGTGTCCTACTCGGTCGGCGAACTGCCCACTGACGGGCGCATCCAGCTGGCTCAGGCCGATTCGGCGCCGTTCGCCACCCGCGTGCTGGTCCGCCGCCCCGACGCCGCCCGGTTCAGCGGCGTGGTGCTGGTCGAGTGGCTCAACGTCAGCGGCGGCCAGGACGCCGCGCCGGAGTACACCTACCTCGCCGATGAGATCGTCCGCGCCGGCCACGCGTGGGTCGGGGTGTCGGCGCAGTTCATCGGCGTGGAGGGTGGCGACGCCGCCGTAGGGATGGGCGGGCAGACCGTCGGCCTGCGGGCGCAGCGGGCCGAGCGCTACGGCGAGCTCCGCCACCCGGGGGACGCGTACTCGTACGACATCGTGACCCAGGTGGGCCGGTTCTGCCGCGAGGCGCGCGACGACGGCCCGCTGGCCGGGCTGGTGCCGGAGACGGTGCTCGCGATCGGGGAGTCGCAGTCGGCGATCGCCCTGACCTCTTACATCGACGGTGTGCACCCGCTGGTCGGCGTGTTCGACGGGTTCCTGTTGCACAGCCGCGGCGGGGGCGCGCTGCCGTTCGACGACCGTGGCTGCGCGGCCGGCATCGCCACCGCCGTCCGCTCGTCCACCATGCTCCTGCGCGACGACCTCGACACCCCCGTGTTCGTCGTCCAGGCCGAGGGTGATCTGGGCGGGTTGCTCGACTCGGCCCGCTCGCGTCAGCCCGACTCGAAAGCCATCGTCACCTGGGAGATCGCGGGCCAGGCGCACGCGGACGCCTACCAGTTGGGTGAGCTGGCGGGCCTGGTCGACTGCGGGGGCGCCATCAACAGTGGCCAGCAGGTGTTCGTGGTGCGGGCCGCGCTGCGTCACCTGGTGTCGTGGGTGGCCGGCGGGGCGCGACCGCCTGCCGCGCCACCGGTCGAACTCGACGACGACGAGGTGGTCCCGGGCGATCTGGGCATCGGCCGGGGTGGCGTGCGGACCCCGGCCGTGGAGGCGCCGGTGGAGAGATTGGTCGGTGCGCCGTACCCGCAGTCCGCGCCGTTCTGCATGCTCCTCGGTCGCACGGAGGAGGTGGCCGAGGAGCGGTTGCGGCAGCGGTGGTCGGGCCGCGACGAGTACCTGCGGGCCTACGAGGAGGCCACCGACCGGCTCATCGCCGAGGGTTTCCTGCTGGCCGATGACCGCGCGGAGATCCTCGCCGACGCCCGCCCGGAGCGCATCAGCTGGTGAGCGTGGGCCGGCCGGGGGCGCATATGCTCCGATGAGGTACACATCAACGGGAATCGAGCCCTGAAGTCCCTGATGTCGAGGTCACCGTCGCCCCTGCAGTAGCTCGATAGTCTCAAGCTAACCCGGGTGATTCATGGGGATCTGCGGATCGCTGGGCGAAAATAGACCGAAGTGCTTCCTGAACAGGGGAAACTGGGACTTGTCTAAGGTTCCATGTTCTCCAGCAGAAAGCACTCGGTAGGTGAAGCGTACTTCGTGGTCGGCCGGTCTGTCCGTTACTGCAGATGGTGTCGGGGTGATCTCGCATGCCGGGGCCATCGTGCCTCGTCTTCTGGCTGATCAGGTCGGTCTGACCGCCGAGCTGTCAGGGGCCATGTCTCGCCGACAATTCATCCCGATCCACGACCGCGGCCGTGTGCTGATCGATACCGCGGTGATGCTCGCCGATGGCGGCGAGTCCATCTCCGACATCGGCGTCCTGCGCCACCAATCCGGGGCCCTGGGCCCAGTGGCCTCGGCGCCGACGGTGTGGCGCACGCTCGATGAGGTCACTGCCGGCAAGCGCAAGAAGATCCAGGTCGCGCGTGCCCGCACCCGGCGGCACGTGTGGTCCCAACTGCCCGGCGGAGTACCCGCATCGGCGTGTGCGGGGCGGGATCTGGGATCGACGGTCGTGCTCGATGTGGATGCCACCATCGTGGTCACCCACAGCGAGAAGGAACATGCAGCTCCGACATATAAGCGCACGTTCGGGTACCACCCGATCGGCGTGTGGTGCGACAACACAGAAGAGTTTCTCGCCGCGAGCTTGCGCCCGGGCAACGCCGGGTCCAACACCGCCGCCGACCACATCGACGTCCTGGGCCAGGCAATCGCGCAGATCCCCGCCAACCATCGACGTGATCTGCTGATCCGCTCCGACGGCGCCGGCGCCTCCCACGACTTGCTGGATTGGATCACCGAACAGAACCGCGTCCGTGGTCGACAGGTGGAGTACTCGGTCGGCTTCTCCATCACTGCCCCGATTCGTCGAGCCATCGCGACCTGCCCCGAAGCCGCGTGGGGACCAGCGCTCAACCCCAACGGGGACATCCGCGACGGGGCCGACATCGCGGAGCTGACCGGGTTCCTCCTCCAACGGATGCTCGCAAAGTGGCCAGACGGGATGCGGGTGATCGTCCGCCGCGAGCGGCCCCACCCCGGCGCCCAACTGTCGATGTTCGAGGAGATCGATGGATGGCGCTACCAGGCGTTTGTCACCAACACCGCCACCGGTCAACTGCAGTTTCTTGAAGCCAGGCATCGGGCTCACGCCCGGGTCGAGGACCGGATCCGCCACGCAAAAGACACCGGACTCGGACGTCTGCCCTCACGCGAGTTCGCGCTCAATCAGGCTTGGCTGGTGGCAGTGATGATCGCCGCAGATCTGGTGGCTTGGACTCGGATGCTGGCCTGCACCGGCGAGGCCGCCGTTCTCGCCTTGTGCGAGCCCAAGGCGCTGCGATACCGCTTCCTTCACGTGGCAGCCCGGCTGACTCGTAGCGGCCGGAGACGACGGGTGAAGATCCCAGAGACGTGGCCGTGGGCCACCGCCATCGTCGCCGTGTTCAACAAGATCGCCGCGATCCCCAAACCCGCCTGACCTCACCTGCCCGCCCACGACAGCACCACCCGGATACCCGCCCACCGGCAGCGCCAGCCGGCACCCCCGCACGCCCACACGCGAAAACAAGCCCGCCGTCACCCGACAGCAGCAGTCACACCGGCCCGTGAATCAGCGGGGCTAATCGGCGCTCACGCACGGAGGCGTCATCTGCGAGAACTCCTGCGGTATTCGCGAATCCAGATTCCCGCCATCGAGACGGCTCCTCCTACCGCCAGAGCCATCCCTACCGCCGCGGCGACACCTCCCCACTTCGAAGGGTGGATCACTCCAAGCGCCCCCCTCTCGCCGTCCGCATAGCCCCTTGCCGAACATATCCATCCCGGAGGGAAATAGGACCACGCTGCCCTCCATTCAACCACTGAATCGGCCTTATCAATTATTGCCTGGTATTCGTCGCGCTGAGACTGGAGGGCCGGCGCGTCGGAATAAGTGCTACGGCATCCGTTATTGTCGCCAACGTCTGGGCCTCTTACTGTGAGTGCAAAACCGTACACAGCAATAATCACTAGCGCCCCAGTTATAGCCACGAATCGTGCGAGAACTATTGCACTGTTTCTGCGTTTCGAATTATTGACCATGCGTTTCAACCCCGCCTAGAATTAACCAAACAGTACACGCTTCATGGCAACTTTCGCCCTACAACGAGCGCTGCCCCTAGTTGCATACCCTTCTAGGGGCAGCGCTCGCGGCTACCGAGTCCGCCTTAGGAAGTGATCAACGCCCCTGTATTGCGGATCCAGCGAATCCAGCCTCCTTCAAAGTTCACCTGTTTTCCGTCCGGGGTGTCGAATTCGCTGGTCGTGGGCAGCCCGAACCTGCCGTTCTCGTAGCCCTGTCTTCCGTATTCCTGAAAGATCGCTCCCCACACTGCTTGGGCGTTGGTGGTCGGCGACCAATATATGTTTCCGGTTTCGAATCGGTTGAAGGAGCAAAATCCACGGTTGGGGCACGGCAATTCGTTGCTGGTGGGGTACATCAGGCTCCCTGCCTCAGCTCCGAGTTCCAAGTAGCGCTCCCCGATTCTCTGAGTCGACCACACTTTCGGTCGCCGACGACCTGCCCTCCGAGGAGCTTTCGCTGCGCGGGGCGCTTGGTCGCGGGCACCGGAAGCTCGAGAGGGCCTGGTGAAGCAGATCGGACCCTCCGACACCATCGAACGAAAGTCGATCTGTTGGGGTACACCCGTGCGGGACGGCGAGCCTTGCACTGTTCTCGCTTGTGGCTTTCGCCGTTATATGGCGGGGTTCTGTCGACGCTCTGTGGCGGCATCTGCTCATGGCGATACACGCGAGCACCGGTCTGGTCACAGATAGCGGCAGACGGTCGTGGTGTCGCATTTGGTGGGGTCGCTGGTGGTGGCACTGTGGTGAAGGTGCGCGACGGTGTGTCGCAGTGCTTGCAGGTCGGCGATTTGGCGGTCCAGGTCGCCCAGGTGGGCTTCGAGCAGGGCGTGCACGTGCTGGCAGGGTGCGACTCCGGCGTCGCGGATGTCGAGGATCTCGCGAATCTGGGCCAGGGTGAGCCCAGCGGTGCGGCCGCGGCGAACGAAGTCCAGGCGCGCCAGGGCCGCAGGGGTGTAGTCGCGGTATCCGTTGGCGGTGCGCTCAGGCGCAGGTAGTAGGCCGGCTTCTTCGTAGAAGCGCAGCGTCTTGGTTGTGGTGCCGCTGGCCACGGCCAACTCACCGATGCGCACAGTGGCCCCTTTCTCGGCTCTCGTCCATGTTCGCCTTGACCTTCCCCTGCGCTGGAACGTCCACTATGGACGCTGAAGAGGGGTCACGCGAAGGAAGGTGGGCAAATGGGTGTGGACTACGACGTCGATCTGGCCGTGATCGGCTCAGGAGGCGCGGCGATGTCCGCCGCCATCGCGGCCAGCCAGGCCGGTAAGAGCGTCGTGCTGGTTGAGCGCGGTGTTCTGGGCGGGACGTGCGTGAACATCGGCTGCGTGCCGTCCAAGACGCTCCTGGCGGCCGCCGGGGCCCGGCACGCCGCGCTCACCAATCCCTTCAAAGGTGCCCCAACGTCAGCCGCACCGGTGAACCTCGGCGATCTGGTGGCCCAGAAGGACGCACTCATCGAGCGCCTGCGTGATGCGAAGTACGCCGATGTGGCCGCTGCCTACGGCTTCCAGGTCCGCCCAGGCCAGGCCAGCTTCCTGGACGGGGACACCCTGGCCGTCGACGGCCAGGCGCTGCGGGCCCGGGCCTATCTGGTCGCCACCGGTGCCACCCCCGCCATCCCGGAGGTGGTCGGTCTCGACTCTGTGGACCGGCTGACGTCCACCACCGCGATGCAGCTGACCGAGCTGCCTGAGTCCCTGGTCGTTATCGGTGGCGGGTACGTCGGGATGGAGCAGGCCCAGCTGTTCGCTCACCTCGGCACCCGGGTCTCTGTGGTCGGGCGTCTGGCGCCGCACGCCGAGCCGGAGCTGGCCCAGAGACTTCGGGAAGTCTTCACCGACGACGGCATCACCGTGGTCGAAGAGCGCGCGACCACTGTGGCCCGCGAACCAGGCCCCGCAGGAGAGGTGGTGGTGACCACGGACTCGGGCGAACAGGTGCGCGGCGCGCAGGTCCTGGTGGCCACCGGACGCCTGCCCCGCACCGACGGCCTGAACCTGGCCGCTGCCGGTGTGGACGTGGACGAGCGCGGCTTCGTCGTGGTCGACCAGACCCAGCGCACCTCCAACCCGCGCGTCTGGGCCGCCGGTGACGTCTCGGGGGCTCCCCAGTACGTCTACGCCGCCGCCGCCGGCGGTCGGGCCGCCGCGCTCAACGCCCTGACCGAGGACAGGTACCCGCCGGCAGCTCGGGTCGACTACGCCGGCTTTCCTGCGGTCGTGTTCACCCGGCCCCAGCTGGCCTCGGCGGGGTTGACCGAGGACGAGGCCCTCACCCGAGGGCACGCGTGCGACTGCCGCGTCCTGGACCTGTCCGATGTCCCCCGGGCGCTCGTCCAGCACGACACCCGCGGGGCGGTGAAGCTCGTCGCCGACGCCGTGAGCGGCAAGGTTCTGGGCGTGCACGCTCTGGCGGACGGGGCCGGGGAGATCATGCTGGCGGCCACCTACGCCATCAAAAGCGGCATGACCGTCGACGATCTGGCCGACACCTGGGCGCCGTACCTGACCATGAGCGAAAGCCTGCGCATCGTGGCCGGCCTCTTCCGAAACCAGATGCCGACGTCATGCTGCGCCTGAAACTCGCGGCCCCAGCGGGGTGGACGAGGGCTCCCGCGGCGGCCCGCCTGGCGCCGTGAATGTGCCTTAAAAACCTACAGTCTTATGAGACACCAGGCGGGGACCGGACGCCGAGACCGCTTCATGGGCCGAGGGGCACCTTCTGCCTCTCGCGAAGTCGTCTCACCGTGAACTGTCGCAGGGTGGTGCTCGGTAGGGGTTTGTGAGTCATAATCATGTCATGAGGCTCTTGGGGTACACCCGCGTGAGCACTGCGAGTCAGGACGCGCAGTTGCAGTTGGATGCACTCGTGGATTCCGGGGTGCAGAAGCGGGATGTGTTCGCGGATGTGACCTCGGGTAGCCGGACCGCGATCGAACGCCCGGGGATGAAGCGCCTGTTGGACTATGCCGAGTCCGGCGACACGGTCGTGGTGTGGCGCATCGACCGGCTCGGCCGATCCTTGATCGATGTCCTCAACACCGTGAACCTGATGCGCGACAAGGGCGTAAAGATCAAGTCGCTTTCGGACGGCATCGACCCGGAGACCACTTCCGGCCGGTTAATGCTGGGCATGCTGGCCACGCTGGCCGAGTACGAGCGCGAGCTGATCACCGAGCGAGTCAATGCCGGCATCGCTGCGGCGAAGCAGAGCGGTACCCGGTTCGGTCGGCCGCCTGTTGACCCGGCGGTGATTGCGGAGAAACTCGACATCGCTCGGGACGCCCGCGCCAAGGGTCGCACCGCCGAGGAAGCCGCCCGATTGGTCGGATGGTCTCGCGCCACGCTGTACCGGCACCAACAGGCTGCCCGCGACCGCGACATGGTCTCCCAGCAGGTGTGACATGGACGGGCCGCAGCGGTGGCGAATCCTCCGGCTTCACGTCGAGGACGGCATCTCGCTGACGACCCTGGCCCGTGACACCGGCACCGGGCTGCGGACACTGCAACGCTGGCACCAGCTTTACAAGACCGGCGGCATCGCGGCGTTGGAGCCGCGGCCACGACGCGACACGGGATCTCGACGCACTCCGGCGGAACTGGTCACGTTTCTCGAGCACCTCGCGCTGACCCGCCCACGCCCGATCACCGCTGCATTGCACCGGCTCACCACGGCCGAAGCGGGTCGCTTGGGGCTGACGGCCCCGAGCTATGCCACGGTCCGCGCCATCGTCCACGCTTTGGACCCGGCCCTGGTGACGCTTGCTCTGGAGGGGCCGGCAGCATATCGGGACCGCTATGAACTGGTGTTCCGCCATCGCGCCGAACGGCCGAATGTGACGTGGCAAGCCGATCACACCGAACTCGACATCCTCATCACCGGCGCCAGCGGCACCCCCGACCGGCCCTGGCTGACGGTGGTGATGGACGACTACTCCCGCGCGGTCTGCGGGTACATGGTCTTCACCGGGGCGCCATCGGCGATGAACACCGCGCTGGTGCTACGACAGGCGATCTGGCGCAAGACCGAACCGGCCTGGGCGATGTGCGGACTACCCGACGTCCTCTATATCGATCACGGCAGCGACTTCACCAGCCGCCACCTCGAGTACACCGCGGTCTCACTGAAAATCCGCCTCATCTTCTCCACCGTCGGTCGCCCGCAAGGCCGAGGCAAGATCGAGCGGTTCTTCGGCACAGTCAACACCGAGCTCCTGGCCACCCTGCCCGGACATCTGGCACCAGGGGCCAAGACACCTCCATCTCTGGATCTACCTGCGCTCGATCAGGCGATCGCCGGTTTCATCGCCACCTACAACGAGCGGACCCACCGGGAGATCGGGACGAGCCCGAAGAAGGCGTGGATCGGTGACGGGTGGTTGCCACGCATGCCCGAATCCCTCGATGAACTCGACGGACTGCTGCTGACGGTGCCCAAGCACCGCACCGTGCAGCGTGACGGCATCCACTTCCAAGGCCGGCGCTACCTCGCGCCAACTCTGGCACCGTTCGTTGGCCGCCCGGTGACGATCCGCTACGACCCGCGTGACATCTCCGAGGTTCGCGTATACGACCGCGACACCTTCCTCTGCGTGGCCATCGATGAGGCGCACCCGAACCAACGGGTAAGCCTGCAAGAAGT
Organism: Dietzia sp. Die43; assembly: GCF_024519835.1. NCBI lineage: Bacteria > Bacillati > Actinomycetota > Actinomycetes > Mycobacteriales > Dietziaceae > Dietzia > Dietzia sp. Die43. Next base: position 311 of record NZ_JALJRF010000005.1, on the reverse strand, counting down.
CGAGACCGCACGCCGAGCCCGCCGGCGCCAACTGCGCAAAGACATCAACGACCGCATCCCGCGTATCGCCGATCGGGCCGAACCGCGCACCGCCGCCCCCGGAGCGCGGCCAACCAAGCTGCGCACCTACGAAGAGGACTAAGGATGGCCAAGGACTTCATCATCACCAAGGAACATCGCCGGTTCACCGAATTCGCCACCGCGGTACGCAAGGAACGCACCATCGGCATCTGTCACGGCGACGCCGGCATCGGCATGAGGTTCCCCCGGATCCGTAGAGGGATCAGCTATAAGGGGAAGCGATGCCAGAG